>JAZUNG010000091.1:0-4027 GCA_045604025.1 Lachnospiraceae bacterium | reverse complement strand
TCTCCATCCATGACGGCTGCCATGGCAGCTATATCCTTCGCGATCTGATATCCGGTCGCGTTAAAGATCAGCTCGGCATATCTGTCTGCGTTCGCGATGCGCTGTTCCACCTCGATGGCATCTGATGTCTGCAGATGATCGATCCAGCCACCGGTCTTCATGACCAGATCCAGCAGCTCCTTCTCGGTATATTTACCGGAAAAGCACAACTCGATCAGATTGGCTGCAGGGAGAGTTCCCGTCCTGGTAGGTGCCATGCGGCCCTCTCCTCTGGTAGAGTCTACGTTATCGATCAGTTTCCCCTTGCGGTGAGCTCCGATAGAGATGCCTCCGCCCATGTGAACGACCACGACGTTGACCTCAGAGTAGTCTTTTCCGACGCTCTTCGCGTAGCGGATAGCTACTTCCTTCTGATTTAAGGGATGACCTCTGCTGGTCCTGAACATCTCCTTCAGGCCTGTTACTCTGGCCTCAGGGATGAACTCGTCTACCGAGCTCGGATTGACGCAGAACGCCCTTCCTCCGAACTCCTTCGCGAAATCCATGGCGATCATGGGACCCAGATTGCCGGGATGCTTGCTGCCTATTCCTATGCTGCCGTGATAATACATGAGATCGTTTACCTCATATACACCTCCGGGCATGGGAAGCAGACCTGTGCATCTTCCCGCAAATGCATCTGTTTTCCTTATGTCCACCTGCTCATTTTCCAGCGCCTTCAGGATCTCCTGTTTTCTGAAATCCAGCTGATCCACGATTTCTTTATACTTCATCAGCTCAGCTGCGTCATGTTTTACATTGATGGAAAAAACCTTTTCAGCACCCATGAACAGAGCTGTCTTGGTAGATGTAGAGCCGGGGTTTATTACAATGATCTGTTCAGGCATTTTGTGCCCCCTTGCTCTCGGCAATGATCTTGGAGATGGCGATCGTATACATCTTGGACTCAGGAGCCGTAGCTCTTGATGTCAGCGCGATCGGGATCTTTGCGCCCATGATCACTCCTGCCTTCCTGGCATGTCCGAAATACTCCATGGCTTTGATCAGCAGGTTTCCTGCCTCCAGGTCCGGAGCGAACAGGATGTCTGCGCATCCTGCAACAGGGCCTGAGATGCCTTTGTGCTCTGCGGCTTCCTTCGAAACAGCATTATCGAGCGCTAATGGACCTTCGATCACACAGCCCGTGATCAGGCCTTCTCTGTTCATTTCTTCCAGTCTGGCCGCATCCAGAGTGCACTCCATCTTCGCATTGACCTTCTCGACCGCACACAGTGCAGCGACCTTTGGCTCTGCATTTCCGAGCGCATGCTCTACTTCCACCGCATTTTTAATGATGGAAACCTTGGCATCCAGATCCGGTGCAATGTTGATAGCAGAGTCGGTGATCGCAAACAGATGGTCAAATCCGTCCACCTGCAGGACTCCTACGTGGCTTAAGACGCCTCCGGCCCAGAGGCCGTGCTCTTTGTTGAGTACGGCCTTCATGATGACGGATGTATCGACCATGCCCTTCATGATCAGGGCGATCTTTCCTTCGCTGGCGAGGCGGACTGCCTCATCGCAGGCGTCCTTTTTCTCCGGGACATCTATGATCTCCCAGTCATTTACATCTACGCCTGCTGCGTCCGCCTCTTCCAGTATCTTCTGTTTATCTCCGATCAGGACCGGAATGATAATATTCTTTTCACAGGCCAGTTTCACGGCTTCGAGTACCGGTGCGTCTTCCGCACAGGCAACAGCCATCTTCAGCGCAGGGGTACTGCACGCGACCTGTGTGAGCTCTTCCATGGATCTGATCATCAGAATGAGCCCTCTTCCCATGCAACGAGACGTACCATGCCGCCGTCAGCTGCTTCACAGCGGAACGGGAATGCGCAGAGGATCATACGCTTTCCGGTTACCAGGTCGATGTCTCCGCCTGCGTTCTCGATAGCCATCAGACCATACTGTCCGAACAGACGATGGCAGGGCTCATAGTCAGGATAATCAACATCGATATCACGGCCGGTAGCCAGCTTGTAGTTATTGTAGAGCCAGGGCATCTGCTCCTTGCAAGGGCAATGCCATACAGGAGAATCTGATGCACCATATGTTCCGGCGATAGCCTTGATCTTCTTTTCGAACATCAGCCAGTTGGCCAGCTCAGGGCCGTTTCCGGGATAGTAGTTGAAGTATTTGTCGTTATTCTTTCTCCAGTAGCGATGGAAACCGGTATTGAGAACTACGAAGTCGTTCGGACGGATCTCCAGGCCATCCTTGTCCAGAGCTGCCTGTACATCCTCAGGAGTGATGATATGCCAGATGGTACCCTTCTTGCCGGGATACTCTGCATACTCACCCATCTTGGCAGGATCGCCGCCGGCCTTGTTGAACGCTTCTTCAAACTCATCATACATCCATGTCAGGTCAACGATGACACCGGTTCCGATAGCATGCTCAAGAGGCATCTCGGACAGTGTGTAGCCATAGCGCTCGCGGTCTACTTCTTCCTCGTGAAGAGTATGGTTGGGAGCGTCGCAGTGTGTTGCTGCATGAAGTGTGCCGGTGTAGGTACATGTACGTTTGTGGAAACGCTCATGATACTGTCCGCGCGGGAACTGAAGGTCTGTTCTTGCGCCGGGGAAGGGCCACAGAGGGGTATCCCATCCCCAGGGCATGCTGAGATCATAGATCTTTGTCATTTTTTCGGTTTCAAGATAGAATTTGCTTTTGTCAAGGGGCATGTATGCCATGGTTAGTTCCTCACTTTCTTAGATGTATATTATTATTATGATCACTATGTTAATGTGCAACGCGCCGGGTCTGCTTGATCGTACTTTTTGCACTTCCCGGCATGTAATGGTATAATCAGAACAGATTTCAAACTGCCAAGGAGGTCCGTATGCAATACAAGATCGGCGACGTGGCAAGGATACTGGGTATCTCTACTGATCTGCTGCGCTATTATGAGAAAAAAGGTGTTGTAACTCCTACAAAGGACAAACAGAACGATTACCGCTACTACGACGTATGGGACATCAATTTCCTTCTCGACTGTCTCTGGTACAAGAGCTTCGGCTTCGGTATCCCCCAGATAGCCTACATGGAATGTGAATGTTACCATGGGGATCTGGTCTCCGTGCTCGAAGAGAAGCAGGACGAGATGATGGATGCCATCCGTCATCAGGAGCTCCTTCTGCACCGCTTAAGGCAGCACTGCGATCAGGTCACACGCATCAGGGAACTGATGGGTAAATGCGATATCTCTGCCAGTCCCGAGGTCATCTGCTACCTCAACAGATATGATATGACCTACGACTACAACGCTGACAAGCAGAAGCTCGCAAAGCAGTGGCTGGGCTATATGCCTTTCCTTCAGCGTTACTTTGAGATCCCAAATGACCCTGAGGTCCGACGGCAGTATGACTATGCCTGGGGCTTCTCTCTCGACATGGAATATGTCGATGAGTTCTCAGTCGCCGTCAAACCACCCGTAGAGCATATTCCATCAGTGGAAGGTATCCACAGCGTGTTCAAAAGCTCCGGCAAGCATGCCTTTTCTTCAGAACACATTAACTATCTCTACGAATACGCAGACCAGAACGGATATACCGTTACCGGCAATGCCAGGGGCAATCTGGTCTGCTCCGTTCTCGAAGACGGTGTCAATACCGGCTACTTCGAGGTCTGGCTGCCCATAGCCAGATAATTACAGCATCTCGATAACTGTCGCCTGTCCCATACCTCCGGCGATACACAGCGTGGCCAGTCCGTATTTCAGACCACGCTTTTTCATTTCATGTATCAGTGTGACCAGGATACGGCTGCCGGATGATCCTACGGGATGTCCGAGGGCGATAGCTCCTCCGTTTACGTTGATGATGTCCATCTTGTCTTCCCAGCCGAGCTGTTTGATGCAGCCTATGGACTGGGCGGCAAATGCCTCATTCAGCTCGATGAGCTGGATATCATCGTCTGTAAGACCAGCGTTCTTCAGGGCCTTGGGAACAGCTCCTACAGGGCCTAGTCCCATCAGTCTGGGGTCATT
>JAZUNG010000090.1:0-5371 GCA_045604025.1 Lachnospiraceae bacterium | reverse complement strand
GGTCTTGATATACTCACCGTTCATCCATCTGAGCTTGACCATATCGAATACAGCAGGTGACTTGTTTATACGCTTGTAATCGAATATCTCGATCAGCTTCTTCATATCGAAGATCTCATCAGTGCCTTCAGGGCTCCATCCGAGCAGTGCCACATAATTGACAATGGCTTCAGGCAGGAATCCCTGCTCTACCAGATCTTCAAAAGATGAATGTCCACTTCTCTTGCTGAGCTTGTGATGCGCTTCATCAGTGATCAGAGGAAGATGTACAAATACCGGCGGTTCCCATCCAAATGCTTCATAAAGGAGCATATACTTGGGTGTGGAAGAAAGATACTCGTTGCCTCTGACAACATGTGTGATGCCCATCAGATGGTCATCCACAACATTTGCAAAGTTATATGTCGGATATCCGTCTGACTTGATCAAGATCATGTCATCCAGCTCTTCATTTTCTACAGTGATCTCGCCATAGATATCATCAACAAATGTAGTGGTTCCCTCACGCGGAACATTCTGTCTGATAACAAATGGCTCACCTGCTGCAAGCCTGGCCTCTATCTCTTCCTTGGGAAGATACAGGCAGTGCTTGTCATACATCATGATCTCTTTGCCTGAAACAGTGGTCTTCAGGCTCTCCAGGCGCTCTTTGCTGCAGAAGCAGTAATATGCCTTGCCTTTTTCAATCAACTGTTTTGCATATTCCATATAGAGACCTGTATCCACACGTTCACTCTGAACATAAGGACCACAGTCGCCGGGCTTGTCAGGACCCTCATCATAATCAAGCCCTGTCTCTTCCAGTGTCTGATAAATGATCTCCAGAGCGCCTTCAACAAAACGTTCCTGATCAGTATCCTCGATCCTCAGTATGAAGTCTCCGCCATCATGGCGTGCGATCAGATATTCATAAAGTGCTGTTCTTAAATTTCCGACATGCATCCTGCCTGTAGGGCTCGGTGCGTATCTTGTTCTAACCTTCATTTGCTGCTTCCTCTAAGATTTTATTTTTCTGCAATATATCCTTTTGCAGTAAGAAGCTCGGCCAGCAATATAGCTCCGCCGGCGGCACCTCTGACGGTATTGTGTGACAGTCCTACAAACTTGTAATCGAAGATCTTGTCTTCACGAAGACGTCCCAGAGTAACTCCCATACCATGCTCGTAATCTCTGTCAAGTACAGGCTGCGGACGGGTATCCTCTTCGAAATATTTGATCATCTGTTTCGGAGCACTCGGAAGATCCAGCTCCTGGGGAACTCCCTTAAACTCTGCCCATCTCTTCAGGATAGTCTCTTTGTCAGGCTTGTTCTCAAAATTTACAAATACTGCTGCAGTATGCCCGTTTTCAACAGCGACTCTCAGGCACTGAGCAGTGATCACAGGACTCTCAGCAGGAACTATTACTCCACCTTCGATCTTGCCCCATACTCTGAGGGGCTCCATCTCGCTCTTCTCTTCTTCGCCGCCGATATAAGGAATAACGTTCTCGACCATCTCCGGCCAGTCCTTAAATGTCTTACCGGCACCACTTATAGCCTGATATGTGCAGACCACTACCTGTTTCGGACCGAAATCCTTCAGTGCATGAAGCGCGGGTGTATAGCTCTGGATCGAACAGTTGGGCTTTACAGCAACAAATCCTCTGGTAGTGCCCAGTCTTTCCTTCTGATACTTGATAACCTCGATATGCTCAGGATTGACCTCAGGGATGACCATAGGAACATCAGGAGTCCATCTGTGAGCAGAGTTGTTGGATACAACAGGAGTCTCTGTTTTTGCATATGCATCCTCAAATGCACGGATAGCTTCCTTGTCCATATCAACTGCACTGAAGCAGAAATCTACTTCGGCAGCATTAGCCTCAACGTCGTTAAGATTCTTTACGACAACGTTTTTAAGTCTCTCGGGCATGGGAACAGCCATTTTCCATTTGGCTCCGACTGCCTCTTCGTATGTCTTGCCGGCGCTTCTTTCACTTGCTGCGAGCATGACAACCTCAAACCAGGGATGTCCTTCGAGCAGTGTGACAAATCTCTGTCCAACCATTCCTGTTGCGCCTAAGATACCGACTCTTAATTTCCTTTCCATAACATTCATTCCTTCCTGATAAAAATTATACTGCATATATTACTACCGGAGCCGAGCTATAAGCAATATGATTTTTTCATAATATTTCGCAGATTATTAAGTCAATATAAAGCAATATTAGTGTTATTTAGTGGGCGGAGGGAAAATATCCCTCTTCGCGATTTTTCATTATGAGCGAAGGGGATATATTTCCCTCCGCCCATAATATGATGAATACTGTATTTTATCTGGGCTTCGTCCCCTTGCCATCACGCTTGGCCAGTTTGATCTTCATGAGTTCCAGTTCCTTGCCATGGTACTCTATGGTATCCTTACCGCCGAAACCAATGATATAAACCTTATCGATCTCATCACCGGGGTTCAGTTTGATACCGCGGACACCTACTGCACCTTTCTTCTTCTCCGGAACCTCATTGAGCTTGAAGCGCAGGAACACTCCGTCTCTGGTCTGAAGAACTACCATCTTATTTGTCGTGAATGCAGACTTCTTCTCTATCTGTCTGACAGGTGTTCCATCTGCATCTGCAGTATCTTCCACAACTGGATGATCGTCACCGACATCAATGGCAACTGTTTCACTGCTGCCTCCTGCCAGATCGAAGAATTCAAATGTCAGCTGATCATCATCTTCGGTAAATGGGCTGACGCCATCATCCGACCCACCGGACAGGACAGGTACAAAGTCATCCTCATATTCAAACTCAGTGTATATCTTTCTGTCAGACGCATCAAATACGTCAATACTGATGACCTCGTCACCGTCATTCAGTTTGGTGGCTGCAACTGTCTTCTTGATAACGTCAAACTCAGATGCGTCAACAAACTTCATCATACCGTTCTTCGTAGTGAACAACAGCTCGCTCAGTTTCAGCTGGTTCATCGGGAGCACCTGGATGATATTCTCTGTTACACTGGTGTAATTGCAGAGGTTATCGATAGGAACTCCCTTATCCTTCGCCTTCTTCAGAGGTATCTTGAGAGCCTTGACCTGATGCATGACTCCTGTCTGTGTAAATACGCAGATACTGTCAGTGTTCATGCATCTGAAGATATATTTATTCTCCATCTCCAGGGTCTGTGCATTCTTCTCATAAACAGACGATTCTACTATCTTCGCATAACCGAATCTGTCCATCATGAAGACAACTTCCTGCTCTTTGACCTTTTCTTCTTCATAAACTGCTGCCTCTGCGTCAATGATCTCGGTCCTTCTTGGAGTTGCATAATCCTTTTTGATCTGCTCGAGGTCTTTGATGATGACCTTCTTCATGGCACTCTTGTCTGACAGGATCTTCTCAAACCGGGCGATCTCTTTGACCAGTTCGTCATATTCTTCTTTCAGTTTCAGGATCTCCAGACCGATCAGTTTGGCCAGTCTCAGATCCAGGATAGCCTGTGCCTGTGCCTCGGTAAAGTGAAGCTCTGAAGCCTCTTTCTCGGATGCTTTGGACTTGAATTTTACCTGACTGGTATCACCATTTACCAGACATGCCTTGGCGATCGCAACGCTCTGTGATCCTCGGATGATCTCAATGATCAGGTCGATGATATCACATGCTTTGATCAGACCTTCCTTGATCTCGAGCTGCTCCTTATCCTTTGCCAGCAGCGTGTTATATTTACGTGTGTTGATCTCATACTGGAAATCAGTACAATACTGCAGAATGCTCTTCAATCCCAGGACTTCAGGCCTTCCGTCTGCGATGACCAGCATATTGACGCCAAAAGTATCTTCCAATCTGGTCTTCTTGTAGAGCATGTTTTCCAGCTTGACAGGATCTGCGCCTTTCTTCAGCTCCAGAACAATACGGATGCCTTCTTTATCAGATTCATTAGAGATATCAACAATATCCGATGTTTTCTTGCTCTCAACCAGATCACACAGATCCAGAATGAACTTGCCTATATTGGCTCCGATCATGGTATAAGGGATCTCAGTGATGACCAGTTTGTCACGGTCAGCCTTGCGCTTTCCGGGTTCCAGAACCACTTTGCCGCGCAGTTTGATCTTGCCTGTTCCGTTCTCATAGATATCCTTCAGTTCAGACTTGTTTACAACCAGTCCGCCCGTAGGAAAATCAGGCCCCTGAATAAACTCCATCAGCTCTTCGGTGGTGATGGAATTCTTCTTCATATACGCGATCATGGCGTCGATAACTTCCCCCAGATTGTGCGTAGGTATATTGGTGGTCATACCAACTGCGATACCTTCAGAACCGTTTACCAGGACATTTGGTATCTTTACCGGAAGAACCGCAGGCTCCTTCTCGGTCTCGTCGAAATTGGGCACAAAATCCACTGTATTTTTATCAAGGTCAGCCAGATATACGTTCTGTGTGAACTCTTCCAGTCTGGCCTCAGTATATCGCATGGCAGCGGCTCCGTCGCCTTCGATAGAACCAAAGTTTCCGTGACCGTCAACCAGAGGCATCTCTTTCTTGAACTCCTGAGACAGTACGACCAGTGTATCGTAAATAGATGAATCACCATGCGGATGATATTTACCCATGGTATCTCCGACGATACGAGCTGACTTTCTGTGAGGTCTGTCAGATCTGAGACCGAGCTCACTCATGGCATACAGGACTCTTCTCTGTACAGGCTTCAGACCGTCTCTGACATCCGGCACTGCCCTGGATGTGATAACACTCATGGCATAGTCGATGTAAGACTGCTGCATGATCTCAGAATATTCACTTCTAATGATCTCTTCAGACATTTAGTATTCTCCTGAAATTTATATATCCAACTCTGCCATAGCGGCGTTGTCGTGAATGAATTTTTTTCTTGGTGCTACGTCGGAGCCCATCAGCATCTCTGTCACTTCTGATGCCAGACGTCCGTCTTCGATCTCGACCAGTTTCAGTTTTCTGCGTTCAGGATCCAGTGTAGTCTCCCACAGCTGCTCAGCATCCATCTCACCCAGACCTTTGTACCTCTGAAGAATGAAGTTGGATGAATGGGTCTTCCTGTATTGCTCAAGAGCAGCATCATCATACAGATATTCTTCCTCGCCCTTTCTCGGGATAGCCTTATACAGAGGAGGCGTAGCCAGATATACATGTCCTGCCTGTATCAGCTCCGGCATGAATCTATAGAAGAATGTCAACAGCAGTGTTGCAATATGTGCTCCGTCAACGTCTGCATCTGTCATGATGATGATCTTATGGTATCTCAGCTTGCTGATATCAAAGTCATTTCCATATCCTTCAGAGAACCCGCAGCCAAATGCCTGAATCATGGTCTTGATCTCTGCATTTGCCAGGACCTTGTCCATAGAT
>JAZUNG010000089.1:0-3992 GCA_045604025.1 Lachnospiraceae bacterium | reverse complement strand
GGAGTTAATGCTCCGTATATATGGATGAAGGTACCGAAGCCTTTTGACAGCTGGGAATTCTTCGATCTGCTGCTTGAGAAGATACATGTGGTAGGAACTCCGGGCTCCGGATTCGGCTCATGCGGCGAAGGATATTTCAGGCTGACAGCATTTGGTAATTATGAGGATACCGTTGAGGCAGTAGACAGGATCGTGTCGCTTCTGGCAAAATGAGTCGTATATACAGAAATTAAAATGACAACAATATAATGTCAAAATGACATATTGTGACCGCAGAATCACCTGATATGGTTGGTAAATGTGCCAAAATGACATTAAAAACACACAAAATGACAAAAAAGAATTGACTAACATAAAATCCTGGTGTAGAATGCATCACAGAAGGCAAAGGCGCTTTGGAATTTCCAAAGCGCCTTTTCTGTTATAGGAGGATGGAAAGATGAGTGACACATTACTGAGTACGATCACCGGACAGATATTTGGGGTATGGTTCCTGGCAGGAGCAGCGCTGGTCTTCTGGATGCAGGCCGGATTTGCCATGGTGGAAGCCGGATTTACCAGAGCCAAGAATACAGGGAATATCCTGATGAAGAACCTGATGGACTTCTGCATCGGTACAGTTGTATTCGTTCTGGTGGGATTTGGGCTCCTCTTCGGCGAGGATCTGGTCGGATTCATTGGAAAACCGGGGTTTGATATTTTCAGTGCATATGCGGATTTTGACTGGTCAAACTTCGTATTCAACCTGGTTTTCTGTGCAACTACTGCAACGATCGTTTCAGGAGCCATGGCTGAGAGGACCAGATTTATTTCCTACTGTGTTTACTCTGCTGTCATTTCCGCAGTCATATATCCTATTGAAGCCCATTGGATCTGGGGCGGAGGCTGGCTGGCAGGGATAGGCTTTCATGATTTCGCAGGGTCCTGCGCGATACATATGGTCGGCGGCATCTCGGCTCTCGTCGGAGCAGCTATCCTGGGACCCAGGATCGGCAAGTTCGTAAGGGATGAAAAGGGAAAAGTAACCAAGGTCAATGCATTTCCGGGACACAGCCTGCCTCTTGGCGCACTGGGATGTTTTATCCTGTGGCTGGGCTGGTACGGATTCAATGGAGCTGCAGCAACCAGTCTGGAACAGCTGGGTTCCATCTTCCTGACAACGACTGTAGCACCTGCGCTGGCTACAGTGACATGCATGATCTTTACATGGATCAAATATGGCAAGCCTGACGTTTCCATGTGTCTGAACGCATCACTGGCCGGACTGGTCGCTATCACAGCCGGATGTGATGTGACGGATGCTCTGGGCGCTGCTGTTATAGGTATAGTTGCCGGACTGCTCGTGGTATTCGGAGTGTGGTTCCTGGATTTTGTTCTCAGGGTTGATGACCCTGTCGGCGCAGTAGCAGTGCATATGATGAACGGAATCTGGGGAACCCTGGCAGTAGGACTTTTTGCTACTACTTCTGCCCCCGGAAATGATTCACTGACAGGCCTGTTCTACGGCGGAGGATTTGATCTGCTCGGAAAGCAGGCACTGGGATTCGTGGCAGTTGCAGGGTGGACGGCTGTAACGATCACACTGGCATATCTGGCGATCAGGAAGATATTCGGTCTGCGTGTAACAGAGCATGAAGAGATTGTAGGTCTGGACAGCACAGAGCACGGTCTTCCCAGTGCTTATGCAGGATTCAGTATCATGGATATTTCAAATACCATGACCATGGATGTAAACGAGAATACCAGCCTGGGCATAGAGAGTTACGAGGATGCCGGAGCAGCCTACAGAGACGCTGCGGTGCAGGTCATTCACCCTGTCAGGGATTTCGAAAGCAGCGGAGAAGCATTTGCAGGAAGCCTTGCTGTGGAGACCGGTATCAGCAAGGTCGTGATCATATCCAGGCTGTCCAGATATGATCATCTGAAGAAAGCCATGAACGATCTGGGTGTAACCGGTATGACGGTAACTCAGGTAATGGGCTGTGGTGTGCAGAAAGGCGCCGGCGAGAGATACCGTGGCGTAGAGATGGACGTCACACTGCTTCCGAAGGTCAAGGTCGAGGTAGTGGTTGCGAAGATCCCTGTAGCAGATGTGATCGAAGCAGCCAAGAAGGCTCTCTACACCGGTCATATCGGAGATGGCAAGATATTCGTATATCCTGTATCCAAGGTAGTAAAGATCCGTACGGGAGAAGAAGATTATGCAGCCCTTCAGGATGTTGAGTAATGTGACTGCAGTGTATATCTGATGGAGGAACAGGTGGGTACAGACAGACATATTCACGAAGAATGTGGAATATTTGGTGTTTCAGGCGCGATGCAGGACGCAGTATCATTAGTATACTTTGGCTTGTACGCCCTGCAGCACCGAGGCCAGGAAAGCGCCGGGATCGTTGTAAATGACGAAGGCGTTTTTTCTGCATTTAAAGGCGAGGGGCTGGTCAGTGAGGTGTTTTCACCGGATGATCTGAAAAGTCTTGGAGACGGATCGATCGCTCTTGGCCATGTCAGATATGCAACAACAGGGTCTGACAATATCCGCAATGTGCAGCCTATAGTGATCAACCATCACAAGGGCCGCATGGCACTGGCTCACAACGGCAATCTGACCAATACCTATGAGCTCAGGAAAACCCTTGAAGAAGGAGGCGCGATCTTCCATTCGACCAGTGATACCGAGGTGATCGCTTATACGATCGTTCAACAGAGATTGCAGACGGATTCCATTGAAGAAGCGCTTTACAGAACGATGGACATTATCGAAGGCGCATATTCTCTGGTCATATCGTCTCCGACCAAGCTCATTGCAGCCAGAGACCCCCATGGATTCAGACCGCTGTGCTATGGCAGAAGGGCCGACGGAACCATAGTCTTTGCATCGGAATCCTGTGCGCTGGATGCAGTGGGAGCAGAACTGGTCAGAGACATAGAGCCTGGTGAAATAGCGATCGCGAGCGGCCAGGATATCCGATTCGATCAGAGACACAGAAAGACAGCGTCCAGGAGTTTCTGTGTATTTGAATATATCTATTTTGCCAGACCTGATTCCATGTTGGACGGTGCGAGCGTAAGCTCTGCAAGAAAGCAGGCTGGAGAGTTTCTGGCTGGGATGCATCCGGTGAGTGCAGATCTGGTCATAGGAGTTCCGGATTCGGGACTGGAGGCAGCTATCGGCTACTCCAGACGTTCCGGGATCCCTTTGGAGCTGGGATTTACAAAGAACAAATATGTTGGAAGGACTTTTATAGCTCCGGAGCAGTCTATGCGTGAGACCGGGGTTGATATCAAGCTTAACCCGATACGTTCAGTTGTCCGGGATAAAAGGATAATATTGGTGGATGATTCAGTGGTCAGGGGAACAACCAGCAAAAGGATAGCGGAACAGTTAAGGAGAGCAGGCGCGAGGGAAGTTCATCTGATGGTCAGCGCGCCTCCGTTTGTGAAGCCCTGTTATTACGGAACTGATGTAAACAGCGAAGATGGTCTGATAGCACCGCACCACAGTGTTCAGGAAGTGGCCGGCCTGATAGGAGTTGATTCAATAGGTTATCTTGATCTGGAGCATGTAAAACTCCTTACAGGCTGTGACAGCGGTTTCTGCACGGCCTGTTTCGGAGGAGAATATCCTGCGGGAAAACCATCCCATACAGGGAAAGACAGATTTGAGATGAAGATCAGCTCCTGACAGCGTCTGTCATAGATCTGACGAATTCTTTTACGTAAGGGACGCAAGCGTCCCCGTACTGTGCACAGATTTTTACAATGGCAGATCCCACGATGGCACCATCAGACAGATCTGCCATCTTCTTTGCCTGTTCGGGAGTGGAGATACCGAATCCGACAGCACATGGGATGTCAGAAACTGCACGGACCTGTGCTGTCATTGCCCCTATATCCGTGGTTATGTTGGACCTTGTTCCGGTAACTCCGAGAGATGATACCATATACAGGAAGCCCCTGGCTTCGCGTGCGATCATGGCTATCCTGTCATC
>JAZUNG010000088.1:0-2283 GCA_045604025.1 Lachnospiraceae bacterium | reverse complement strand
ATTGATCCGGAAAAGATAGAACATGAGCTCAGCCATCAGGTTGTCAACTCGTTTAAGATGATCCAGAGAGCGGTTCCGTATCTGGAAAAGAGCAGCGCCCCAAGGATCATCTTAATGACCTCAGAAGGTGCATTTACCGGCGACAACAGCTTCGGATTTGAAAGATCAGTCGCAAATGGAGCAATGACCTCCATGATGAAGTATCTGGCAGCAGCGCTTGCAGACAAAGGCATTACTGTTAACTGTATCGCAAAGGGACGTATGGAGCCTGACCATCTGCATGAAGGTGAGACATTTACTATGGAATGTCCGGAAGTGCCTCTGGGAAGAAAGGCTTCTTCCATGGACTTCGCCAATGCGGTTGCGTTCCTGGCTTCAGAAGAGTCAGATTATATCACCGGCCAGACAATCTTCCTTACAGGAGGAAGCATAAGAATATAATAGGAGGCAGCTATGGAATATTCAGACAAGTTGTACAGTTACCACAATCATTATGTAGCTATTTCCAGGGGCAGGGGCGGAGTGCTTTATCAGCCTGATGAGCCGGATGAGCGCATCAGCACGGCAATCCTGCTCATGCATTCATCGGGCAATTACTACGCGCATACCGCAACTCTTGCTCTGGCAGAGCGCGGCTTTACAGTAATGGGAGCCAATATCAGCAATGCGAAGCAGCCGCTGGAGAACAAGATCCAGGAGGTTGGCGATTACGTCAGATATCTGAAGAGTCTTCCTGAGGTAGAACGTGTGCTGGTATTCGGGCACAGCGGCGGAGCGACTCTGATGAGCTGCTATCAGGCGGTAGCTGAAAACGGTACTGCTATATTCCAGGATGAAGGCAGGATCGTGAAGATGCCTGACATTGATCCGTTGCCACCGGCAGATGCGATCATGTTGCTGGATTCCAACTTCGGTATCGGTGCCATGTATCTGGTCAGCGTAGACCCTGCGGTCACTGATGAGAATTCCGCAAAGAATCTGAACAAAGAGTTCGATCTGTTCGCTCCTGAGAACGGATATGTTCCCGGAGCTGCCCATTATTCAGAAGAGTTCGTGGCAAAATACAATGCAGCTCAGGAAGCCAGGTTCGACAGGATCAGAGAGCATGTACTGGAAAGACTGGATGCGCTGAACAGAGGTGAGGGAGCCTATGAGGATGATGAGCCTATAGTTATCCCCGGAGGATCGCTTATTTCCCGCAACAACCGTCTGTTCCCGCTGGATATCAGTTATCTGAATCATACAGAGGATGAGTATCCTCTGCTGCACAGCGATGGCAGCATCACAAATGAGGTGATCTATACCAGAAGAGCACCAAGAGGCGAGAAGTCTCTTACACCTTACCTGGGACAGTCTGCAGATAACACCACTATCCGTACATACGCCGGATCCGCTACAGTCCGAACCCACGGATTCAGGATGACTGCTACAGGTCTGGAAGGTATTGACTGGGATTCCAGCTATAACAACACTCCCGGAAACGTAAAGTATATCAGAAAGCCCATGCTGATCATGGGTATGACAGGTGGATACGAGTTCCTTGCAGCAGAAGTGATCTACAGAAATGCCGTGACTGAGGACAAGACGATCGCATTTGTTGAGGGAGCAACTCATAACTTCAATCCGGAGAAGAAAACCGAGAAGTATCCGGGTGAGTTCGGAGATACAGTGAAAACATGTTTCGACTTCGCTGCAAAATGGGTAGTGGAGAAGTTCTACTAAACACTGTTATTTGATACTTTATTTTTAATATCATCTGTGATAATATAACTGCGTCGGGGCACTTAGCGCAGCTGGGAGCGCACTTCCTTGACGTGGAAGGGGTCAGGGGTTCGAGTCCCTTAGTGCCCAGAAGCTTATTTTTGAAAAGCCTGTGACTGTGTGGTCTGCAGGCTTTTCTTTTTGCAGATCAGAAAGGATACCGTAATGAAGATATTGATAGTAGGCGGCACCGGATTTCTGGGTTACTATGCAACGCTGGCAGGACTTAAGAGGGG
Organism: Lachnospiraceae bacterium; assembly: GCA_045604025.1. Classification (GTDB taxonomy): domain Bacteria; phylum Bacillota; class Clostridia; order Lachnospirales; family Lachnospiraceae; genus RGIG5612. Next base: position 286 of record JAZUNG010000088.1, on the reverse strand, counting down.
ACATGAACTGGCTGCTTTTGCTCTGGATGATGTAAACCTCGAAGGATGGTGGCCTGAGGAGGTCCCTGTGAGTTTCGGTGATGTTTTTGAAATGACAGAAGACGAACTCGTACCTGTTTTTGAAGGCTATGACGCAATGATATATTCTGTAGGCCCTGATGACAGGATCACACCCAAGGCTCCGTCATATGAGTTCTTTCACAGACACCTGGTGACCGATGCTTCCAAGGTTTTCCGTGCAGCCAGACGTGCAGGTGTGAAACGCAGCGCCGTCAACAATTCCTAC
>JAZUNG010000087.1:0-4801 GCA_045604025.1 Lachnospiraceae bacterium | reverse complement strand
TTTTGTTCACAAGTCGGGTTTTTGCCACCTGCTTGCTGTGCTTTGTTCACAAGTCGGTTTTTTTGCCACCTGCTTACAACATGTCTCGCGAAAATCAGAAATATGTATCAGTAATCATCTGATCCTTTATACTTTCACCTGTCAGATCTTGCCATGGTCGCGCAGGATCTGCTCGACCAGGCTGACACACTCGTAAACCAACGCATCGCAGTGCGGCTTCTTCTCTCCGCCCAGTTCTTTGTTGCGGCGGAGCAGATCTGCGCAGTCCAGCATGCCTTCGTGGTTATCTCGCAACGCTTTGTAATACTCCGCGGGGTCATCGATGCCGAACATGCCCAGCACCACCAATCCGCCTGTGATGGCGCCGCAGGATGCGGCGCGCTTCAGTCCGCCGCCAAAATTGGCACAGATGCCGTACGCCTGCTCCTCCGTCAGCCCCATATCCTCAGCAAATGAGATCACGACCGACTGGCCGCAGTTATAATGCGGTGACTTGATCGCACGCAGTTCTTTCGCTCTGTCAAGATATTTACTCATTTGATTGTCCTTTCTCAGTTGTCGTGCAATGTTGCCAGAGATGCCACGTTCAGTTGCCATGTGGAGGTTGCGCAGCCAGCAGCGTTCAGCCGCTCACAAGTGCGTGGCATTGTCATACACTACTTTTCACCGACAACAATGCTGGCTATTCATAAGCTCATGACAGCAACGTCATGCACAATTTATGGCGCGCAGCAGTATCAATCTCAGCCGTTACTCTTCGCCGACCAGGTGTACCGTATAATATATTCACTGGCTACCAATCTTCGCCGACCAGGTGCACTGTCATATAGTCGTGGCCGGTTGCGGGCAGGAATTTCCGGATGACGTCCTCTGTCTTCAGCTTCAGGCTTGAGGTGCACACGCAGGGGTGACAGCCGAGCTCCTCGTCAGCAAGCACGTCCTCATCGATCAGCAGCTGCACCGCGTGGTCCTTGTCATTCATAAGCCCCATGATGCTCACCGCGCCGGGTTCGATGTCCAGATATTTCAGCATATCCTCGGGCTCGGCAAACGAGAGTCGCGCGGAGTTAATCTGCGCGGACAGCTCCTTCGTTTTGAACTTTTTGTCACCGGGCATCATCAGCAGATAGAATCTGGTTTTCTGCCGGTTGCACAGGAACAGGTTCTTGCAAATGATCACGCCCAGCACCGCGTCGATCTCGTTGCAGGCCTCCATGTTGTTGGCGGGCTCATGGTCGGTCCTGAAATAATGTATCCCAAGGCGGTCCAGAAAATCGTATGTCCGGATCTCTCTGGGCAGCCGGCCGTCGTTTGTCTGCGGGCGGCCCTCAAATAATTCTATGTTCATTTTCGCTCCATACATGTGGTTATGCTGATTTCAATAATATCACGGAAAGGCGGAGATATGTATAAGTAATCGTTGGAAACGTTATGCATATCTCAGGATGTCAGAGATATGTATAAAGAATCGCAGGAAAAGTTATACATATCTCGGAATGTCTGAGATATGTATAAAGAATCGCAGGAAAAGTTATGCATATCTCAGGAAGTCGAAGATATGTATAAGAAATCGCCGGATATGTTATGCATATCTCCAGAAGTCGAGCTGCGCCACCACAAAAAAACATGATTTCAGGATAATTCCGGAAATCCTAATTTTCACTTAAGTTTCAGGCTGTATGATACACACATAAAGAACAGAAAACAACTTAAAAACACTGACAACACCGCACGAAAGTGCAGCTAACATAGATAAAACTTTTCATTTTTCCCCCCCTGTATGAAGGCCCGCCGGAATGGCGGGCCTTCTGCATGCTATATCACCCTTCGAACGGGCTTTCGGCCAGCCTGCGTAGAATGATATGTGAGTAATGGTGGTACTATGCCACCAGTTATGCGTTTACATCACTTCCATGTCGCGGCGCTTGGTCACGGTCGGATGGGCGTCGATGATCTGCTGCCTGCAAGGGCAGTCCCGGTCGTGGTCATTGATAATGCCGCACGCCTGCAGATGTGAATAGATGGTCACGGCGCCGACGTACTTGAAACCACGCTTCTTCAGGTCCCGGCTGATCCGGTCGGATAGCCCGTTGCTCACGGGGATGGGCCCCGCAGCGTGCCCCTGGTAAAGGATGACCTTGCCTCCCGAATATGCCCACAGGTAATTGCAGAAGCTCCCGAACTCCTCCCGCAGCTTCATATAGCACCTGGCGTTGTTGATGATCGCCTGCACCTTCCGCGGCGAGCGGATCATGCCTTCTGTGCTCAGGATGCGCTCCACGTCGGACTCGTCATATGCCGCGATCTTCTCAAAATCGAAATTGTCGAAGCATTTCCTGAAGATCTCGCGCTTCTTCAGCATCAGGTCCCAGCTGAGCCCACACTGCATGCACTCCATGGACAGATGCTCGAACATCTGCCTGTCATCGTGAACGGGAACACCCCACTCTGTATCGTGATAGATTCTATTGGCCTCATTCATCCCGGCCCATGTGCAGTAGCCCATCTCTGACCTCCAGTTGGCACGCTATTGTAAACGCTAAATATCATGTCAATGAATCTGTTAATAGTTGACCCAGTCCGGCTCGCTATTGTAACTGATATTAATATACTTCAGGGGCTTATGAATAACAAGAGGGAGCTGCCGCCGCAGCTCCCGAAAGGTAAAGGTCAGACATCGGAGACATTTACAACCCGAGTCTGCAATATTCCAGATATGTACCGGCAAGCAGTACTGTGACTGATCTAGACGGGATTCTTGAAGACCACAACCAGGAAAATAGCAAACGCTATCGTAGCGATGGCCAGGATCAATGTTCCAACCATCATGATCATCTTCTTCGCCCTCTCCATTCCCAGAAGGAAGATGATGGTCATGATCACTACGATGATGACATAAATGATACCGAATACAAGTACTGATTTTCCCATGTTACGCTCCCTTGGATCTGTTCATCACGCTCCTGACAGATCAGTGCTATTATAGCGGTTTTATGGGCGGTGTGCAATAACAAGTGGTGTGCTCACCTCAACCCTCCATCATGCTCCTCATAATACTCCTCGGCGTCCTCATAATCGATGAAATCATCTTTGTACCACTCATAGAAGTCCTCTGCATCCGCGAAATCGTCCATATCAAACTCTTCCGAAGATTTGCTCCTTGATGAACTCTTTGGCGAGCTTTTCGACCTTGAAGATGTCGGCTGCTGCTCCGCACTGTTATTCCGCTGCGGTGTGCTGCTGTAAGTGGACGATTCAGACGATGAATATGTGTAAGAAGGAAATGCTGGCGGGTAATAACTGCGGCATCCGCTAGCACAGCTACCGATGCCCGCAATGATCAGTATGAGGCACACTCCGAACACGAACATGGGCCCAATGCATCCGCTGCCCGGCTTCCTATAGCCGCCGGAAGAACCATTCCTGCCGGCCCTGGCAGCCATCCGCATCATCATGTAAGTATCCAGTTCCTCCTGGGGAGTCACTTTGCCGTCCCCGTCCAGATCACAGAACGACATGTATAACAGCTCCTTTCCATAAAACAGATCATCTATATACCCTGTTGCCTACAGTTTACAGACTATCAAGTCCAAATAACTACCCAGGGTATGGATTTATGAGCATATTATAGGAGGGATGGAAATGTAAATACATGAACAGACAGGCGTGTTAAGGCCGTCTATGCCTCCACAAAAGAAAAAATCCGGAAAACTCCGGATTTTTAAGATAAGACAGAGGATGTTTCGCATCCCTCCTATTTTTCCACATCCCCACTATATCCATTTATCCCGCCAATGTTCCTGACGCGGGTATAGCCCATGGCCTTCAGCTCACGCACGGCAGCTGCGCTATGTACGCCGCGCAGGCAATACACATACAGCGGCGTGTCCGGATCTGCAGCGATGCCTCGTATTTCTGCGATCTGCTTCAGAGGGATGTTCACAGCACCGGGAATATGCCCGGCTGCAAAATCAGACGCAGGACGCACATCCAGGAGCACTGCCCCCGGCGCCTCCCTGCATTCCTCAACGCCCTGGTCAATATCAGCTTTAAAAATATCCAGAAGACCCATAACGATAAACGCTCCCCTGTTTTTATTTATTATATCATAGAGACACAGAACCGTCCCCTGTCTCTTTCATAGAGACACAGAACCGTCCCCTGTCTCTTCCTGTCTCTTTTATTTTGGGGAGACAGAGAACCGTCCCCTGTCTCTTCCTGTCTCTTTTATTTTGGGGAGACAGAGAACCGTCCCCTGTCTCTTCCCTGTCTCTTCCTGTCTCTTTCATTAACCCCTGAAAAGGGATATACTATACATACATTCAGTTGTTCAACGAGGGGGACCACATGAACAACATCGATTTTTCATCAAAACACAACGTATTGCTGAGAGACCCGGACGGAACGCTGCTTCCCATGGACGAGCCGTATTTCGAGTCACGGCAGATCGCGGAAGGCACATGGCAGATCAGATCGGACGGTGATTCCAGCTATCTGGTCGAGGGCGACAATGAGGCGATAGTCATCGACTCCGGTTACGGAGCGGGCAATATCAGAGAGTACTGCCAGACACTGACAGACAAGCCTGTCAAAAACATCGTCAATACGCATGACCATTTTGATCATACAGCCAATAACTCATATTTTGAGAAGGCATATATGACACAGGCCAGCAGCGAACTCGCGACTATCCCCTTCCCCAGCTTTGAAGGGATCGATTTTCCGAGGGATTATCCCATCGAGATCGTGAAGGACGGAGACGTGATCGATCTGGGCGGCAGGACACTGACCGTCATCGAGA
>JAZUNG010000086.1:0-17919 GCA_045604025.1 Lachnospiraceae bacterium | reverse complement strand
TGGCTTTTGTAGCTGGAGGCGGCGGCACCTTTTTATTTACACAGGGTATTAGGGGTTAATCTAATGATAAGATACATTTTAAAAAGGATTCTTATGCTGATCCCGGTTGTTATCGCGGTCGCGATAGTAATATTTACACTGATGTACTTCGTTCCCGGTGATCCTGCCGAGATCATTCTCGGAGGCCAGGTCACACAGGAGCAGAAGGACGCATTGTATGAACAGCTGGGACTCGATCAGCCTTATATAGTTCAGCTCGGACGCTACCTCTATGATACATTTATCAGACTGGATCTGGGATCCTCCTGGATCAACAGTAAGAGTGTTTCACAGGAGTTGTTTGCGAGGTTGCCGAAGACGATGATATTTGCGCTGGCTGCCATGGTCATCCAGGTACTGGTTGGTGTACCTCTGGGCATCTACGCTGCAACTCATCACAACAGATTCGGCGATCAGCTGACCATGATCATAGCTCTGGCCGGCGTTTCTATTCCTTCATTCTGGCTGGCACTGATGCTGATGCTCGTCTTCGGAGTACAGCTCAAGTGGCTGCCCGTCTATGGTGTAGAGAAGTGGCAGGGCTGGATACTTCCCGTTATATGCGGATCTCTGGGTGTACTGGCGCAGATGGCCAGACAGGCCAGATCCTCCATGCTGGAGGTCATTCGTTCTGACTTTATCGATACTGCGAAGGCCAAGGGTCTCTCGCGCAGAACGATCATTTATAAATACGCGCTTCCGAACGGTCTGATTCCTATCGTTCAGACTCTGGGAAATGCTTTCGGTACCTCTCTGGGTGGTACACTGATCATTGAGACCGTATTCTCGATAGCCGGTGTCGGCATGTACCTGCAGCAGGGCATTGCGACCCGTGACCGCCCGATCGTAAGATCCAGCGTTGTCGTGCTGTCTATACTGTTCTCACTGATCATGCTGCTGGTTGATATTGCATTCGCGTTTATCGATCCACGTATCAAGGCGCAGTATGCAAGAGGTGGCCGTATAAAGAAGAAACGTATCAAATACAATACCAGAGGAAAGGAGGCTGCGTAAATGAGAGCGGAAATGCATGATACACTTATAGCTAATGGCATAATGGATGCAGATGAGGCGAAGAAGCAGAGTCAGTTCCTCGAGGTACTGAAGCGACTGACCAGGAGTAAGACCGCCATGATCGGTCTGGTCATCTTCATCCTGCTGGTCATTATCGCTATCATCGGACCTATGATCGCTCCATATGACTATGCGGATATGGTCGTACAGGACAAAAACCAGACTCCTTCAGCTGAACATCTTCTGGGAACCGACGATGTCGGCCGTGACATCCTGAGCCGTCTGTTGGTCGGTGCCAGATATACACTGGTTCTGGGTCTAGGTGCCTGCATCGTGGGTCTGATCATCGGTATCATCCTCGGATGTATAGCCGGATTCTTCGGAGGCTGGGTAGAGGAGGTCATCATGCGTCTGTGCGACGTCATGCAGGCCATACCCGGTATGCTGCTGGCGGTGGCGATCTCGTCCGCTTTCGGAAATGGTCTGTTGTATACGATCATTGCCCTGAGTATAGGACGTATACCGTTCGTCTGCCGTATGCTGCGTGCCCAGTTCCTGAACCAGAGGAAACTTGAGTATGTTGAAGCCGCACAGGCTGAGAACTGCTCCAAGGCAACCATCATGTTCAAACACATTCTGCCCAATACCGTATCACCTCTGATCGTTGCAACGACCATGGGTGTCGGAAATACCATTACCATGGCAGCATCCCTCAGCTACATCGGTCTGGGTGTACAGCCGCCGGAGCCTGAGTGGGGCGCTATGCTGTCAGCTGCCAAGGGGCAGATCAGACGTTATCCATACCAGCTGCTGTATCCCGGTCTTGCGATTGCCATCCTGGTTCTGGCTATGAACCTGTTCGGTGACGGACTTCGCGATGCCATGGATCCGAAGCTGAAGAACTGACGAAAGGAGGATATTTAAATGAGCGAGAACATTAACGAGAATAGTGTAGCGCAGAATGATATCCTGCTGTCAGTTAAGGATTTATTTGTCGAGTACACCTCGGACAGAAAGATCATCAAGGCTGTTAACGGAGTATCATTGGATATTAAGAAAGGCATGACTCTGGGCCTCGTTGGAGAGACAGGAGCCGGCAAGACTACTATCGCGAAGTCTATCATCGGTATCCTTCCGGTCCCTCCGGCCAAACTGAAGAGTGGAGAGATCATCTATGAAGGACAGGACCTGACCAAACTGACTGCCAAGGAGATGACCAAGATTCAGGGTGAGGAGATTTCCATGATCTTCCAGGATCCCATGACCGCGCTGAACCCTACCATGACTGTAGGAGCGCAGATCGCGGACGGTATCGCCCTGCATCAGAACCTGTCCAAGCCTGAATCATTCAAGGCTGCCAAGAAAATGCTGGAAATGGTTGGTATCCCGTCAACCCGTTTCACGGAGTATCCGCACCAGTTCTCAGGTGGTATGAAGCAGCGTGTGGTTATCGCTATCGCGCTGTCATGCAACCCTCAGCTGATCCTGGCTGATGAGCCGACATCTGCTCTGGATGTTACTATCCAGGCGCAGGTTCTGGATCTGATCAAGGATCTGCAGAGGCAGCAGGAGACTTCCATGCTGCTGATCACTCACGACCTGGGCGTTGTTGCCCAGACATGTGATGATGTAGCTGTCATCTATGCAGGTGAGATCGTGGAGTATGGTGACAAGTTCGAGATCTTCGATCATCCCTCACATCCGTATACGCTGGGTCTGTTTGGGTCACTGCCGCATATGGTACCCAAGGGAGAGAAGAGACTTCATCCTATTGCAGGTATGATGCCGAACCCGTCCAATCTTCCTGAAGGCTGCAAGTTCCATCCCCGCTGTCCATATGCGACAGAGGAGTGCTCACAGGCTATCCCTGAGCTGGCTGATATCGGTGGAACTCATCGCTGCCGCTGCATACACGCAGGCAACCTGGTCGCAAGATCAGAAGAGAAGAAGGAGGGTTGAATAAATGGCACTTGTAGAAGTAAGAGGTCTGAAAAAATACTTTAACACTCCTGCCGGACCGCTCCATGCAGTCGATGATGTTAATATGAAGTTTGATGAAGGTACGACCATGGGCGTCGTTGGTGAGTCCGGATGCGGCAAGTCCACACTGGGCAGGACCATCATTCACCTGCTCGAGCCCACAGCCGGTCAGATCTTCTATCAGGATGAGGACATAACCAAGGTCAGCTCCAGAAAACTGGGCAAGCTCCGTCAGGATATGCAGATCATTTTCCAGGATCCGTTCTCATCACTGAACCCGCGTTTTACGGTTGAGGATACACTGCGTGAGCCGCTGAAGATATCCAGGCAGTATGGCAGAGGCGACCTGGACAAGCAGGTAACCCGTCTGATGGACATGGTTGGTATCGCAAGGCGCCTTCGAATGGCTTATCCTCATGAGATGGACGGCGGACGTCGTCAGAGAGTTGCGGTCGGCCGCGCTCTGGCCATGAATCCGAAGTTCATCGTATGCGACGAGCCTGTATCCGCTCTGGATGTATCTATCCAGGCGCAGGTACTGAACCTGCTGCAGGATCTGCAGGATGAGTACAAGCTGACATATATGTTCGTAACACATGACCTGTCTGTTGTCAGGTTCATTTCCAAGGATATCAGCGTTATGTACCTCGGCCAGCTGGTTGAGACCAGCCCTGCAGAGGAGCTTTTCGAGAAGACGCTGCATCCGTATACCAAGGCGCTGCTGTCAGCTATCCCTTCTGTAGATGTACATACGCCTCAGCAGAGGATCGCGCTGACAGGCGAGCTGTCCAACCCGGTCAATCCGAAGCCCGGATGCAGATTTGCACCGCGCTGCCCGTATGTGACCGATGCATGCGCCGAGCCTCAGGTACTCGAGGAGATCCTTCCGGGTCACTTCGTATCCTGCTGCAGAGTGCGTGAGCTGAATGCAGATATACTTTAGGTGTAAAGGGTCTTGTAACATAACTTCGCAGAAAGACCTTGAGCGGGGGGCGGATGTTCAGGCATCCGCCCCTTCTGCAAATATAAATAATGGGGGAAGAATATGGCAATGATCAATGTAAGGACAAATTATGGGGATGTGCAGGGTGTGATGGCTGCAGGTGGCGGCTGCAGCATATTCCGCGGTATTCCGTTTGCGAAGCCGCCTGTGGGTGAGCTGAGGTTTGCACCTCCACAGAGGCCCGAGAGCTGGAGCGGAGTACGTAAGTGTGACACATTTTCACCTGCTCCCATCCAGCCGACTTATGGCGGGGCAAAGGAGATGAGCGAGGACTGCCTGTACCTCAATATCTGGACGCCGGCAGAGAGCGCGGATGAGAAGCTCCCTGTCATGTTCTGGATCTACGGCGGCGCGTTCACATTCGGACATGCCAATGAGAGGGGCTACGACGGCGAAGCTATCGCCGCCAAGGGCTGTATTTATGTATCGATCAATTACAGGGTCAATATATTCGGATTCTTCAATACGCCGGAGCTGACCGAAAGAAACGGCGGTCCGAAATGCTGCGGCATACTGGACCAGATCGCGGCACTCGACTGGGTGAGAGAGAATATAGCTGCGTTTGGAGGAGACCCTGACAATATACTGATCTTCGGACAGAGCGCGGGCGGTATGTCTACCAGAATGCTGCTCACATCGCCTCTGACTGAGGGAAAGATAGCGAAGGCGGTCGTTCATTCAGGCGGAGCGCTCAGCGAGGGAGACCTGGTCCGCCCGGCTGATGAATTTACAGATATGTGCGTAAGGACACTGGAGCATGTGGGCTGGTCATTTGACGATATCATGCAGAAGGATGCGCAGGAAGTATTTGACGTCATGATGCCGGCAGTCCGTGAAACCATGAATGACGGCGACCTGCAGTATTTCCAGCCATTCATCGACGGATGCGCGCTGACAGGAGTTCCGGGAGTCAGGATCTACAACGGCGAGTATCATGATGTCCCGATCATGTGCGGCACGGTAGCAGGCGATTCCTGGATGTTTTCCAGAAAGGTCCGTAAGGGTCTGGAGGGAAATGATCAGTATTTCAAGGGCTTTGCGCTGTCGCCTTCGATCGCATGGGGCAGGCACAATATCAAGGCAGGCTACAGGCCTATCTACAGTTATTACTTCGACCGCAAGCAGCCGCCGAAGGAGATCAAATACTATACTCATGGACAGCCGCCTTTCGGAGCAGATACTCCGCATGCGTCTGAGCTGGCCTATATCTTCGGCACACTGGATGTGATAGACGACCGCTATCAGGCGTTCGACTACAGACTCGCAGAGATGCTGAGAACCTACTGGACGAATTTCGCCAAGACCGGCAATCCGAACTGTGATGTTCCGGAAGCCAGCGATTCGTTCAAGACGACAGAAGAGCAGATGAGCTGCTCGGCATGCAACGCCTGCAGAGAGCTGCCGTTCTGGCCGGAGTTTGCTGCAGGGTGTGAGCTGACCATGCATTTCGGAGACACAGACGTCAAGGCCGAGAATATGGTGGACAATGACGACATCGAGCGCGTCATAGCATTCTGTGAGAAGACACCGGGTATGCTGTGCTCGCTGGAGGGATTCTGATGCGTCTGCTGCACTTGTTTTTGATGGCAGTTGCCCAGAAATTGCGTCTGTGCGAAGATTATGAGACACAGTTGTCCAGAATTTACGGTTGTGCTTAGATTATTAGACGTAGCTGTCCAGACTTTACGGTTGTGCGAAGATTATTAGACGTAGCTGTCCAGAATTTACGGTTGTGCGAAGATTATTAGACGTAGCAGTCCAGATTTTACAGTTGTGAGAAGATTATTAGCATAGAAATATAGCACAGGTGGAGATTCTGGGCAATTCCAGTATTTAAATGCCGCACAGGTGGAGATTCTGGGCAATTCCAGTATTATAACGACGCACGAGCGAAGATTCTGGGTAATACTAATCATAAGGCAATACACAGCTACCCAGAATTTACATCCATGCGAAGGTTATGTGCATTTACAAGAATAAGATATATTTAGAGAAATGATCTGCCAAGAGGTTTGTATTTAGTTTAGAGGTATGAGTGTACAGAAGCAACATTCAGTTGATTTATGGGGGGTGTTTACATGAGTAATTACGATAAACTGATCTTTGATGTAGAAAAATACGTGGCACATTCCGTGGAGTTTCGGGGTGTGAGGATAGATTACCGCCAGTATACTGTGGAATATTGCACAAATCCTGCTGCTCGCGACATCCAGAAAATGAATATCCTGGTAAGGGAAGACATGGCGGAGGACCACAGCGCGCCGATACTGTTTGTACACAGAGACGGCGGAGTCGGTGAAGCTCTGCCGTGGGACTATGAGATGGAGTATGAAGAGCAGCACCGTGTATGGTCATTCAAGGGCCATGTGATGGTCGGTGCCCTGAATGCTCCGAAGGAGCCGGAGAGCGTGATTGCCAGGATACTCAAAGAAGGTTTCGTGCTGGCATCTCCGGGAGTCCGCGGCCGTGATACAGTGGTGGATGGAACATACGTGGGACGCGATGTCCATCCAGGTGCAGCAGCAAATGCGTTGGATCACACGATCAGCACAGATAAAGCCACATCAGATATTGCAGAGATTCCGGGCGGCATCCCTGCCACCATACTGGACCTCAAGGCCGCGGTCAGATATCTGAAGTATAACAAAGGCCGCATTCCAGGAGACCCTGACAAGATCATCAGCGAGGGAGGCAGCTCAGGCGGTGGCTCCAGCGCGCTGATGGGAGCATCGGGAAACAGTCATCTGTTCGATCAGTTCCTGGAGGACATGGGTGCCGCACCTGCCGCAGATGATATCTACTGCGCATTTGTTGACTCGCCGATCCACGATTTTGAGCATATTGATGTGGCTTATGAATGGCAGTTCGGACCGGAGTATGTGGATGGGCTGTTTGCAGATGACCCGAAAGCTATGGCCGTCAGCCAGTGCGCAAGGGATAAATATATCAGTTATATAGGCGGTCTGAACCTGAAGGATCCTGAGTCCGGCACGAAGCTGACTATAGAAGACGGCAGCTATCGGAAATATATGCTGAAGAAACTGAATGAATCGCTGAATGTTTATCTGGCAGATATGACGGATGACGAGAAGGCAGCGTGGCTTGCAGATGAGAAAAATGCAGGACTGGCAGAACTGAAGTCAGGTAGTGCAGTGATCAACAGCTTCGGGTCTTATATCAAGTGGAATGCTGGCCGTTGGATGAAATATGTGGGCTGCTATGACGGATTTTCTGAGAATCCTTCCAGAGAGAATGAAGCATTCGGAACACCTGATGGCAGGACCAGACATTTTTCAACATGCCTGGGTGAGAGCGTCAGGGAGGCAGCAGATATCACTGCTCAGGCTGATCTGGCGGTGGGGGCGGAGTACAGACAGACCGCAGACGCATGGATCAGCGAGGCCGGTCAGAATGCATATGCTATCCGACTGATGGATACCTACAGATATCTCAGGGGTGAAGAAGCCGCTGACATCGCGCCGTACTGGTATGTGCGTGATGGAGGCCATCACGAGACGACCGGCGCAATCTTCCTGAATCTCTGCCTGTTGCTGGAGGAAAGGCAGAAAGAGCAGGGCGACATCAGGGTGGACTGGAGATTCTGCTGGCAGCAGAACCACACCAGCATCTCCATGAAGGAATTTGACGAGACGCTGCAGTTCCTGAACACTATTCGCTGAAGCAGCTATGAGAATGCAACGAGATACTGAATACCAGCGCGTTCAACCGAGTATCAGTGATATCTCAAATTCAAACAACTGAATCATCAGTAACAATAAAAAGTGGGTGAAGACTGAATGTTTTCACCCACTTCATGTTTCAAATATACTTCTCAGTCAGTCTCCACCATCTTGTCAAGGCCCGAGAGCCAACCGGAAACGAGTGTGGCTGCAGCAACCACGATCATGATGATGAGCGGCACAGTCCAGCTGCCGGTTGCGTCATACACACGTCCGATCAGTACGGGAGCCACAGCCGCGAATATATAACCGACGCCCTGTGCCAGTGATGACAATGAAGTGGCATCTTCAGCATTATGCGTATGGAGCCCGAAGAGCACCATGCAGAACGCGATGCATCCGCCTGTTCCGAAACCAAACGTAATGATGGTCACGACCAGACCAACAATAGTATATGCATACATCAATCCGATGGTACCGATGATAAAGAGCAGTCCGATGAACGCTCCCCAGAGGGACTGATGTTTAGTTTTGCTCGCGATGATGGGCATCAGGAATGAACCCGGCAGACCACACAGCATCATGGCCATGTTGAGTATCCCGGAGGTCTGCGGGGTGTAGCCGAAGCTCTGGAGGATCGTTGAAAACCACGCTACACTGAAGTAGAACACCATTGACTGGAATCCCATGTACAGAGTGATATACCAGGTGATGGGTGAGGCTGCAACTGAGCGGCGTCTGGCAGAACGGCCTGCAGCATTTCCCTCATCGAATCTCATTCCTGTATTCGGGATCCAGAAAACGATCGCCAGTACGACCAGAACAGCCCAGATACACAGGGCGATGTGCCAGCCGAAGGCCAGTGTCAGCGGAACGCTGGTTCCGGTAGAAAGTGACGCAAATCCCGCCATCAGAGTAGTGTAGAGACCGGTGAGCAGTCCCATCTTGTCAGGAAAGCGCGCCTTGATGACCGCAGGCAGCAGGACATTGTTGATGCCAATGCCGATAGCTACTATTACGGTTCCGATGAAGAGTCCTGCAGTTCCTGTAAAGGAGCGGATCAGGAGACCTATGAAGAGCGTGATCAGGCTGCAGAGCATGGTGCGTCCTGCACCGAGCCTGTGGCTGATGGCTCCGGTCACAAATGAAACAACTGCAAATGTCAGCAGCGGCAGCGTGGTGAGCAGTCCTGCGACTGATGCTGAGAGCCCCAGCTCAGCCTGAAATGTGGTGATCAAAGGACCGACTCCGGTGATGGGTCCCCTAAGGCACGCTGCGATCAGTATGATAGAAATGATGATAAAAGTTCCGCTTTTTCTCTTATCCAAGTTGTTTTCCTCTTTCAGTAGATTGACGTGAGATGACAGCATTCCAGCCAGCTTAAATGTGAAATGACGGTATCCCCACTAAATAAAAAACTGTTCCCCACAGACCAGCTTACACACGCCTTACCTGCTTCAGAACAGTCAGCTTATTTTAACATTTAAAACCAGATCAGTCAAAGACAAATATCTGAGGGATCCCGCACCGGCCAGTCGATAATATATTCCGGCGGACATACTGCGCTTTCACATTAACAGATTCATTATTACCTGGCGGAGTATACAAATTGTGCATAGTCAAAACATAAGTGGAATGGTATCATACAGCTGGTTGGGATATAGTCTGAACATACGAAGGTTTATCAGGAAAGGTTTTACAAAAATGTCAGGATTATATGCCGGAGCTGGCTGCGGAGCAGTGGAGCTGCCGAAGAAGTTTTTTATCAATTATGACGAGGCCGGAAACATCACTTACGAGGATGGATTTACCGGTGACGTTTATGAATTCGACTATCAGGGCAGAAAGATCACGGACTTCCCGATGGTGAGGATCCTGCTGCTGGAAGATATCAGAAGAGCAGCCATATGCACGATGGAGATCGCACAGACCCCTGCAGATCTGGTAGAGTCTGTCAAACGCTGCATTTCCGCGATCTGTGATGTACCTTCTGATAATGTCTGGGTACATACTACGCACAGCTTCGGGTTCTTTCACAGACCCGGAGATCCGGTGAAGTTTGAGATGTTCAACATTGCCGTAATGAATGCAGTAGAAGCTGCGGCATATGAGGCAGCAGAGTCATTCCAGCCAGCCCGGATGAGCGTGGGAACAGGTGAGTGTCATGTGAGCGCGAACAAGAATATCACAGAGCCCGGTCATCCAGGTGAGGGGCCGTACTATGGTCCGGGAAGCACATTGGAGACAGATACGCTGATGACAGTGATCACTCTGGAGAAGGCCTGCAGAACGGTACAGGCTGACAGTGCCTGCAGTGAACAGGCAGCTGGCAGAAAATATCCTTCAAACCTTCTGTGCACCTTCATCAGCTATGATATGAAGCCTTCATGCCTGTGTACCACCGGTAAATCGGTCGGTAACCGTCTGATGAACTCTGAGGTACCAGGTGTAGCCTGCAAGGTAGTGGAGGCTGAGACCGGAGCACCGTGTCTGTTCGCGATGAGCGCAGCAGGCGACCAGTATCCGCGCAAAACAGCCATGTATTATGGATATGACGCGGACGGGAACTGGAAAGTGATAGATATCGGATTCGAGGAAGGTATCAAGCTGGTCCTGGAGCAGGGTCTGGAAATGGGAGCAGACGCGCTGGAGATCATGAGCAGTATTTCCGGAAGCACAGGTAAAGCCTGCGCAGACACATCCATCCACACCACAGCCACATACTTCAGCTATGCCAACAAGGCAGGTGACGGAGAGGTGGTCGTGCCTGTCGAGTTCATGACCATAGGCGATATAGCACTGTGCGGTGTGAAGCAGGAGGTTGACTGCGCATCAGGAATTCAACTGAGGGAAGCATCGCCATACGCACACACGCTGATGATGTCATTTCTGAACGGTGACGGCAAATACATGCCGCACCTTAAGGCCTATGATTTCAACGAAGGTGTGGGCACATGGGAGACGAAGAGGTCTGCATTTGCACCGGGAGCAGCTGAAGAAATGGTCAGGCTGGCCACAGATATCCTGAACAGGATGCATGCAGGCGAGGCTGTAGAGGCACTCCGCCCCGGACAGGGTGATGCGCAGGCGCAGGCATCCACCTTAAGCACCATGAACCTCGGCGGAAGAGAATGGTATATCCTGGAAAATAAAGACGGTAGAAAGCTGCTCCTCAGTAAATACATTTACGAAATCATGCCTTACTGTAAGGAAGCCCGTCCGGTCACATGGGAGACCTCGGACCTCCGTGCATATCTGAACGGCGAGTTTATCTGGAAGACGTTTTCTGATGATGAGAAGGCCTGCATACTGACCGTACGGAACGAAACCCGCTCCAATGGGAAGTATGGTATCAGCGGTGGCAATCCTACTGAGGACAGAGTATTCCTGCTGAGCGCAGAAGAGTGTGAACTGTATCTGGGCGGATTCGGAGACCTGATGGCCGGAAGGACAGTTTTAGGAAGAGGAGATGAGAAGATCTGGTGGCATCTGCGCACGCCGGGTGAGGCAGCAGATGTAAATGCATGCGTGGACCAGAGCGGTATGATCGACTATCACGGCATGTCAGACAGCCTGAATATTCCTGAAGGCGGAGTCAGACCTGCCATGTGGGTAAAGATATGAACAACAACGTTTTTTCAGTCATGATATATTTCATCACATCACAGAGAAGCGGCCTCTTTATGGGGCCGCTTTTCGCATCTCGGGCTTGTAGTTGTCCATGAACTCCGCCAGTTTCAATGTAGTCTCGGACAGGTCGCCTGCCTTGTATCTCATGACCAGATCCTGGCTGATCTCAGGTGTCACCTGAGCGATCCTGTAGCTTCCGGTATGTCTGATCCTGTCGATCTGTCTGGCAGGGGAGAGATACAGATAGCTTTCCTCTGCGGACATCCAGTAACCCTTCTCAGGGATCAGATCGATATCAAATCCCAGTTCCAGACATTCCTGCTTGATGTTTATCAGGGTCCGGGAATACTGCGGACTCCTGATCCTGATCTTCTCATTCTGCAGTTCGGATAAATGAACAGGGTCCTTTCCCCAGAGTCTGTGGCCTTCTGGTATATGCAGCACATAGTGGTCTCTGTAATAGAAATGGCTCCTCTGGCTGATATTTGGTCCGTCATGCTCCCACACGAATACAACGTCATCCAGATTGTGCTCCAGATTGTGAACCAGCTCTGAGCCGGGATCATTATGTATATTCAGATAGATCTCAGGATTCTCACGGTGAAATGCGTTCAGCATATCTATGATCCCATAATTCTTCAGGCCGTGAACTATTCCGATATTCAAAAAGCTGT
This sequence comes from Lachnospiraceae bacterium, assembly GCA_045604025.1. Lineage (GTDB taxonomy): Bacteria > Bacillota > Clostridia > Lachnospirales > Lachnospiraceae > RGIG5612. Next base: position 5,899 of record JAZUNG010000086.1, on the reverse strand, counting down.
CTGAGTGTCTCTGGGAGGTTTCCAGGTCATTTACCAGATTCTTCTGTGCTTCCTGCAGAGTAAGCGCAAATACCGTAAACGCGTTCCCTGCAGCGGTCACCTGAAATGAATGACTGCTCCTGTTGATGAGGGGCTTTCCGATCTCGTTCTCGAGCGCCTGAATATGACGTGAGAGAGTAGATTGGGTGATGCCCAGGACATTGGCAGCCTTGAGGAAGTTCTCATTTTCCTTGAGTATTAAGAATTCTTTTATATAGTTAGTATCCATATTATTCTGTGCGGTAAGGGTCTTCTGTGTGGTCTTTCATGTATCTGATGAATTCATTTTCAGCTTCTGTGAGCATGTGCGTCTGCTTGTACTGAATGCAGATATTCAGCAGGAAATTGTCCGTGGGCTCTAAGATGACGAAATCATCATTCTGCCAGAACCGCGCTTCATTTTCAGGTATTACCGACACACCGAATCCCTGCGCTACAAATCCGATCAATGTGCTGAGGTCAGACGCTGCGATAGTATGAGCGATACGCGGATAGAATCCGTGCCTGGCGCAGTATTCCATACACTTGTCGTGAAGGAACAGCTTGGAAGGAAACATTACAAACGGATATTCCTTCAGCTGAACTATATTGATCTTCCCTGCACCTGCCAGCGGATGATCGGCCGGAACAATAGGAACCAGTCTGTCATGCCTGATCAGCTCGGAAGCCAGATCGGTATTGCTCTGGTCTTCAAATAGAAGCCCCACATCCACTTCACCATTGTGGAGCTTGCGGGCTATCCTTTCGTCCTCCATGAACACGTTGTAATCAGGATGCTCATTACAAAATGCCTTTATGATCTCAAAGAATCCATATGAGTCCATTCCGGCGGCATAGCCTATATGCAGGGTATGGCTGCTTTTATTGGTTCCGGAGGTTTCCTTGACAAAATCGTCATACAGATTGACTATCTGCTGCGCGTATATATAGAACTTTTTGCCATAGCCTGTCAGTTCGCTGCCGTTTCTTCCGCGTTTGAAGAGAGGAGTGCCTCCCAGCTGATCCTCCAGGCCCATGATATGTTTGGACAAAGTAGACTGCGTTGTAAACAGTTTGAACGCAGCCTCCTCGTAGTTGCCGGTATCGGCAAGTACAACAAATTCATAGAATGTCTCGAAGTTCATATGTCATCCCTCATGATAGTATGTCTATTTTAACAAGATAAAATCCCATATTCAAATATCAGAAATGCAAAAATCCAAACACTGAGATCATTCTCGGCATACAATATGCATTTTGTGCATGAGAGATTTGGAAATGGAATTGTAAAGAATATATGGTTGGAATATTTTTGAATCAAATAATGGCAAAAACAGATTCGGAGAATCAAGATGGATCATTATTCTTACAAAAAGATCACAGACAGAATATATCTGATCATTGCATCCTACGGCGGACACAACAATGTCATGCAGCTCATTCTGGGCGATGAAGAGGCTGCGATCATTGACACCGGTATGGGTGCGACAGGCAATCTGCGCGAGCTGATCGGCCAGATTACGGATCTGCCTGTCATATGCTTTCTTACTCATATGCATCCGGATCATGCGGGTGCGGCAATCCTTTTTGACAAGATCTATATGAACCCTGCCGATGAGATCCACTGCTGGTGGGCCCTGGCGAAAGAGACCAGGATCAGAGACCTTCAGGACGCGATCGTTGAAGATCCTTCCATCGTGGAAGTCTTTGACAGGGAAATGACGGACAACAGCGCATTTTCATTTGAACCCATGTTCGAAGGTGATGTGTTCAATCTGGGCGGAGTCACTCTGGAGGTCCTTTCAGCCGTAGGGCACACTGAAGGTTCGGTAGTTCTGTACTGCCCCGAAGAGAACGCACTGTTCGGAGGAGACGCTGTGGCGCCTAAGGCGATGCTGGTTGGAGAACACAGACCGTCATACACGCCGATCAGCTATGTGTATAAGGATCTGAAAAATATTGAGAGGCATGTGAACTCAGATACCATGTTTTTCTGTGGACACGCGCCAAAAGCACTGCCGTATGAGGTTCTGGAGGATCTCATCGGAGCTGCAGAGCAGATCATGAACGGTACAGCCTCTGCCGAGAGAGCTGAAGGGAGATTCTGCAGCGACGAGCCCGGAAACAGAACATATTGTGTAAAAAACGGAATGGTCAGTCTGACATACAGCGAAGCATCGCTTACCGCTTGCGGCAAGACGGCCTGACAAGAATCATAGGGGAGAGGTTAGACAATGTTTAAGTACATTATCAGACGAGTACTGTGGATGATCCCGGTCATGCTGGGCGTTATTCTGATCATCTTCACACTCCTTTACTTCACCAAGGGTGACCCCGCCACCGTATTTGCAGGAGCGGATTCAACCCCTCAGGAACAGTGGGAGTGGAGAGAAAAATATGGCCTGAATGACGGGTATTTCGTACGTCTCGGAAGATATCTGAAAGAGCTGATCGTTGACCACAGTCTGGGCACATCATGGAAGACAGGTCTCAGCGTATCTACGGAGATCTGGGCCAGGTTCAAGGTTACACTGCTGCTGACGGGGGTCGGTATAGTCTTTGAGATCATATTCGGCGTAGGTATGGGTATCATTGCGGCGACCCACCAGAATACAGTGGGTGACAGGCTGGCTATGGCAGCCGCGCTGATAGGCGCTTCGGTACCCGGATTCGCTATTGCGCTTCTGTTCTCACTTATATTTGCACTCAGACTGGGATGGTTCCCGGCAAATGGATGGGGCTCACTGAAATATCTGGTACTCCCTGTTATTTCAAATGTTATAGCCGGATCCAGCGGATTTGCCAGACAGACCAGATCCAGTATGCTGGAGGTTATCCGTTCTGACTATGTGACTACAGCCAGAGCCAAGGGTATTTCCAATGCCAAGGTTATCTTCAAGCATGAGCTGAAGAGTGCTCTGATTCCTATCATCACCATCATAGGATCCAACTTCGGACGAAGCCTGGGCGGAACAGTTGTCATGGAGCAGGTCTTCTCGATCCCGGGCCTGGGCAGTTATATGGTACAGGCTATTAATTCCAGAAACTATCCGGTGGTGCAGGGAAGTGTGCTGTTCCTTTCGCTCGCGTTCAGTATCGTCATGCTGCTGGTTGATATCATCTACGCTGTAGTTGACCCGAGAATCAGGGCAAGATTCGACACAGGCAAGAAGAAACGTTTGGCGAAGGAGGCGTAAAGGACTATGGCAAATACATTAACAGCCGGATTTGCCGGAAGTACAGATAAAGCGCCTAAGAAGCGTACACAGATAGGTATGATCATTCACAGACTGGGACAGGACCCTGTCGCAGTAGTGTGCTCCATAGTGATCCTTCTGATCGTGATCATTGCCATACTCGCACCTGTTATCGCACCTTATGGATATGATCAGATGGACCTGACCAATACTCTGGCAGGACCCGGTAAAGAGCACTGGTTCGGAACCGACGAACTGGGAAGAGATATCATGAGCCGTCTGATCTGGGGTGCCAGAAACTCACTGCTCATCGGTGCACTGACAACCGTTATCTCATGTGTGGTAGGTATCCCTCTGGGACTGATCGCAGGATATGCGGGCAAGACCACTGATACCGTTATCATGCGTATATGCGATATCGTTCAGGCTATCCCTGACATGCTGCTTGCCATCTCGATTTCAGCTGCACTGGGTATCGGTCTGATCAACTGTATCATAGCTATTTCGATAGCGCGAATTCCGGGATTTGCCCGAATGGCCAGAGCGGCCAGTCTGGGTGTAGCAAATATGGAATATGTTGAGGCAGCCAGGGCGATGGACCTCTCCAAGGGCGAGATCCTCAGGAAGCATATTTTCCCGAATTCACTGTCTCCTGTCATCGTACAGGCTACCATGACAGTTGCGAACTCCATCGTACAGTCAGCCGGTCTGTCATTCATCGGTCTGGGCGTTCAGCCGCCACAGGCAGAGTGGGGATGTATGCTGTCTGCAGGAAGACAGTTCATCAGATCATTCCCTCATATGCTGATAGCTCCTCTGGTAGCTATCCTGATCCTGGTACTTGCACTGAATCTGCTCGGTGACAGCCTGAGAGACGCGCTGGATCCCAAGATGAAGAAGTAAGGAGGGGACAGAATGAGTGAACAGATAAATGAAAATAAAACTATTCTCGAGGTCAAGGATCTGTGGGTACAGTACCGCGCAGGCGGTGAGACCGTCGAAGCTGTAAATGGTGTTTCATTTACATTAAAGGAAAGACAGTCCCTGGCACTCGTCGGAGAGACCGGTGCAGGAAAGACCACTATCGCCAAAGCGATCATGAGCATCCTGCCGAATCCTCCTGCCAAGGTAACCGGAGGAGAGATCGTCCTTGAAGGCGAGGATATGCTGAAGATGAAGGAGAAGAAGCTGCGCAAGATCCGCGGAAGCAAGATCTCCATGATCTTCCAGGACCCCATGACAGCTCTGAGCCCCGTATATACGATCGGTAATCAGATCGAAGAGGCATACAGCGAGCATTTCAAGGTATCCCCTTCGGAAGCGAAAAAGAGAACCATAGAGCTGCTGAACATGGTTGGTATCCCTGCTGAAAGATACAGCGAGTATCCTCACCAGTTTTCAGGTGGTCTGAGACAGAGGGTTGTCATAGCTATAGCACTGGCCTGCAATCCCGAGATACTGATCGCCGACGAGCCCACCACGGCTCTGGACGTGACTATCCAGGCTCAGGTTCTGGATCTGATCTACAGACTGAAGGAAGAACATGGTACATCCATGATCCTGATAACTCACGATCTGGGTATCGTTGCGGAGAATTGCGACGACGTGGCTATCGTTTATGCAGGCGAGATCGTTGAGGCAGGAAGTAAGGAACATATATTTAACGAGACCGCGCATCCATATACAGAAGGTCTTTTCGGAGCCCTTCCGGATATGGCCAGCGGAAAAGAGAAGCTCAAGCCCATACTGGGACTGCCGCCGAACCCCGCGGATATGCCGAAGGGATGCAAGTTCCATCCGAGATGTCCGTATGCGACCGAGAGGTGTGCAGTGGAGGCACCACCGTTTACGGAAGTCACACCCGGACATTTCTGCAGATGCTTCCTTAAATCTGTAAAGGAGGTACATAAGAATGGCTGATCTTCTGGAAACCAGAAACCTGAAAAAGTATTTCCAAACTGCCAGAGGCACTCTGCATGCGGTTGATGATGTCAGCTTCACTATCCCTGAGGGAAAGACCATAGGTGTCGTAGGTGAGTCGGGCTGTGGTAAGTCCACACTGGGAAGAGTCCTGCTGCACCTTCTGGAGCCCACGAGCGGCCAGATCATTTACAGGGGCGAGGATATCACTGATGTATCCAAGGCGAAGCTGTCAGAGCTGAGAAGCAGGATGCAGATCATCTTCCAGGACCCTTATTCGTCACTGGATCCGAGAATGTATATCGAGCAGCTGATAGGTGAGGCGTTCAGATCTTCGAACTTCACCAAGGCAGAGAGGGCAGAGCGCATCAAAGACCTGATGGAGACTGTAGGTATCCCTCAGAGACTGATCTACTCATATCCGCATGAGCTGGACGGAGGCCTCAGACAGAGAGTAGTTATCGCCAGATCACTGGCACTGGACCCTGAGTTCATCGTATGTGATGAACCTGTCAGTGCCCTGGATGTATCGATCCAGGCACAGATCCTCAACCTGCTGAACGAACTGCAGGATAAGAAGCAGCTGACATATATGTTCATCACTCATGACCTGTCGGTTGTCAGGTATGTATCTGACGATATATGCGTTATGTATCTGGGTCAGATCATTGAGCACTGCGCAACAGATATGCTTTTTGAAAACCCCATGCACCCTTATACTAAGGCACTGCTTGAGGCGGTTCCGACCCCCAGGCTGACCGGTA
>JAZUNG010000085.1:0-2582 GCA_045604025.1 Lachnospiraceae bacterium | reverse complement strand
CCTCCCATTCAATCCAGTCAGATACTACATTCTCATACTGAGTATCAGACAACATTGTATCTAATAAACCAGTAAACTGATCAATAAAAAACAGAACAACTAATGCTCCCAGGAGTAAAGCCCACATTTTCCAGTTCCAGGCCCGTCCCTGAACTATCAGAAATATCGGGATCATCAGCAATGCAGACATATGGAATGTAGATGCCAATAGTATCAACAGTAACGCCCACATATATTTTTTATTCAGGATCAGAGGAGTTGCTGCAAAGATAATAGTTACTGCAATGAATTGCCTCATACCATTGTGAACCCATGACATATAGTCAGTAGATGCCACAAATATAAATATGCTGAGCCAGTAGTCTTCTGAATATTTCCTGTATATCAATGCTAAAATAATTAGCTGAATAGTTGCAACAATTAAAAAGTAAATCACATAATGGTTACCGATTATTGATTTGATAATAGTACCAAAAACCGGATAACCTTTATCTTTTGTTACGGTATTAAGATATTCCGGTATCTCCAGGATAGAAGACGGAAAAGCTCTGAACGATCCTATATATCCTCCAGTATCGCCATAATAACTCGATCTGAACCCCGCCCACAATATATACGGTATAACAAGCAAAATAGCTGCCACCGGTCTCCAGCGCAGCTCCAATCTTCCAGACACTATCTCCTCTCGCTTGGGGATCACAAAGGCCAGCAGGGCTCCTCCGAGGAAGATCCATACCAGCTGCATCCAATAATTTGTCAAACTAAATGTCCCCATTATATCTCGATAGACCGGACGGTCATCTCTACGACCATCTCTTTTGCGAAATCTTTCTCCATCTTGCTGCGTCCTGCTCTGCCCATCTGCTCTCTGTCAGCAACAGACAGATTCATGAACCTGCGCATAGCAGCCAGCAGGCTTGTTTTGCTCTTTACCTTCACCAGGTATCCGTTCAGGCCGTTCTCAACGCTCTCTTTACAACCCGGGATGTCGCTGGTGATCAGTGGTCTGCCTGTAGCAGCTGCCTCGAGCAATACATTACTCATGCCCTCATGGTAGCTGGGCAGCACTACGCAGTCTGCCATCTGATAGTAGGGCCTCGGCTCTTCCTGGAATCCATGATACTTTGCAACTCCAAGCTGCTCTAACTCTGCTACCTGCTGCTCGTAATTTTCTTCGTCGTCGTAGAATCCTACTACGTCCAGCACGCAGTCCCTGCCTTCCTCGCGCAGCTTTCTGATGCTGTAGAGAAGCTCATCCATGCCCTTCTCCTTCATAACACCGCCCAGGTACAGGAAGTGCACTGTCTCATTGCCGGGATATGGCGAATATAAATATGTTTCCAGATTGATCCCCGCACCGGACAGGAGCACTGCCTTCTGTTCAGGGATGATCTTCCTGTTCAGGAACTCGTCCAGATTGGCCTGATTTTCAAAGAATACCTTCTCAGCTCTCTTTAGTGCAGTCCTGTACATGACAGTCACTATAGGCGCCAGCCACTTCTTCTGGAACGCTGTGCCAGTACCCTGCACGTTGACATAATACGGTATATATCTGTGAGCTGCGACATATCCGGCATATATATTGGACTTGATCGAGTATGTGATCACCTGGTTAGGAGCTTCTTCGCTGAATATCTTCCTGTACTGTTTGAACAGTGCCAGATCCTTGAACGGATTAATGTTTCTTCTGGCGATCGGTGTATCGATGCACTTCAGCCCCATATCCATGAAGTCCTGCTCGTGCCCTACAAATGGCATAGCCAGTACTACGTCTCGGTCCTTCATCAGCTCTTCGATCAGTTCTCTTCTGAATCTCCAGAGCATGTATGAATGGTTGGTCGCGATCAGCATCTTCGGTCTGGCCGAAGGCAACTCCATAGCGCCTGTTCCGCCCTCGATGACGTTCTTGTCATAGAAGACCACGCCTATGGCTCCTCTGATGCACTTGAAGTCCATGGCGGGCCCGATATGATGCGCATAGTAGCCGTCATACTTCGCCTTGATCGGTATCTCGAGGGCGTCACGTCCATTTACCTGCGCCCAGCCGATCAGACCGGGATATACGTCATTTGCGCCATATTTATCACGCTCTTCTATCAGATCATACTGGTTCCACAGCGCCGGTCTGGGACCGACCCAAGTCATCTCTGCATAGCCTGTCTTCGTGCGGAGCTTCAGTATGTTAAATACCTGCGGCAGCTCGTCCAGGCTGTGCCTCCTGAGGAACCTGCCCGGCTTCGTCAGATACTGCTCAGGATCAGTCATCATATGCGTAGGAACGTCATGCGGTGTGTCTGTCCGCATGGTCCTGAACTTGTATATATTGAACTCAGTCTTATGTATGCCTATCCTCTTCTGCTTGAACAGAACAGGACTGTGTGGATCATCAACCTTGATCCATATCGCTATCGCAGCGTATACCGGCCAAAATACAATAACAATAAGCAGCGCAATAAAACTAGACAGTACATTCTTCAGAAAAAATCTGTACATATACCCTATTATTCCTCAAACTTTCCCGTCAGTTTGATTCTTTCTTCCTTTTCCTCGGCTTCCTCTTCGTCCTCCTCGTCATCCTCGTC
>JAZUNG010000084.1:0-8086 GCA_045604025.1 Lachnospiraceae bacterium | reverse complement strand
ATTGAAGTTTTCCGGTATCAGTTCCTCAGCCGGAATAGCTACATCGAATTCATCGTTGACTTCTGCAACGATAGTAACAATATCAAAAGAGTCAAGTATCTTATTATCAATAAGAGCATCCTCAGTTTCAAAATCCACTTCCGGATGAAGGTCTTCAAGTATTTCCAATAATTCTTCCATATAATCTCCCGATATATCTACAATTTATCTGTTAGTCAGTCTGGAATTGGTCTTCAGCTCATCTACAGTCCACAGTGCCTCTTTGGGTGTTGCGGGAAAAGCATCATGATCGTAGATCCACAGTCCGCCGTGTTTTTCTGAGATCTCTTCGGCAAATTCATCTGTCAGCATGCACAGAGGATATTCATCACGCATCCATGTCCACCAGGCTGCATCATAATGATACCAGCTTACTCCGCCGTCAATGCTGACCATATTCCAGTAATGGTGTTCATCCACATATCCCAGTTCACCCTGGATCATAAAGCTTTCAAATCCGAGTCTTTCCAGTAACAGCTTTGATACACAGACATTTGCATAGCAGTTGTCCTGAAGAGTCGTCATCATCTGATATGCTTCCTGTTTGTATTCCCAGTAATTGTCATCCTTTACATAAGAGAAAGTGTTGCGGACATAATAGAACACTGCGAATACCTTCTCCAGGTCAGTCATATCGTCTTCTATAATAGTAGCCAGGACCTTGTCAGCCAGGGCATATATCTCTTCATCAGGAACATTTGGCTCTTCCTGAGCACCGACAACGACGTTTACAGTCTTAGAGGATGAATTCCCTGATGCATCTGTGACTGTATATATCAGTTTGTATGTTCCCTCACGGCTCAGATCCACATCACTGTTGTCGATATCTATCTGTGGATCCGGATCCATGTCATCTTCTACATAGATATATGACTTGTATCTGACCTTGGAACCCTTGGCAACATAAATATTGGACTCGCCGCGGATGACAGGTGCGGTCACATCATTTGCAGCCGCTTCAGTTGTATCTGCGGGATCTGTCTGTACGTCAGTCTCTGCCTGCCCCTGTGAAGGTGTTTTGTTTGTATCGGTTTCTGTTTCGATGATCACGTCCGGTGTATTTGCCGGGTTCTTCCTGATCCTGTCAGAAACAACAAATATCATTATGATATCCAATATGAACGCTATAATAATAAGAGCAATTAAGATAGTATTCCTGATCGCTCTTTTTCTGCGTTGTTTACTTCTTGATCTATGTTTTCCTGTACTCAAGTTACTACCTACTATCAAAAATCACACCAAAACATTTTACTATCAAACATATATTATGTCAAACTGATAATACCGTACAAGTGTGATATATTGATGAACGATCGCCAGTTAATATCTGATCTCCTCTATGATCGCCTGAGGATATCTGAATCCTCTGAATTCATTGATGCCCGGATAATAAATGATCGAAAACAGTGCGTCACTGCCCTTTTCCTTTATGACCCTGTCTATTTCCTCATATAGGCTGTTCATATCCCTGCCATGGCCGAACATAACGCCATCTATTCTGTCTCCGTCAGCATTTTCCATATCAACCTTAAGGACATTGACATTGCGACCAATGAGTCTAACGCTTTTAAAGGTAATATTTTTCTCAGCGAATCTCGGTCTTTCATTTTCCATCCCAAAAGGCTCAAGAAGCTCCAGTTCATTTACAAGTGCTTCTGTTACGTATCTGAATGGAAGCTGCATGTCTATCCAGATTTTCTTGGATCCTGATATCTCTGAAGTATTCGGATCGCTGTTCAGTATCTCGGAAAGCCTGTCAGGATGACAGTTCAGTGTAAACCCCGCTGCCTTGGCATGACCACCGACCTTCTTAAAACACTCTGGATGCTTATTCAGAGCTTCAACTATATTATAATCATCTGTTGATCTGGCTGATCCCTTCAATCCCTCTTCAGAATCGGTTATGACCAGAGCGGGTCTTCCATACTCTTCCTTGATCCTTCCGGCAATGATACCGGCCACGCTTTCATGAGCATCAGGAAGATAAAGTACGATGATCTTTTTCTGTCCTGATGATACCTCCTCATCATTGTTCAGCATCTCCTCAGCGATCCGCGTCTGGTCCATCGTAAGGGTCTTGCGTTCTTCATTCAGATCATTTAGCTCAGATGCTATCCTGTATGCTTCCAGCTGGTCGTTTGTATCGAACAGGTCAAAAGCGATCCTGGCATTTTTCAGTCTGCCGGCAGAATTGATACTGGGCCCCAGTACAAATCCAATATGATATCCTCTGATATTGGATGGAAGTATTCCTTTGACGTCCATCAGAGCTTTCAGTCCGGGATTGTCAGTAGCTTTAAGTACTTCTATGCCCTGTCTGGCAAATATATGATTCTCACCTTTCAGAGACACAATATCAGCAATGGTAGCCATTCCGGCATACTGCATCATATCAGAAAGGAAATCGTTGATCCGGGAAATATCTGTATCTGACCTCAGCAGCAACGCCTGGGCAAATTTATACGCAACACCGGCTCCGCACAGTTCCCTGAAAGGATATGTGTTACCGGGCATCTTGGCGTCAATAATGACGTCAGCTGGAGGGATCTGGCCGGGTACTTCGTGATGGTCTGTTATGATAACATGTATTCCATTGTCAACAGCCAGCTTGACAGCATCATAAGATGACACACCATTGTCACATGTGATGATCAGAGAAACATTCTCATTTGCCGCATCCAGGGACATGGTCTCATTCATGCCATAACCATCCAGTATTCTGTCAGGCAGTCTGACATCAACATGAGCATTAAGCAGCTCCAAAGACTTTTTCAGTATGTATGCTGCGCAGATACCATCTACATCATAGTCGCCGATGATCCTGATCCTGCCTCCGGATCTGATGATATCACCTGTAATACGGACTCCTTCATCCATTCCCAAAAAAAGAAATGGATCATGAAGCTGTTCTGTACCTCCAAACAGAAAATCACGGATCTCGTCATCAGAACTGATACCTCTGTTTACCAGTATTCTGGCAAGCATGGGTGAGATATTGAATCTGTTCGATATGGCTGCAAAATCAGCTTTTTTGCAATATAAATACCAGCTGTTATTCATCTTCAGACTATAAACTGGAATGCGCAGAATCCGGCATACAGAGCCAGCAGAACTATTCCCTGAATACGGCTCAGCTTATTTCTGAACATTACAGGAAGTACCAGTATCAGCATGACAGCAAACATCAGAGGGATATCAACGACCAATGATGCATTCATTGATCCTATCATCTTGCCTGCAGGAACATCAAAGGGCGATATGGTAATTGACAAACCGCTTACCAAGACAAGGTTGAACAGATTGGCACCGATGATATTTCCAAGTGACAGACTGCTGTGTCCTTTTACCAGGGATGTGATTGCTGTTACAAGCTCCGGAAGAGATGTTCCAAGAGCAACAAATGTCAGTGCGATCACGGATTCGGGAACACCAAATCCTTTTGCTATCAGAGTACCATTATCAACAAGAAGATCAGCTCCGACAGCTATCAGGGCAGCTCCTACTACCAGCTGACCGATAAAGAATACAATATGATTCCTGAATCCCTGTTTTGCAGGCTCATTAACAGCCGTTTCATCAGGTTGATCTGACAGTTCTGATAAACCTGACTTAGATATCTTCATGCTCTTCCTGACACTTAGTATCATATAGACCAGGAATATTGCAAGCAGGATGATACCTGTGATCCGGCTGAAATTGCCGATCAGATAAGCAGATACAGCATATATAATGGCAGCAGCAAAGAAAAAAGCCGAAGCAAGATAGATATCCTTTGCTGCAGCTTTTGCAGGTCTTATAGCAATGGAGATTGCAAGTATAAGTGCTGTATTACAGATAATAGAGCCGATGGCATTTCCATAGGCGATCTCTCCATGGCCTGTGGCTGCAGAGGTTGCTGAAACCATGACCTCAGGAAGTGTTGTACCAATAGATACAACCGTAGCTCCTATCAGTATTTCAGGGATACGGAGCCGTTTGGCAATCCCAACGGCTCCGTCAACAAACCAGTTTCCGCCAAAGATCAGACATACAAGACCTAAGGCAAATAACAAAATGGGTACTAACATAACTGTTAAACCAGTCTAATTACTGTTTCCTTTTCTTTTTCTTTTTATGATTCGGATTAGCTGTGATCTTGGGTCTGTCCTGAACTGTGTCCTTCACTTCTTCAGTTACCTGAGCGACAGTCTCGGCGGCAGGTACAGCGTTAAATCTTGCAGCAGCCTTGGCGGCTTTCTCATCATATCTTTCAGATTTCTTTGTAAAGAGATATACAAGATTGCCTGAAATAAAGATTGAGGAGAACGCACCGGCTATGATACCTACACCCAGAGGCAGTGCAAATGCCTTCATGGATTCAATACCCAGGATATACAGGAACAGTACTGTTACAAATGTTGTTGCAGATGTAAACAGGCTTCGTGACAATGATTGCTGTATACTGGTATTGATGACCAGCTTCTGGTCATAGTTCAATGCAGGATTGGACAGATTCTCTCTCATCCTGTCGAATATAACGATGGTAGCATTGATCGAGTAACCAACGATAGTCAGTATGCAGGCGATGAATGAATTGCCTACAGATACACGGAATATCGCGTAGAACGCAAGTACAATTGCTACATCGTGAAGCAGTGCTATAACAGATGATATAGCAACCTTGAATCTTCTGAATCGGATCCAGATATAGATGAGCATCAGGGCTGCTGCGATCGCAAGTGAGATCAGCGCATCCTGCTGCAGTTCCTTGCTGACTACGGCAGTGATCCTGGTGATCTCAAAACTGCTCTCATCAGCGCCATAGGAATCAACAAACAAATTCTTAAGCTCGGTTATGGTTTCCTGTTCCAGCTGAGGAGTCTTGATAACATACTGAGTTGTTCCGGTAACCTTCTGACCTTCAACATCAGTGCTGCCTATCAGATCCTGAATATCCTTACGGATAGTATTGTTGAATTCATCAATTGAGATCTCTTTCTGGAAATCAACAGTAGTTGATACACCACCAACGAACTCAATACTGAAGTTCATGGCATTTCTTCCTGTTGCTCCATTGATGATCATGGCGGCTGCACCTGCAACCATGCATACGATAGCGATCACAAACCAGATGACCTTCTTACCGACAAAATCAAATACCTTGCGGCCTGTCTTTTTGATGGTCGCATACATCTTCTGGCTCTTCGCTCCCATGCCATACAGAGATGTAACAAGGAGCCTTGAAACAACGAGTGAAGTAAATACACTGAGCACGATACCTATAGCCAGTGTCATGCCGAATCCCTGTACAGAACCTGATCCAAAGATCAGCAGGACTATTGCAACGATCAGTGTGGTGATATTACCATCAAGGATAGCAGATGTGGATTTCTTAAATCCGTTCTTTATGGCCTGATCTACAGGGAGGCCTGTAGCCAGCTCTTCTTTGATACGTGCATTTATAATAACGTTTCCGTCGACTGCCATACCTATAGACAGGATAATACCTGCAATACCTGAAACAGTCAGTGTCAGATTGAATGCATTCAGCAGTACCAGCATGGCTCCTGCATAGAATACCATGGCTATTGCAGCTGCAAGACCGGGTATCCTGTAAAGCAGGATCATGAAGATAACGATCAGGATCAGACCGATCAGACCTGCGATCAGAGAGGTTGAAATAGCATTGTCACCCAGCTTGGCAGATACGACCTTGGAAGTGATCTCTTCCAGCTGCAGGCTCAGTGAACCGATACGGATTGTAGATGCCAGTCTCTGTGCACTCTCGTATGATTCTTCACCGGTAATGATTGCCTGACCGTTTGTGATAGCGCTCTCGACTTTGGGAACACTGACGAAATGTCCATCATAATAGATACCGATGGTTTCACCATTTGCCTTTGCCTGTGTTGTAGCCTCGGCAAATGCTGCTGTTCCTGCATCATTGAGCTGGAGTCTGACAACAACTTCCTGTGAGCCATAGTTGTCTGACTGGTAACCAGCCTCGGCCTGCGTAACATCACTGCCGCTCATTACAACATAACCGTCAGCAATGATCTGGTCGATCAATTTTGTCAGCTCATATTCACCAATATTTGCATTATAAGTGTAGTTATCATTTCCCTCAGAATCATGTTCCCTGATGAAATACAGTGTGCCGGGACGTCCCAGGTCTTCGATAACTGTCTGGGTATCATATACGCCCGGGATCTCAACAGTGATCCTGTTTGCGCCTTCCTGATAAACTGTTGCATCTGAACTGTACTCAGCAACACGGAGCTGCAGCTTGTAGATAGTGTCAGCCATCTCTTCAGGTGTGAATGTTTCATTCTGTACCTGATATGTTACGCTGGCACCGCCACGCAGATCCAGGCCCAGGGTGATGTTTCTGGCTGATCCGATGTGTTTTCCACCGAAGCCAAACACCGCAACAAGCACTGTAGCGATCGCAACGATCACAGTAATGCAAAATACAATAATACTAGTGTGCTTTTTCATCGATCATCTTCCTCTTTCTTAGCGAGAATTACAAAATTTTAACATATTTCAGGCTCTTAAGTCTATATCTTTTTCCTTAAGTTTGGTCAGTATCTTGTCCATGACAGGATTGATCTCAGCATCAGTGAGCGTATGGTCAGCAGATCTGAAAGAAAGTGAATAAGCAAGGGACTTTGATCCTTCAGCAATCCTGTCTCCGGTATAGACATCGAAGAGTTCCAGACTCTCCAGAAGTCTTCCACCGCATTTTCTGATAACAGCTTCGACATCTCCTGCGGGGATCTCAGACTTCATCAGCAGTGAAAGGTCTCTTGTCACTGCAGGGAATCTCGGGATCTCATTGAATTTCTTTGCAGGATAAGCGATATCATACAGTGAGCTGATATCAACACATGCCATATAAACTCTGGTTCCGATCTCATAGTTTTTGCATACTGAAGGATGGACCTCACCGAGATATGCTATCTGTTTTCTGTTCTGAAGCACAACAGCCTGTCTTCCAGGATGCATGAAAGGAACAGATGAATCATTTATATATTCTCTGATACCTTTAAGTCCCAGATGTTCGAAGATCTGTTCCAGAACACCTTTTATGTCATAAAAGTCTCCGTCTCCATAGGATCCGAATGCAAGAGTCATTCTTTCATCAGGAAGCTCTGTAAGAGGCAGACTCTTCGGTAAATATATGTTTCCGGTCTCAAACAGATCTGCGCTCTTGTTTCTCTTGCTGTAATTCAGTGCAAGTGAGGTGAGCAGTCCGTTTGCCAGACTGGTACGCATGATACTGTAATCCTCACCCAGGGGATTGCTGATAGCAACACATTTTCTGAGTTCAGAATCCTCAGGGATCAGCAGTTTGTCAAATACCTTCGGGCTTTCAAATGAATAAGTCATGGATTCAGAATATCCATAGGACATCATGATCTCTCTGACATCATTCTGAACTATATATTCATGGCTGAGACCGCCCATGGTATCAGATGATCTAGGCAGAGTTGCGGGGATATTGTCATATCCATAAAATCTGGCAACTTCTTCCGCTATATCTGCGCCTCTTAAGAGGTCCTGCCGGAATGTAGGTATAGTCAGCATCTCTGTGGCAGGGTCATATTCGATCTCCAGCGGAGGGAAATATGACAGCTGCTGTTCCTTGGAGATATCAGTTCCCAGATACGCATTGATCCTGTCAGCATCAAATCTGATCTGTTTCTTCTGAACCTTCTCAGGATAAATATCGATGATACCGTCCACAACGTCACCGGCATCCAGAAGTTCTATCAGTTCGCAGGCTCTGTTTACTGCATCGAGCGCATTTTCAGGGTCCAGACCTTTCTCATATTTGCCTGACGCATCTGTACGCAGACCCAGTCTCTTGGCAGACAGACGGTTATTGGTACCGTCAAAGCATGCGCATTCAAATACCAGTGTCTGAACATCGTCGGTGATCTTGGAGTCCTCACCGCCCATGATACCGGCGATACCTATCTGTTTCTCACTGTCACAGATCATCAGGATGTCATTATCGAGTATCCTTTCCTGTCCGTCCAGTGTAACGAACCTGTCACCGTCC
>JAZUNG010000083.1:0-6875 GCA_045604025.1 Lachnospiraceae bacterium | reverse complement strand
AGAAGTACGGATGTGTCTTCGGCATTTTCCGCAGCGGCAGCGGGCATTCCTATAGAAGCGCATGCCTTGCCCGGAAGACGCCTGATATAGATATTCCGTCTTCTCCAATACTTTACAGCGGATTCAAATCCGGTGTCGTTGGTGATGATGTAATATCTGCATTCCGCATCAAGCGCGATGCGGTAGCCCAGTTCGGAAACCAGCTGGAAGTCGAGTGCGTTGCTGCCTTCGAAGCATTCGATGAATGTGACGTCTTTGGATGATTCCTTCAGATGAATCAGATTCCTGTAGCTCATATGCGGACTTTTCTGCGTATAAAAAACAAGAAGTTCATCCTCGGCTTCGACGTTGTCAAGCATCAGGGTCCAGTTGTCTCCGACGTTCTCGCTGTCAATAAAAAATACTCTTTTCATACATAACAGCCGGCCGGATGTAAACGAAAGTATATCATATCTTTTATTCTGTGGCAAATAAAAACCGGTATGGAGCTCCATACCGGTTGATAGTTTGTTGTTCGTGTCTGTCACAGCACTGCTTTGATAGCTGCCAGAAGGTCGTCGAACTCTTCAAATGCAGGGATGTCAGGGTCGTCAGCCTTGATCTTCTCGGTTGACTTGAACAGAAAGCCCGCCTTGCCCGCCTGGATCATGCCCAGATCGTTGTAGCTGTCACCGCATGCGATGGTCTCATATCCGATAGACTGAAGAGCCTTTACTGTGGTCAGCTTGCTCTGTGCGCAGCGCATTCTGTAGCCAGTGATCTCGCCATCAGCTGCAGCTTCGATAGTATTACAGAAGATGGTGGGCCAGCCCAGTTTCTTCATCAGCGGAGACGCGAACTGCTCAAATGTGTCGCTCAAGATCAGAACCTGGGTCATGCTCCTCAGCTCATCCAGAAACTCCTTTGCTCCGGGCAGGGGATCGATGGTACTGATAACCTGCTGGATCTCCTTCAGTCCCAGTCCGTGCTCCTTCAGGATACCGATGCGGAACTTCATCAGTTTGTCATAATCAGGCTCGTCGCGGGTTGTCCTTCTCAGCTCGGGGATACCGGTTGCT
Source organism: Lachnospiraceae bacterium (assembly GCA_045604025.1). GTDB lineage: Bacteria > Bacillota > Clostridia > Lachnospirales > Lachnospiraceae > RGIG5612. Next base: position 5,817 of record JAZUNG010000083.1, on the reverse strand, counting down.
TCGGAAAACGCAATCCATATCTCGGGGGTCAGCACTCCCTCCATATCCAAACATACAATATTCATGTGTTTCTCCAATCAGATATACTGCCGGTTTAAGTCGACTTTTATATATTAATACATTGATGTAACAGTGTCAAAAGAACATTTGCACAAGGTTTTACAGGGTTTCACCACTCCGGTGAATCAAATTGCAACAGAGCCTGCAATCTGTTATCATTAAGTGCGCAGAAAGGAGCGGAATTATGGGCAGAAGATCAATAAAAGAAAACAAATCTGTTTATCAGACTATCCGCGAGGATCTGGGCCTCACCAGAGAGAAGGCAGGCGAGCTGATCGACGGTATGTCAGCAGAGAAGATAGAGAAGATTGAGAATGAGCGGGTTGCTCTGTATCCGGATGACGTACTGCTGATGGCAGAGGGATACCGTGCACCTCAGCTGTGCAACTATTACTGCTCGCATGAGTGCCCGATAGGTATCACCAGGGTGCCGGAAGCAGAGATGAAGAGTATTTCCCAGATAGCTGTGGAGACTATCAACTGTGCCGGAAAACTGAAGAAGTCACAGGATACTCTGCTGGAGATCGTAGAGGATGACGCTCTGTCACCTGATGAAATCGAGAGCTTTGCTGAGATCAAAGAGACCATAGACAGGCTGGCCAGATCTGCCAGCGAGCTTCAGCTGTGGCTCGACAAAAGGATCGCCGACGGCGAGATAGATAAAGACGCATTAAACTGACCTGAGGGGGTGAGCAAATATGGGAAATGTCCTGCATACCGAGGGACTGACCAAAACCTATGGCGGTAAAAAGGTTGTAAACAATATCAACATGGATATCGACAAGGGCGATATCTATGGATTTATAGGTAAAAACGGAGCGGGTAAGACCACGTTCATGAGACTGATCCTGGATCTGGCCATACCTGATAGCGGGAGCATCTTACTCTTTAATGGTATGGACAGGAAACAGGCCGGTCAGAAGATGGGCAGCATCATCGAGGCCCCTGCTCTGTATACAGGCTGTACATCACTGGAGAATCTGAAACGCTTTGCGATCATTTCCGGAAGCGATGCCGCAGCCAAAACTGATTCTGAACTCCTGGAGCTGATAGATCTGGTGGGGCTTACAGATGCCGGAAACAAGAAGGTCGGGCACTACTCACTGGGTATGAAGCAGCGTCTGGGTCTGGCGATAGCCATGCTGGGAGACCCCGAGTTCATGGTTATGGATGAGCCGGTAAACGGACTGGACCCTGCAGGTATCAAGGATATCCGTGATGCCATCCGCAACCTGAACCATGAAAAGGGAGTAACTTTCCTGATCTCCAGCCATCTGCTGGATGAGCTGTCCAGGATCGTTACACGCTACGGCATCATCAATGATGGTGTGCTGGTAGAAGAGATCACGGCACATGATATAGAAAACAAGTTCAGGGAGAATATCACCCTGACAACTGATAACCCCCAAGGAGCGGTAGAGGTACTCGGAAGAGTCATTCCGCTGGGTGAAGTAGTCGTAAACGGTGAGACCATAACCATTTATGACCATACATTTGAGCCTGCCGCGATCAACAGGATACTGGTCACTAACAATATTTCAGTCAGCAGTCTGAACGCTGCCGCCAACAATATAGAGGATTACTTTATAGAAAGGATAGGTGGCTGACATGAGTGCTCTGATAAGATTTGAATTCAGAAAATTGTTCCAGGCGAAGGTCCTCTATGTGTGCGCAGCAGTTATGGTGGGTCTGATACTTCTGTTTGCCGGTGTCAACAAGTTGACGGAAATGGCTGTAGAGTCAATCACAGATGATTTCTATATGGAAGAGGAGTTTGCCGAACCCTTGCCGGAGGGTGAGCTTCCCGAGTATTATGATGACTTCGGTATTCCGGAAGAGGGTTATCCGGACGATTACAGTTTCGAGGACAGTCTGGATGACTCATTCTCACAGTCTATGGGATTGATAACCAATAACAACGGCCTTACAGGGATGATGTCTGCGCTGTCCAATATCTATATTGTCGTGGCATTTGCAGCATTTGCGGCGGTATTTATCTGTGGTGACTTCGGAAACGGGACCATCAAGAATGTTCTGACCAAGGGTTATTCCAGAGGCGAGGTATACTTCGCAAAATATATTGTATGCATGGTGACATCCATTGTATACGCACTGATAGCGTTTCTGGCAGGATTCCTGACAGGAACCCTGATGTGGAATATCGGAGAGGGCTGGAGCATAAAGGTACTTCCTATGATGCTGATCCAGCTGCTGGTCATGGCTTCTTACAGCACATTCTTCTGCTTCCTGGCAGCGCTGTTCAAGAGGACAGGTCCGGTACTGGTCACATCTATCGCTTTCCCGATCGTGCTGCCCATGATCCTGACGCTGATCGAGCTGATTATCAACAAGAGGGATGTACTCATCTCTGACTACTGGCTGAATGGCGCGTTCAGCCTGGTATCGTCCACATCCACAGATGCAAAAGAAATCATAACAGCAGTGGCAGTTGCGGTAGTATATGGTATAATATTTACCATCTGCGGATGGCTTCTGTCCCGCAGAAGAGAAGTTTGATAATAATATGGGAGGACTTATATAAATGACAGATTTTATCACAAGATCAGATGACATGGTGAGGATCACCACACCTGAACTGGCTCAGGCCTACATCGATGAGATGATCGAAGCCATCAGGGCGCAGGTTGGGGACAAGAAGGTTCTGCTGGCTCTTTCAGGCGGTGTGGACTCTTCAGTATGTGCAGCTCTGCTGAACAAAGCAATCGGCGATCAGCTGGTATGCGTTCACGTAAATCACGGACTGCTCAGAAAAGGCGAACCCGAGCAGGTTGTACAGGTGTTCAGAGAGGAACTGGGCGCCAATCTCATCTATGTTGACGCTGTAGACAGATTCCTGGACAAACTCGCAGGAGTAGACGATCCCGAGACCAAGAGAAAGATCATCGGTGGTGAGTTCATAGAAGTCTTTGCAGAGGAAGCCAGAAAGCTGGATGGCATAGAGTTCCTCGGACAGGGAACTATCTGGCCCGATATCCTCGAGAGCGAAGCAGGCATCAAGGCGCATCACAACGCAGGTGGTCTTCCTGAAGATCTTCAGTTCGAACTGGTCGAGCCTGTCAGAGTCCTATTCAAGGACGAGGTACGTGTAGTCGGTGAGCAGCTGGGACTTCCTGCCAGCATGGTTTACCGTCAGCCATTCCCCGGACCCGGACTGGGCGTACGCTGCATAGGCGCTATCACCCGTGACCGTCTGGAGGCAGTTCGCGAATCAGACGCGATCCTGCGTGAAGAGTTTGCAAAAAATGGACTGGAAGGCAAGGTATGGCAGTACTTCACAGTTGTGCCTGACATCAAGTCTACCGGTATCACAGACGGAAAGAGAACATTCAGCTGGCCGTGCATCATCCGCGCGATCAACACCACTGACGTTGTGGAAGTAACAGTTGAGCATCTTCCTGCAGATCTGATCGATCACCTGGTACAGAGGATCACTTCAGAGGTTCCGGGAATCAACCGCGTACTGTTTGACTACACACCGAAGCCCCCGGCAACAGTAGAGTGGGAGTAGTAGCAAGTGTTCGATGACACTCACGATGAGCCTGAAAATGACAAAATCGTTGAGCGCGTGACAGCCTAAAAAAACATAGTAAAACCTAGAAGCCTTGTGCTATGACATTACGTCACAGCATGAGGCTTTTTCTATGTCCTTTCGTCTTGTAATACACCCAAGCGAAAAAGACCGAAACGTCCCAAAAGTCCTGTAATTTCAAGGGCTTGCGGATTGTTTAGTGAAGTCCTGATGATGATGGTTCGTGAGGATGTCACGGTGAAGAAGAGACGTGATTTGACGGATCGGAGATGGACGGAACGAAAGACCGTCTGCGGAAGATGACGACCAAAGAACTTGTCACTTTTCGACGAAATCACGATCAACGAGGTTGTCACTCATCATAGTGAAATCGGGGGAACAGATCTTGGGGGGAAATAAGGAGGATCCAAAAGTGTAGGAAAATCAAGGGTTTTCGGGAATGAAAAACCCCGACTTCTCCCCGACTTCTCCCCGATTACTTCCCACTTGCAGAAAGTGGGGAGAACTTGGGAAGAAAGTGGGAAAACAGAACAAGGCGAAAGGAGATTTCAATGAAGAAAATCAATTACAAAGGTAGATGCGAGAAACGGAAGGTTTCTAAGTGCAAAGACATCTGCAGAACGTACAGCAAAATACAATCAGCAATGGTTAATATGCTTGAAATGGACGAAGATGTAACTTCTTTTGAATGCAACGTCTGCTTGGAAGGTGTTTCAGACAACATGTATTCCTCAGACTTTGTGATAAAGATGGTAGATGGTTCAACAAGAGTAAAATGACGATGAATCAGGCTCCGCAGAAACTGCATTCAGACTGGTATAATAAACGGTGGTTTATTCTGATATGAAGGAGATGTATTACATGAATACGATATGGGGCTATGCGCGTGTAAGCACGCCAAAACAAAAGTTGGAACGGCAAATCGATAACATCAGGCGTGCTTTTCCTGATGCGGTTATCATACAGGAAGAGTTCACGGGTGCTACTTTGGATCGTCCAAGATGGAATGGCCTTGAGACTCGCCTCAAGCGTGGTGATACAGTCGTATTTGATGAGGTGTCTCGTATGAGCAGGAATGCTGAAGAAGGAATGGAATTTTACGAGCAGTTGTTTGATAAGGGCGTCAGGTTGGTTTTTCTGAAGGAACCACATATTAATAGTGATGTGTACCGCCAAGCAATGGAAGTGCAGATGGCGAGGCAGGCAGAAAGGGGTCGTGCATCTACGGACAAATTGATCTCAGCTATAACAAACGCTCTGCACGATTATATGATCGACGTTGCTCGGAAACAGATTCAACTTGCATTTCAGACGGCACAGCATGAACTTGACTTTCTCCATCAGCGTACAAGCGAGGGCGTTCGGAAAGCCAAAACTGAGGGGAAACAGGTTGGACGGGCCAAAGGTGCTTATATCGAGACAAAAAAGGCGAAAGAATGTAAGCCAAAAATCTTGAAACATTCCAAGAGTTTCGGCGGGACACTTAACGATGAAGAGCTTATAAAGATGCTGGGAATCTCCTATGGATCCCTTTACAAATATAAAAAGGAACTTAAGGAGAAAGGAGTCTAAAAGTTACATAGACATATTGACATTCGTAAATGTGTGTGATATACTTCCAGCAGTTACTGGAGGTGAAGAAAATGGGATTCAGAGAAGATGTCAGAAGCATAAAGGCTCTTGCAGATGAAAATCGTCTTGCGATTATGCTGTCTCTTCAGCATGGTGAGAAATGCGGCTGTGTTCTCCTGGAAGAACTGAATATCACGCAGCCTACATTATCCCATCATATGAAGATCCTTTGTGACAGTAATCTTGTGACTGGCAGGAAAGATGGAAAATGGATGTACTATTCTATTTCCCCAGAAGGTGTCTCGGCATTTCGTGACATGATTGGGACCTACGCCAGATGTGACTGCGAAAGCACAGGGGAAGTAAAAACCACTTGCTGTTGCGAATAAGCAGGCTTATTGATAACAGATTAATAGGCAGTCCCCTTTGGGATTGCCTATATAAAAGGCTAATAAATAGATACATTTCAATATATCGAACTAAAGGAGATAGTATATGAAATCTGGAGAGAAAGGCATTAATACATTTCAACGGTACTTATCTGTATGGGTCCTGCTTTGTATGGCAGTCGGTGTGTCAATCGGGCATTTTATACCCGTGGTTCCTGCTGTGCTTGATAAGCTTCAGGTTTCTGG
>JAZUNG010000082.1:0-9740 GCA_045604025.1 Lachnospiraceae bacterium | reverse complement strand
GGCATTTTGCGGACACTTTTGATGTCCGTAGATCCGCCCGCCTCCTCTACACGGACACTTTCAACGTGTATTCCAGTGTAAATAATCTCCTTGCTACAGTCTTTGACTATATCGAGGCTGTGCTTTTGTTACAAATAGCTGATAATATCTGTCTGTAACAATACACGCGTCTTTAGAATCTTTGACAAGACGATAAAATTTGCTACAAATGACTGAAAACAGCAGTCTGTAACAATACTCGTACTTAGATAGACTGCTGGCAGGGTTATGACAATTGTTACAAATGGCTGATATTCGCAGTTTGTAACAAAACCAATGACAATATAATTCCTGCCGAGACAGTGACTATTGTTACAAACGGATGATAATAGCGCATTGTAACAAAAACCGTTACCATCAGATCTAAGGCAAGACGATGATCATTGCCGCAAACAACTAAAAAAGCCTGTTCACAGCAATATTCCCATTCCCACCCCAGCCAATATGATGTAAAATATCTCTATCCAGCCAGTTCTATATAGGCATAACAAGCAATTCACCTCGTAAATAGCATTAAATAACCCGCAAATAGCAGTATCCCCCCCGCAAAGGAGCCCACTATGGCAGTCAAGGTCATTCCCGCGAAGAAAAGAGCCCACACCGCAGCCGGCACGTCTGACAGACCGGCGAAGCTCCGCGTGGCCGCTTACTGCCGGGTGTCGACCGACATGGAGGAACAGGAATCCTCGTACGAGGCGCAGGTGCGGCATTACACCGAGTACATCCTGAGGAACCCCGACTGGATCCTGGCGGGCATATTTGCGGACGAGGGCATTTCCGGGACGGCGACCCGCAACAGAGACGAGTTCAACCGCATGATAGCAGGCTGCATGAACGGAGACATCGACATGGTGATCACCAAGTCCATCTCCAGATTTGCGCGCAATACGCTGGACTGCCTGAAGTACATCCGCCAGCTGAAGGAGCGCGGCATCCCCATCTTCTTCGAGAAGGAAAACATCAACACGCTGGACGCCAAGGGCGAGGTCCTGATCACCATCATGGCGTCGCTGGCGCAGCAGGAGTCGCAGTCGATCAGCCAGAACGTGCGGATGGGCATCCAGTACCAATACCAGCAGGGCAAGGTCCGCATCAACCACACCTGGTTCCTGGGCTACACCAAGGACGAGGAAGGCCGGCTCGTGATCGTGCCCGAGGAGGCCGAGGTCGTGAAGCGGATCTACCGCGAGTTTCTGGAGGGCCGCAGCATCCGCAAGATCGCGCAGGGGCTCGAGGCCGACGGCATCAAGACAGGCGCCGGCCGCACCAAATGGTACGAATCCACTATCCGCTCCATCCTGAAAAACGAGAAATACATGGGCGACGCGCTCCTCCAGAAGGAGTACACCGTGGATTTCCTGACGAAGAAGAAGGCTCGCAATTACGGGGAGCTCCCGCAGTATTACGTGGAAAATGACCATGAGCCGATCATTTCGCGCGAGATCTTCCAGCAGGTGCAGGGCGAATTCCTGCGCCGCGCCAGCAGAGTCTCTGGCAGCGGCATGAACGAGGGCTACAGCAGCAACTACGCGCTGACCGGCAAGATGATCTGCGGCAAATGCGGCTCCTCCTACCGCCGCATGAAGGCCCACGGCACCAATATTCATACGATGTGGCGCTGCAAGAAGCGTTTGCAGAAAGGCGCGCCGTGCAAAGGGCGAAATGTCCGCGAGGAAGACGTGCAGGCTGCCGTGCTGACAGCACTGTCCATGCTGGCAGAGGGCAAGGATGCGCTCGAGAGGCGCAAGGTACGGATTGGGAAGAAGCTGCTGCCTCAGTGCCACCGCGACCTGGAAATTCTGGATGCACGCATGGATGAGATACGGCGGAAGGTGCTGGCAGAGCCTGGGCAGGCTCCTGTGCAGGGCCGCACTACTGATGGCGGGACTGCATCTTATAGTTCCTCCCGCATCTCCCACCCTATGGACCGCGACGAGATGGCTGCCATCCTGGAGCTCAACAAAGAGATGGACCGGATCCGCGTGCAGAAAAATGACCTGCGCGAGACGATGTCCGCGCTGACTCAGGAAGAACTCCAGCTGCAAATGGTGCTGGATTATTTGGAGGCGCACTCTACTCTCACCTATGACGAGGCGGCCATGCTCTCCATTCTGGACCGCGTTGTCGTCACTGAAAACGGATTTAAAATCAACTTTATCGTAGGCAAGACATATCGCGTATAAGCTGCAAGCAACCCGGATAATTGTCTCATCCCCCCTTGTATCCTCTCCCACATATATTCATCATGACATTTTCTACAAATCTCATCTTTATTTTTCTTGCATATTTTTCTCAAACATTTCGTGTTTTCCCATGCATAGAATATTATAATATCAGAACATCTATTCATTTCCGCACAGTTCTATCGTGCCATCTGTTCTTGCAAGTTCTATGGGGTCGCTATCTGAAAGGTCGCTGCGGGTGAGGAGCTATGTGCAGCCCAATCCAAATTGGAATTACATTCCAGTGTGCTCACTATTATCGGCGAAGTCGTTATCGAAAATGAGGCGGACAGCTTCGAGTTCGAGACCGACGATTACAAGATCACAGTTTCCTATACCGAGGAAGCTGCTATTCCTGTCGGCACCGAACTGATCGTAAGCCAGATTGAATATGATTCTGATGAATACTGGAATTACTGGAATAAGTCTCTTGATAAACTCAATGAAAATGCTGTAAAAGCAGAAGAAAGCGAAGATGAAATAGGCACTTACAGAGGTATTGCTGATGCAGCCTTCTTCGATATTTCTCTCATGTATAAAGGGAAAGAATTTGAGCCTGAAGTTCCTCTGCAGGTTGAGATAGCTCTCAAACAAGGTGGTCTGCCATTATTCGATGGGCAGACAGTTGAAGTTATTCATTTTGGTGAAGCCAAAGCGAATAATGCTGATGGAACAGAATTAATTGAAGATGTTCAATTCAGTAAAGCTGGTCCTCTGTCTGAGGGAATGCCGGAAGGTGTAGCTGTCGACTCTGTTATCTATGACCAGACCGGTTTCTCTGTTTCCGCTGTCATAACAACTGACGAATATATTAACTTTGAGACCGCAGAATATGTACCGGAACTGGGTAACCTCAATCAGCTGTCTGACCGGATGTTGCTTGCTGCTCCGATGCTTAGAGCAGCCGGCGATCCTACTATCAACGCGGGCAAGAGCGTTACAGATAATGATGGTGACGGTATCTATGAACTGGCGCTGAGCGTAAACGCGACATCTCAGCAGTCTTCAGAGACAAAACCTCAAAAGTCGAACATCGTTATGGTCATCGACGTATCCGGCAGTATGGGCAATGAGCAAAGTTGGATTTATTACGATACCTACACATATAATGCCGACGATTATGATGAGTATCGGTATTATAGCAGCAGCTCGAGCACAAATACGAGGCTGTATTACGGAACATATTATCGTTGGCAAAATCGCCAATGGGTCGTAGCAGGTACAGGTTGGTATTCCGGAAATGCATACGGCGGAACCGCTTACTCCGGCACTGTCTACGCCTATGAGACCCGTCTGCACGCGACACAACGCGCTGCATGCGCGGTTGTTGACGCACTGCTTGCAAAGAACGTAAACGATGACAACATCACAGATATGTTTGAGATCACTGTTGTGAAGTTTGCGAACCTGACTGCAAGCGGCAACAACAATGGAACAGAAATGGTTATCCGAGATTCCACTAACGGTACCGCGATAAAGAATGCAATCAACGGTCTTACCTCCGGCGGCGGCACAAACTGGGAAGCTGCGCTAAATCTGGCGAAGACGGAAGCTGATTATTATAAAAATACGGATACGTCTCAGATGCACGATCCGGAAGAAATCACCTCTGTGATCTTCCTGACGGACGGTTTCCCGACGTACTATGTCAACGATAATGGTACCCAAGGCGGTGGTGGTGGAGAGGGCAACGACAACGTATCCACCTCCTATACCGAGGCGCGTCCTTCTGCCAGAACCATTGTTTCCAATGGTTATACGCTTTATAACATTTTTGCTTTCGGTAGCGACACGACCACTCACGGCAATAACACCACAGGAAGTCATACTGGCTTCGAATTCCTTAGAGGCCTTACTAACTACGCGTACGGCAGCGGAAATACCAACAACTTCAACGAAACTGACGTCACTCGCCAGCATGCCTTCAACGCGAAGTCGACGGATGATCTGATTAAGGCCTTCGAAACGATCATCAACCACATCACCAACAACGTCGGTTATGCGGGCGTGAACCTGACTGACGGCGTGTCCCTTGGCGCGACCAGCACATCTGTTGCGGTCAACGGTACGGCCAAAGCGGAGAGCATGCGCTATACGGTCAAAGATGCCAGCGGCAAGATCGCCTATACGGTTAAGTTTAACTCGAGCGGCGCGGCAACATTTACGATCTATAATGCTGACGGCACGACGTCGACGCTGACTGACAGTACACCTGAGACTGTTACGACAACGATTGGTGAAACGACTATTACTTCTCAGGTCTATGAGGTTGTCGTTGGCAGCGGTGATGATGCCAAGCATTACAAGATGTCCCCGGCGACCATCAATGCCAACAACGGTATGGTACAGTGGGATCTGGCCGGCCTGGGCATTCTGGAGAGCGGCTACACTTACACAGTGGCATTTGACGTATGGCCGAATCAGCTCGCATACGATATCGCGGCTGACCTGAACAACGGTATTTATGCGAATGTAGACGCGGCGCTCGATGCCTACGGAGTCACCGACGCAACAGAGAGAAAGCACATCAAGGACGCAATCGTTAAGAACGCGGACGGCAGCTACTCTCTGTACACCAACTATGAGCAGAGTGTTGAATACTATCCCGCCACTTCCGAGACGGATGACGAGGGTAATGTAACTTGGACCTACGGTGATAAACAGGAGCAGGAAATTCCTCATCCCGATCCGGTGCCGCTGAAGGGCTCGCTCCTTCCGATGGCAAAGGTATGGGAATCCGACCTTGCGCTTTCGGAGCTGAATGAACTGCTTTGGAAGAACGGCGTCGTTGACGGTGAATCGCTGAAGTATCAGATTACACTTCATCTTTGGAAGGCCGATACGAGAGAAGAGCTCGAAGCCATGGCCGGCGCTCCGATTTCTAGCACCAATCAGCCGTATATAACGGTGGTTCTTGGCTGGGATGACGAAATTGAAAAATATGTCTTTGAGAAAGATGCTGCCGTTGCTCCCGGAACCATGGTAAATCTCGAGGAAGCTGCAGAACTTGGTTTTGATATCACAGATACCTCAAAGATCAAGGTATTTACCAATGATGAAGGAAAAGAACTCGAGTATTATATGATCGAGGAAGGCCACTACTACCTGGTTACTGAGGAAGGATCAGACCTTCACTTTGAGCTTGAGTCTCCTCTTTATCATCCGATGATCGTGGACGGCACCCTGTACAACGTCTACTTTGGAAGCGGACAGGCTGTCGAGCAAATGGATCCGATGGCTGCAGTTACTGCTACCAACTACCTGAAGGGCGGTCTGAATATTTCAAAAGTAGTCTCCTCTTCTCAGATTAGAACTGAGACTGCTGATGATGGAACTATTACATTAGCAAATGTGAATCCGGTCACAAATTGCAAAGATGAATTTGCCTTCGAGATCACACTTTGGAAAGAAGATGAGAAAGGCGCCAAATCTCCGGTCTACACTTACGATGATCAGATTGGGATAGACGAAGATAGCGGACAGCCTAAAACGATCTCTGGTAGTATCGGTTATCGAGTATTCTCTGATCCGGAAAGTGTTGATGAGGACGGAAATATCACATATGCCAGCCAGTTACGTGGCGCTGTTTTAGCAGAAGACAGTGAATATGCAGATCTTGCAGGCGGTATATTTGCAACGATCAGCAGCACTGAGACGAAAATCACGTTGACGATGCCTGCAAATGGTGAGATCCGTCTTGTCAACCTGCCTGCAGGCACAAAGTACACCGTTAATGAAGTTGTAGATTCTGCAGGTGCGTATAATTTCGCTGCTACCGGAAGTTATGTCAAGCCCGACGAGACAGCCCCTATTGTGTTTGGAATTACAAACGGTGTCGAGGGTACCATTCACGGTAACAATGCTAATGTTGAGACCTTCTACAACTGGGCTGCATTCTTCTATGTATACCACTCATCCAGCAAGACGGTCGAGAAGATCTCATTCGCTGATGAGCGTGTGCTGGGCGAGTTCATAGAAGCAACAGAAACCACTCCAGCTCATTACGAGTATTCCTTCAACATCGTTAAGGAGACTGGACGTGGTGGCAAGAACGATCCTGTCACAGCAGTAGCCACAAATGATGGTTATTACTTTACAGGCAGCTACATCTACGGCGGATACTACAAAGCATATGGCGGAACCGAACTGACTGATGCCCAGATCAATGGTACCGCTGAATCAGGAGCTATCACATATACCGACAACTGGGCAGCTGATACTACCGGAACCGAATATGATGGAAAGTCCCTGTATGTATCCGGGACCAAACGTTTCTGGGTGAAGGCTGATGCATACAAGTCTGCAAGCAATGAGCCCAGCGGTGAGGTCGTGAACCCTGAGGTCAACGGTGTCTATTACCTGAAGGAAGTACCTTCATGCTACCTGTCGACCAATGCACGCTGGGTATATGACCTGAATGACAGTAACAAGATCCTGTCGATCTATATGCTGACAACCATGGATGACACGTATTACAGCAGCATTGGATTCAGAGTTGACGGCGCAGACAGTACTGCCAAAGCCTCAGGTACGTTCAATTACCAGTACAGAGGGTCAGACGAAATATACACTGTCACTCCAAACGAGCTGATAGGTCAGAGAGGTTATCTGGGTATCGTCAATATCTCAGATAAGATCTCAGCGATAGAGGCAGCCGGTGCTCAAAACGGCGTTGCAGTAAATCCGTTCTGGATCACACTGGATGGAGTGAGGGTAAAGAGTCTTGGATATATCCTGTTCAACAATGATCCTGGTGCAACCCTGACCAGCAAGAACATCGGTTACAGAGCAGCTACAGCCGAGTAATAGCAACACACACAGTCAGACCACTGCAGGTCATTAATAAATGATCTGCAGTGGTCAGGAAATAAGATGAAGATAAATAAAAGATCATTTATTGTCATCCTGGCAACAGCCTTAGTGGTGATCGCAGCCTTCCTGATAGTACTGATATCTGCAGGTGGTAAACAGCAAAAAGACAGTTCGATCCCGGATAATGTGGTCGTCAGGACTACCCTATCCGAAGAGACGGATATATCTGACACTTCCGGAGAGACAGTTGAGGAAACTGCATCTGAAAACGAGCCAACGCAGACCACTCCGGTCACCGAATCAGGATCCATTGACCAGAATGAGATCCAGGAAATAGCAACAGATGAAGAATATATAGTGACTATCGAAAACAATGAATCAATCGGTGGTTTTTGATATAAACAAGGAGGTATGAAAAATGGATTATATTTTTGGAGAGGATTATGCCGGTCTGTTTGCAGACGATTATAATATGTTTATGGAAAGCGGCAACCAGGTAATTATAGACTTTCTCAGCCGATATATGACACCAGTAGCCGGTGGCGCATTCTACATTTATAATAACGCAGAAGATCCTTTTGGCGGAGATCTGATCGATCTGTTAATAGATTATGAAAGCGATGCCGGTGTGAGTATCGTAAAATACTTTACATACCTGAAATCCTCCTGGAAACTGAGCGGTTTTTAATATCTCCCGTAACCGATCAACCAATATTGATGGCAAAGCATTTACCGGAGATATATCCATATCATATCCAGATAGAACTTGCCGGAATACCGATATGCCTGGATCTGCAGTACGCAGAGGCGTATAGGTATTTCGGTTATTTCAGTTACGAGGAAATAAATACCAGAACAGAAGACAGCCCTAAGCTGCGTTTATCCGAAGAAGACTGGATACGTTTGAAATCCCACGGTTTTTCCAGATGCGGACAGGTGGAAGCCAGCTTCCTGGCATCGTACTGCTCAGACTATCTGCTTGAGCATGACCGGTGCATCATACATGCTGCGGCATTCAGGGATGACCGGAGAGCGTGGATCATCGCAGCCGATCCAGGAGTAGGTAAATCGACGCAGATACGCACACTTCAGGAGTTATATCCCGATGTATTTTCGGTCATATGCGGCGACAGACCAGTGCTACACCTTACAGATGATGGGAGCGTAATGGTGCATCCATCCCCCTGGAACGGCAAAGAATTCTGGGGCGGCGCTGAGGCAGCGCCATTGGCAGGGATCATATGCCTCAGCCGCGGAGAAACAGACCGCATAACAAAGCTGAGCACCAGGCAAGCAGTCCTGCAGATCTACGGTTCGCTCATCCATTCAGCTGCGGATGAGGATATCGTTCGAAGAGCAGCCGCGTTTGAAGATGAACTGCTCAGGAGAGTCCCTGTATGGGATTTTGTGAACAGGGACATACAAGGGTCGTCCCGGTTGATGTATGAACATGTACTTATGGAGGAGGCAGAATGACATATAAATACCGTCAGGGAATAGTCAGAGTCCGGATATGCGGGGAGCATCTGCTCATCCCGACCAGGGAGGCTTCTGAACAGTGTCCGGAGATCATACGTCTCCCCCTGCTCAGTGCAGCGGTCCTGGAAGAGATAGAGAAAGGCAGGGACCTGTCCATTATATCCGGCATGTTCCAGAAGCTGACGGGAAAGACTGCAGATGACATAGACAACCGCATTGAAGCCACGCTCGAAGATCTGTGTGACAGGGGCTATCTGATGCAGGTCGGGGATGACAGATGAACCACATCCAGACAGTCTTTCTTGAACTATATAGTGGTGCCGTAAGAGGGACACATGTGCCAGATCCTGGACTCTCTGAAACAGAGTGGCAGGATCTGTTCAGGCTTGCGCATGAGCATATGATCCTGCCATTGATCTTCGATCTCTGTTATGGTTACAGTTCACTAAAGCTCATATCAGCTGGATACCGCAGGCGTCTGAAGGATATTGCTCTTTCCTTGGTCATCCGCCAGGTCGTGCAGAATAATGAATTCCTGACACTCATTCTTCATGCTCAGGCACAGGGGCTGGACCCTGTTGTGCTAAAAGGTGTGATCTGCAGGGATCTCTATCCGCAGCCGTATCTGAGGCCATCGGTGGATGATGATCTGCTGATACCAGCGGATGAGACTGCGGCTTATCATCAGTTTCTGATCAGTGAGGGTATGTTTGAAGACAGCCTGCTTTCTGAGAAAAGCGAGACTATGAACACTTCTCAGAATAAAGAAGCATTTCGTGATACAGAGATGTCTCAGGACTCCTCCAGTGATTGTCAGCAGACCGTCTCCGCTGAACTGCATGACTACCTGTATACCACCTCCGAACTCTCCTACCACCGTGAGAACTCACCACTATACATCGAACTCCACAAAACACTCTTTGACTCGGACTCAGACGTATTCGGTGACCTGAACTCGCTGTTCGAAGGTGTGTTCGACCACACCATCCATGTACAGATAGAGGATGTCAGTGTGCGCACACTCGCCCCAACCGACCATCTCCTTTACTTAATCCTGCATGCATTCAAGCATTTCATCCACAGCGGTATCGGTATCCGTGCAGTCAGTGATATCGGGATGTTTGCTGAGCATTATGCAAACGAGATTGACTGGGAGCATATCCGCATAAGCCTGGAGCAGGTGAATGC
>JAZUNG010000081.1:0-11322 GCA_045604025.1 Lachnospiraceae bacterium | reverse complement strand
GCCGTCATCCAGCGTAAACTGCAGTAATTTCTTGGATTTTGGCACTGCTACGCAGTCTTTTACCTTGACTGCACGGAAGTCTGATTTGCTGAATGTGTCGAAGTCAACTTCGTCCTCAAACAACGGCTCAATCTTGACCTTTGAGAAGTCTATCATTCCGAGCTGGTCGAGCTTTTCACCAATCCTTGAGATCAGTTCCGCACCGATTGTAGCGGCTGCTACAGCACCTGCTTTTGCAGCGCCTTCGAAGGCGTGTTTTGCCTTTTCAACCGCTTCCTCAACCTCATCTGTTCCGGAGGCTTGTGAAGACTTACGTGAATCCATGCTCTTGAGGGTCGGGAACAGCAGTACATCCCTGATAGCAGCGCTGTCTGTCATCAGCATGCACATACGGTCGATGCCATAGCCGATGCCACCTGTAGGAGGCATGCCTATCTCCAATGCATTCAGGAAGTCCTCATCTGTATGCTGAGCCTCCTCATCACCTGCTTCTGCATTTGCATCCTGCTGTGCAAAACGCTCTCTCTGATCGATTGGGTCGTTCAGCTCGGAGTATGCGTTTGCCATTTCCCATCCGTTCATAAAGAACTCAAAACGTTCTACAAAGTCAGGAGCTCCCGGCTTCTTCTTGGTCAGAGGTGAGATCTCGATCGGATGATCCAGTACGAAAGTAGGCTGGATCAGGTGCTCTTCAGCAAACTCCTCGAAGAGCATGCTTAGGATATCGCCCTTCTTGTGGCGCTCCTCAAACTCTATGCCCTTCTCCTTTGCGATCTCGCGTGCCTGCTCCAGTGTCTCTACTTCATTCCAGTCAATTCCGGCATATTTCTTTACTGCATCCACCATGGTGATACGTTCGAATGGCTTGCCCAGATCCATTTCAACACCGTTGTACACTATGGTCGTGGTTCCCAGAACCTCCTGTGCAACGAATCTGTACATGTTCTCTGTCAGATCCATCATGCCATTATAATCTGTATATGCCTGATAGAGTTCCATCAGGGTAAATTCAGGATTGTGGCGTGTGTCCAGACCTTCATTTCTGAATACACGGCCGATCTCATAGACCTTCTCCAGACCGCCTACGATCAGTCTCTTCAGATACAGTTCCAGTGAGATACGGAGCTTCAGATCTTCATCCAGTGCATTGAAATGTGTCTCAAATGGACGGGCCGCAGCTCCTCCGGCATTGGAAACCAGCATGGGAGTCTCAACCTCCATGAATCCCTGCTCGTTCAGGAACTTGCGGATGGCTGCGATGATCTTCGACCTCTTGATAAATGTATCCTTAACATCCGGATTCATGATCAGATCCACATATCTCTGACGATATCTCACATCAGTGTCTGTCAGACCGTGGAACTTCTCCGGTAGGATCTGAAGGCTCTTTGACAGGAGAGTGATCTCCTCTGCATGGAGTGACACCTCGCCAGTCATGGTACGGAACATATAGCCCTTAACGCCGTAGATATCTCCTATATCAGACTTCTTGAAATCCGCATATGCCTCATCCCCTACAGCGTCCTTGGCAACATATACCTGGATGCGTCCATTAAGATCCTGGATATTACAGAATGACGCCTTACCCATGACACGCTTGAACATCATGCGGCCTGCAACTGAAACATGGATTGGCTGACCGTCCATGATAGCCCTGCGCTCATTGTAATCAGCCTTTTTCACCTCTCTGGCCTGCTGCTCATCAAGACCTTCTGTATTTACTTCGCTTCTGCCGGCCAGAAGCTGTGCTTCCAGTTCCTCATACAGAAAAACTGCCTCATCTGTATGATGGGTCTGGTCAAACTTCGTTATCACAAAGGGATCTCTGCCTGCCTCCTGAAGAGCCTGCAGCTTGTCCCGTCTTACCTGTAAGAGCTGATTGATATCCTGTGTCTGTTCTGCCATATGTGATCCCTCTTTATATGATATAAATGTGCCCGGAATCAGAATTCTATCCGTCCGGGCATCAGATGCATGTTAATTTTCTGCTTTGACTATCTTCTTGACCTTGTACTTGATCGTGCCTGCAGGAGTAACTACCTCTGCACTGTCGCCGGTCGATTTGCCCAGCAGAGCTTTGCCAACTGGAGACTCGTAAGAGATCTTCATGAGCAGTGAGTTAACTTCTGACTTGTCAACGATGTAGAAATTGATGTCTTTCTTGGAAGCCTTGTCAGTAACGGTTACCATACATCCAACGTGAACCTTTGTGTAATCGATGGTGCTCTCATCCAGGACTTCTGCATTTGCGATGATCTGTTCCAGTTCTTCGATCCTGGCTTCAATATCTCTCTGCTCATCCTTGGCTGCGTCGTACTCTGCATTCTCAGAAAGATCTCCCTGCTCACGGGCTTCTCTGATCTTCTGAGCGATCTCTTTTCTTCTTACGACTTTCAGCTCTTCGAGCTCACTTTCGTACTTTGCAAGGTTCTCTTTTGTAAAAATCTGTTTCTCTGCCATTTCACTCTGCCTTTCAAATTACTATAAGCATTTGGTCATTTTACCGAATTACAGCCAGGTTGTCAATATCCGTTTGAACTCATCCGCAGATTCTGCTCTGTTGATCTCTCTGCGCAGATGGGTCGCATTTTCCAGGCCTGTACAGTAAAATCCTGCATGCTTGCGCATCTGCCTGACCGCTGACCATTCTCCTGCAAAATCTATCATCATTTCCAGATGCCTCAGCACCATCTCGCGGATCTCGTCTCTGGACGGTCTGGGCGGGATCACCCCTGCTTCCAGATATTCGTTGATCTCGCTGAATATCCAGGGATTGCCTCTCGCGCCTCTGGCAACCATCACGGCATCACATCCAGTCTCATCCAGCATCCTTTTCGCATCCTGCGCATTCCAGATGTCTCCGCTTCCGATGACCGGTATATGTACAGCTTCCTTCACCTGTCTGATGATATTCCAGTCAGCGTGACCGCTATAGTATTCCTCACGCGTTCTTCCGTGGATCGTAACTGCTGCCGCTCCATTATCCTCAGCTACACGTGCTATCTCCACAGCATTCACCATAGTATCGTTGAAGCCTTTGCGGATCTTTACGGTTACTGGTTTATGCAGGGCTTTTACCATGGCGGACACTATCTGACCTGCCAGCCGCGGATCCTTCATCAGGGCGGATCCCTCTCCGTTGTTGACTATCTTCGGCATGGGACAGCCCATATTTATATCAAATAAATCGTATGGTCCTTCTTCCAGCTTCTGAGCCTCACCTGCCATGATCTCAGGGTCGGATCCAAATAACTGAAGGGCTACAGGTACTTCCTTTTCAGACACCTGAAGGAGCGGCTCTGAGCCCGGGCTTCTGTAGAACAGTCCTTTGGCACTGATCATCTCCGTACATGTCAGGGCGGCTCCATGATCCTTGCAGAGCTCTCTGAATGGCATGTCGGTAAAGCCTGCCATAGGTCCCAGCACGGCACGGCCATTCAGCTCAATATTTCCGATCATCAAAGGTTTGTTGTCCATGTGTATACGTTAAATGTCCCCCGCTGATACAGCTGCATCCAGTCAAGCGGGGAACATATCGTCCATATTCTGATCTGAGGTCAGATCTTATTTATTCTTTTCGTAGATCATTCTGAGTCCGAACATGGTCAGGTTCGGCTCCCAATGAGTGATCCTGTCTGTCTCGTCATAAATGATACGTGACACACCACCGGTGGCTACAACGGGGATCTTGCCATGATCATATTCTTCGATCAGCTTGTCAATGATATACTCAGCCTCACCAATCTTACCATACAGTATGCCTGCCTGCAGACTGGTGATCGTATTCTTGCAGATGATAGACCCAGGGTTAACTATCTCTATCTCGGGCAGCTTGGCTGTGCCCTCCCAGAGAGCTCTGGCCGAGAGCATGACTCCGGGACATGTAACTGCGGATTCGAAGATACCTTCCTCTGTAAAGAGGTCGAACTTGGTGGCAGTACCATAATCCGCTACGATGATAGGCCCTCCGAACATACCCAGAGCTGCGACGCCGTTGACTATCCTGTCCGATCCAACCTCGTTGGGATTGGTCTTGACCAGTCTGATACCGGTCTTGATACCCGGCTTGATGATCATCGGATTGACTCCGATGAACTTGATGATCGCATTGTTCAGCGAATGCATGATATCCGGAACCACGCTGGATATGATAGCAGCCTGGATCTCATCAGCACTGTGACCTCTGCTCTTCAGAAGGTTGACCAGAGACATACCCAGTTCATCAGAGGTTTTGGAACTGTCTGTCCTGACTCTGAATGAAGACGCTATCTGCTCTCCTTCGAATAATGCGTATTTAATATTTGTATTTCCAACATCAATTGCTAACAGCACGGTAGTATTCCTCCAGCTGATCAAACAGCTCTCTTTTCTCGTTTCGCAGCTGCCTGATCTTCAGTTCACTGCCTATTTCATCAAAATAGAAATCATCAGGTTTGCTGGTAACAACTATCCTGAGATTTCCATCTTCGTCAAACTCCATCATTATAATGCCGCTGACCTCATCTACGAACATGACGCACATGACCTTCAGCTCATTTTTTACCTGCTCCGGAAGCTTGTCATATGCAGGGTTCAGATAGAACTTCTGCTCATAGTAACTCGCTCCGCAGAGTATCTTAGGATCATCCATTGATCACCTGTCACTCAATAAGATAGAAGTATCCGTCTCCGATCCACTCACCGACAACACCTTCGAACTCACCTGACATATCTCTGTTATTGAAATAGTAATAAGGTCTGGGCCTGAGATCCGTGCCGTTCAGTGCATCTATCGTAGACTGAAGAGCGCTGTCACGCGGACCGCTCCTGAATGTTCTGAGCAGAGCTCCATCCCACGTAACTGCAAACTGGCCTGCTGCAAAAACAGCACTTCTGATACTGCCTGTATTGGCTGCACGGTCCAGTATGACATTGGCTACTGCCAGCTGGGTTTCATATGGGCTCCAGCCTACCTCTGCTGATACTGTACACGCCAGAAGATATGTTTCTTCAAAAGAATACCCATAGACACCTCCGCTGATAGCATATGCTGCAGCGTCTGCTGAATAATCGTAATCTCCACTGTATGTAACACTGCTGTTGTCAACAGTCTGTGCTGCGATTTCTTCCTCTGCAGCTTCAGCTGCCAACCTTGCTGCTTCTTCTTCGGCGAGTCTGGCAGCCTCTTCTGCGGCGAGCCTTGCAGCCTCTTCTTCTGCCGCCCTGGCGGCTTCCTCAGCAGCGAGCCTTGCGGCCTCTTCTTCTGCTGCTCTGGCGGCTTCCTCAGCAGCGAGCCTTGCGGCCTCTTCCTCTGCTTCCCTTGCTGCTTCTTCAGCAAGCCTTGCGGCCTCTTCTTCTGCTGCTCTGGCGGCTTCCTCAGCAGCGAGCCTTGCGGCCTCTTCTTCAGCTGCTCTGGCGGCTTCCTCAGCAGCGAGCCTTGCGGCCTCTTCCTCTGCTTCCCTGACCTCTTCTTCAGACGCATCTAGCTCATCTGCGGCCTCTTCAGTTTCCTGAAGTGCGATCATATCTGCGGATACTTCACGGCTGGCTGCCTCTGCAGCAGATGCTGCCTCTGTAGAAAGCTCTTCTTTTGCTGTCTGTTTTTCAGCAGCTGTAGTTGTCTCTTCTGATCCTTTACCGGTTCCGGACGCGAAAGCAGAAGCTGCAAGAGGTGCCTCTGCAACCAAAGAAAAACCCTGTTTTTCCGCGCCTTCATCGCCTCTCTTCATGCTGGCGATAGTAGCTGCGACAAAAACAGAAATACCAAGAACTATACATGTTATAACAAGTAATATCTGGGAAGATCCTCTTTTCATTTCTGATCTGTCAATCCTCTTCAGCTAAATATTACAAAAGTGTTACAAATACATTATAAATTATTAAATCTTTTCTGTCAAGCCATATAAGAGAACTGCTGCACTGACTGCAGCATTCAGGGACTCAACCCTGCCCTTCATGGGGATCCTGACTCTGTAGTCGGATGCATTCTGGACAGCTGTGCTGACACCATAGGCTTCATTGCCGATCACAAATGCATTGGCCTCACCATAATCCGCCTCTTTATATGGAACCGATCCGTCCAGCGCCGCTGCGAATACCCGGGTTCCCTTCTCCTGAAGATATCTGACCGCACCTACAGCGTCACTCACTGCGAGCGGTACGCGGAATATGCTACCCATGGTGGCACGTATGACCTTGGGGTTGAATACGTCCACACATCCCGGACTCATGATCACGCCTGCGCCTGCTGCCTCAGCCGTTCTGATAATGGTTCCCAGATTGCCTGGATCACGCACATCATCCAATATGAGACAAAGCTGCTCATCAGAAGCTCTCTCCAGATCCATCTGGGGCATCCTGCATATGGCCAGTATACCCTGAGGATTTACTGTATCGGAAATGCTCCTGAACACACTGTCTGCTATTATCTCAGTCTGATAGTCTCCCGGAATGCACCCGAAGCCTTCCTTTGACAGGCTTTCCGATACAAATACACTGTCAATAAGCTCAGACGGAGCCTCGCTGGCCAGCCGGGTTCCTTCCACAACAAACAGGCCCAGTTCTTTCCTGGTCCTGGATGATTCGAGCAGCTGCCTGATCCTCTTTATCTGCTGATTGTTTTTTGATGTGATCATATCTTCTTGTAAGTTACGGCTACATTGCCGTCTCCAAATCTTCTCTTCAGTATAGTGAGTGCACTCTCCGACCAGCTGACCGCGTACTCTCTGGGCATGATCTTGCGCTGTTTCTCCGCTCCGAGATATATTACCAGTTCTGCATCTCCGCGCATACCGGATATGCTGCTGAGAGACATGATGTATTTCTCTTCAGATTTATACTCTGCGAAATCCTTCAGTTTGATCCATACCTGCCTGCCGATGGAATCAAATCCGATCATTCTTTCCGCGATCAGCTTGGCATCTTCTTCCTCACCGACGCTGACTCTGCCCTTGATGAGTACCTTGCTGCCCTCAAATATGAGCGATCTGCTCTCGGCATAGTTCTTCGGAAATACTATTACTTCTTCGGTGCCTACCAGGTCTTCCAGCGTTATGAATGCCATCGGCTGACCATTCTTGGCGGACTTGCCTGTGACTCTGGAAATGATTCCTCCTATAGTCACATAGCGCTGATCGGTGACGACCACATGTCCGTCATCGTCCAGGAGAAAATCACTGGTCTGAACATCCGCATTGGCGCGTATGATATCCATATATTCATCCAGCGGATGTCCGCTGATATATATACCTGTTACATCCTTCTCAAAGTTCAGAAGGTCTTCCCTGGAAAACTCGCCCACTTCCGGAACCTGTACCTGGAATACTTCCTTGTATGAATCATCTACGATATCAAAGAGGCTCATCTGACCGCTCATGGCTGTCTTCCTGTCCTTGGTCACCTCATCCAGTACATCCATGTAGATATGGATCAGCTGCTTTCTGGTCAGTCCGAAGCAGTCCATGGCGCCGGCTTTGATCAGGTTTTCCACCAGTCTCTTGTTTATATCCTTGTGCGCCAGTCTGAGCGCAAAATCATACAGATCCTTGTACGGACCTCCTGATTCACGCTCTTCCACGATCGCATCTATTATATTCTTTCCTACACCCTTGATGGCTGACAGACCGTATCTGATCGACTGTCCGCTGACCGCAAATCCCGCCATGGCCTGATTGATGTCAGGCGGAAGGATATTGATGCCCAGGCTCTTACACTCCTGGATATATTCGCCCAGCTTGCTCAAGCGGTCCATGACAGATGTCATCAGAGCAGCCATGAATTCAGCCGGGTAATAATACTTCAGCCATGCAGTCTGGTAGGATACGACGGCATACGCTGCAGCATGTGACTTGTTGAACGCGTATTTGGCGAAATCGATCATATCGTCATAGATCTTGTTGGCGACTTCCTCACTGATGCCGTTCCTGATACATCCGGGTACGCCTCCGTCCTCGTCTCCGTAAACGAATCTCTTCCTTTCCGCCTGCATGACAGAATCCTTTTTCTTGGACATGGCTCGTCTCAGCACGTCCGCTCCGCCCAGGGAATATCCTGCCAGGTCACGCACTATCTGCATTACCTGCTCCTGGTAAACTATGCATCCATACGTAGGCTCCAGTATAGGCTTCAGTTCAGGACAGTCATAGACTACCTCTTTGCCTGAATTCTTGCCCGCGATGTATTTGGGAATGAAGTCCATGGGACCCGGTCTGTACAGGGCTATGCCGGCTATGATATCCTCTATGCTCTGAGGTCTCAGCTCACGCATGAAGCTCTTCATACCCGCGCTTTCCAGCTGGAATATGCCTTCGCATTTGCCCGAACCTATCAGGTCCAGAACGGCCTTGTCATTGAAATCTATCTTGTCCAGGTCGATGAACATACCTGTGTTTTCCCTGGCGAAGTTCACTGCGTTCTGTATAACGGTCAGTGTCCTGAGCCCCAGGAAGTCCATCTTGAGCAGACCCAGCTCCTCCAGAGTGGTCATGACAAACTGTGTGACTACGGAGCCGTCTGAGCCTCTGGCCAGAGGCACGTATTCAACGATAGGCTCTTTACTGATCACCACGCCCGCAGCGTGCATGGATGCATGCCTGGGCAGGCCTTCCAGACGCTTTGCCATATCTATCAGATAGTGGATCTGTGCATCTGTCTCATATGCCCTCTTCAGTTCGGCATTGGCTGCCAGGGCCTTGTCTATGGTGATGTTCAGCTCCGCAGGTATCATTTTGGCAATAACGTCCACCGCCCCGTATGGCATATCCAGCGCCCTGCCTACGTCACGTATGACATTTCTGGCCGCCATGGTACCGAATGTGATGATCTGCACCACCTTGTCACGGCCGTATTTCTCCGTAACATAATCTATGACCTCGCCTCTGCGCACGAAGCAGAAGTCCACGTCTATATCGGGCATGGATACTCGTTCGGGATTCAGGAATCTCTCAAAGAGCAGGCTGTACCTGATCGGATCGATATCTGTGATCTCGAGGCAGTACGAGACGATGCTGCCTGCAGCACTGCCTCTGCCGGGTCCGACCATGATATCATGACTCTTCGCGTAATTGATGAAATCCCAGACTATCAGGAAGTAGTCCACATAGCCCATCTGTTTGATAGTATCGAGCTCGAAACGGAGTCTGGGCTCGTACTTCTCGTAATCCTCATAACGCCTCTGCAGGCCTTCTTCACAGAGTTTTTCCAGATATTCTTCTGCAGTAAACGGCGCAGGCACATCGTATTTCGGGAGCTTTTGAACACCGAATTCTATTTCCACATTGCATCTTGCAGCTATGCGTTCGGTATTGGCCAGCGCTTCCTGAGCATACGGGAAGAGCGCCGCCATCTCTTCGGGAGACTTCAGGTAATACTGACCCCCTTCGTAGCGCAGACGCGTATCGTCATTTACTCTCTTTCCTGTCTGGATGCACAGCAGGATATCATGTGCCTCCGCGTCAGTATCATATGTATAATGCACATCGTTGGTGCATACCAGAGGGATGTTTTCTTCTTCACTCATCCTGAGGAGCTGGGAGTTGACCAGCTTCTGCTCAGGGATGCCATGGTCCTGGAGTTCCAGGAAGAAGTTCCCCTCTCCAAATATCTCCTGCAGACGCAGAGCCTCATCCCTGGCCTGCTTGTACTGTCCTCTGCTGATCAGCTTCGGGACCAGGCCTGCCAGACATGCAGACAGGGCTATGATCCCCTCGCTGTATTTTTCCAGGATCTCATAGTCTACCCTGGGTCTGTAATAGAACCCTTCCGTAAAACCTGCTGACACGATCTTCATGAGATTGTGGTATCCCTGATCATTTTCCGCTAATAAAACAAGGTGATAATATCTATCATCACCCTGTGTTGTTTCACGGTCGAATCTGGACCCTGTGGTTACATATATCTCACAGCCTATGATCGGTTTGATACCGGCCTTCCTGGCCGCCCTGTAGAAATCGATCACGCCATACATGGCGCCGTGATCAGTTATTGCCAGAGAGTCCATACCTAGAGCCTGCGCCTGCGAGACCATCTCTCCTATCTTGCCCGATCCATCCAGCAGACTGTATTCAGTATGTACATGAAGATGTGTAAAAGCCATCTTATTCTTTGCCGCTTAAGAAATCCTCTATTGCCTCCAGAGCCTTCTCTGCCTCAGGTCCCTTAACCGTCACCTGGAACTTGTCTCCATAAGGAGCAGCCAGGTACATGGCGCTCATCAGGCTCTTTGGATTGATAGTCTTGCCATTATATTCGATAGAAAAATCTTCGTCTGTAAATGAGCTGACCAGCTGTACCAGCTTGGCCGCAGGGCGCGGCTCCAGGCCGCCTTCCATTCCTACTGTTACTTCTTTTCTGACTTCTGTCATGTCACATAACCTCCCGTGACTTGTTCTGTTTGGCGCGGATATCGTCTGCCATCTTACTAATCTTTCTGAATCTGTGATTGGCACCGGACTTGCCCACCTTCGGAGTCAGGAGCTCTCCTATCTCCAGAATGGTGGCATCCGGATTGGCCAGTCTCACTTCACAGATATCCCGAAGCGAATCCTCCAGTTCATCCAGACCGACAGTATCCCTGATCAGCTCGATATCCTCTATCTGTTTCATGGAAGCGGTCACAGACTTCTTAATATTGGCCGTGTCGCAGTTCAGCTTCCGATTGACCGCTCCTTTGAGCTCCCTCTCGATCCTGACATTTTCAAAATTCATCATGGCCACGTGTGCAGATATGATATTCAGGATCAGTGAGATCTCGTCATGTCCTTTGACATATACTATGGTGTGTCCATCGCGTCTTCTGAAGGATCTGGCATTGATCTCAAAGAACTCCAGTACTTCTCTGACGGTCTGCGCAGCGCCTTCATCCCGTGAGGATATCTCGAAATGATAGTCCTTTTCGGGGTCGCTGATGGTGCCTGCCTCAAGGAACGCTCCCCTCAGGAACGCCCTCTTGTCTTCAGGCTTTCTGATAAGATCTGAGATGCTCACATTCAGATCTATCTTACCATTAATATTATATGTTTTTCGGGTTACTGTAAAGTCATTTCTGGACTGTGATCTGGGGTCGGTAAATATGTATTTCCCGCTCTCCGTATCCAGCCTGAGGCCTCTGCCTCCGAACATAAGTATAGCTGCCAGCTCAGCCTTCTGGCAGTGCACCTGCCTGTCGTAATGCTTTATCAGTTCTTCTCTGACTTCCTGTGAAAATGACATCTTACAGCACTTTTACTTCACACTCCAGATCTACTCCGAAGCGTTCCTTAACTTCCTTCTGTATGACCGTTATCAGGTCCAGCACGTCCTGCGTGGTACCCTGTCTGTCGTTGATGATAAATCCGCAGTGCTTTT
>JAZUNG010000080.1:0-11274 GCA_045604025.1 Lachnospiraceae bacterium | reverse complement strand
GACATCTTATCGAGCCGTCCGATCGGATATATACGCGACGGATACCCGATATAGCTGATGATGTTGTCCGGGTTAGACAGGTCGCTGGTACACTCTATACCTGAAGGTTTGTTAAAAGCGATCAGGACCATAGGATCCGTTCTGACTATCTCGTTTCCGTCTACACAGACTCTCTGACCGGGTGTGACCTTCTGACCCATTACGGCAGGAATTCCGTCCACACTTACATGGCCGGCCTCTATCAGACGGTCGGCCTCTCTGCGTGAACAATATCCGGCATCGCTCAGATATTTATTCAGACGCATCTTGGCAGAATTGTCATTTTCTTTTTCAGGGATATCAGCCATTTATTCAATACTCAGTGCTCCGTTCGGGCACATCTTCACACACGCCGGATCTCCGCCACAGCCGTCACATTTGAACATCTTTCCATCAGATGTGAACCGCGGAATATCAAAAGGACATACGCCGGCACATGCTCTGCAGCCAATGCACAGGTCACGGTCGACTGTAACCCAGCCACTGTCATCGCGGCTGATAGCGTCAGCAGGACAATGATCCATACACGGAGCGTTCTCGCAGTGATGGCAGCTCTCAGTTATGTATTTTGTATATCCTGAAGGCAGTGTGATCTTTCTGTATGTCCTTCCGGACACTGCATCCTTCACATCTTCGCTGTAATGATGGTCTATGCAGGTCACAACACATGCCAGGCATCCCACGCATTTATTATCGTCACATACAACTCTCATCAGCTGTTCACCTCCGCCTTTTTAAGACTGCATACATAACTCCTGTATCCCGGGAATCCAGAGATAGGATCCAGGTAATCACCGTCCACCAGTCTGTTAGCATCCTGCAGACCGTCATCATGAAATGTATATACCACGCCGTCCAGCATACCTGAATCTATCTCAGCAAAATAGTTTTCGCTTCCTTTAGGTGTGGTCAGTGTAATTCTGTCGCCTTCCCTGACACCCAGTCTGTCCGCTTCAGCAGGACTGATAGTAACACGTGTGTGGGTTTCCAGTCCTGACAGCCAGCTGGTCCTGTATGTTCTTGAATGGAACAGGAAAGGCTTTCTGGGCCCGACAACAAGAGCGAGCGGATAATTCTCCCTGTCAGGCACCCACCTGGTGATCTCATCTCTCCAGTCAGTATAAACAGGAAGCGGGTCATATCCCGGTATATCTTTATATTTCTCCAATACCTGTGATACGAACTCAATCTTGCCTGAAGGTGTGTTAAATCCGTCTGCAGGTGAAAATGACTTCCTGGGCGGTACATTCACAGCGTCCATACCTTCAGGGTGTGCCTTCAGTTCATCCAGAGTCACACCTGTCAGCCTCATCGTATAGTTCAGATATGCGTCATAATCTGCATTGTCAATAAACCTGCCATGCAGCTCCATAGCATGGGCCAGCCTCAGGATGATCTCGATGTCCGGAAGCTTCTCTCCGGGATCGATCATATGCTCTACCAGCATCAGATGGTTCTTATTGCCAACTACGACCTGATCCATCTCACATCCTGCGCATGCTGGCAGCACAAAATCCGCCCTCTCGCAGGCCTCATTCCAGAACAGCTCAGTAACTACGCTGAATTCTATCTGGTCCATGGCAGCCAGCATCTTGTCTGACTCAGGCCACATACGGAGATTGACTCCGAAACCTATGAAGTTTCTGATGGGATATGGCTTCCCGCTCATGATGACATCTGCCAGTCTCACGCACTGTCCTTCATTGTTGACCAGTTCGTTCCAGACAGGGAACTCACCATCTGCAATATCATGCTCCAGGTCAGGTCTGTCTGCCAGTACATGGAAGAATGTATCAAGCGATGCGGTTCCTCCTCCCGGAGGCATCAGCCCGCCTTCGGTTCCTATACTTCCCGTCAGAGCCAGAAGCGAAAGAATAGCCCGCATATTCTGTACGCCGTTGATGCAATGGAACAGTGAACAGTTAGAACACTTGAGAGCGACCTTCATTTCAGCCATGATATGGGCAGCCAGTACAATATCTTCCTCCGGTACGCCGGTTATCTCAGCAGCCTTCTGTGGTGTGAACTGCATGACATATTCTCTGTACTCAGAGAATCCATATGTAAACTGCTCAATGTATTTTTTATCTTCCAGACCTTCCGCAAGGATCACATTAGCGATTCCAAGAGCCAGGGCTCCATCAGTGCCGGGATACAGCTGCAGATGCAGATCTGCAATCTCTGTAAGGGCTGTCTTGTGGGGATCTACAACGATAATATGTTTCCCCTTGTCCTTAAGACGTCTTAAGAAAGACGCGTCACCTTTCTGACCGCTGAGATTTTCTGACCAGACCAAAACGGTGTTGCAGTGTGCCATATCAGGCCTGTACATATCGTTTCCGAAAACCAGCTTATATCCTATAGCGGGTGCGTTGTGGCATGTACTGGACTCTGTAACAAAGTTAGGCGTGCCATAGGCTGCAGAAAGCTCTGCAAGTGTTTTTCTGAACCACTTCGGATGACCTGCATAGAATATGGTTCCATAAGGACCATACTGCTTCCTGGTCTGAAGGAGTCTGTCAGCTATCTCAGATATTGCCTGATCCCAGCTGATACGCTCATATGAGACTGTTCCGTCCTTCTCTATGCGTTTCATGGGATACTGTATCCTGTCCTCGTGATAGATATACTGCTTGAGAGCAGCGCCTCTGACACACATATCACTGGGCAGATACGGATGTCCTTCCAGTCGATCAACTGACATGATATGTCCGTCTTTCATATCTGCCTGAACAAAGCACCTGCCTCCGCACAGACCGCATGCTCCAATCTTTTTTTCATCATTTGTCATAGGAATTCACCTGACCTTTTTTGAAATATCGCCAGTCATATACCTGCTGTTCCCCTCATATGACCGGTCTGAATGTGTTATATTACAGGTTATATACTATCATATTACTGTATTTGCCAACAATTCAATTTAATGAATACTCTTTCGCTATCTGCAATATAGTAAGATTATATCAGTCCTTAAAAACTAAAACAAATTTAATTTATCGGTTGACAAAGAGATGTATTTATAGTACAATCCCACTTGCGTCGAAAATGACACGTGCGATAGTAGCGCAGCTGGTAGCGCGCCACCTTGCCAAGGTGGAGGCCGCGGGTTCGAACCCCGTCTATCGCTTTTTTTATTGTCAATTTACAAGTGAAAGTTATAGTTTAGAAAAGCCCAGACATTTTATGTTTCTGAGCTTTTTTTGTTTATTTACACAGTCTGAATTTGTGATAAAATGTCAAGAAAATAGAATCATAATCTATTGTTTTCACGTGGAGATTCAAATCATTTTGCTAATTACATTGACGGGAGCAGAAAAATTAGAAGGATTATTTATTAAGGAGAGACAATTATGCCATATCTTTGTGGAGCCGCAAGAAACGATATTACCCCTCCGGAGACATTGTTCGATAAAATGAGAAATCTCTCCGGATGTTGTTTTAGTTCATTATTGCATCGTTTATATGCCCGGGTTATTGCCATACAAAACGGAGAGCAGAAATGTCTCCTTGTAGCTTTTGATCTGGATAAAGCACCGAATCCCCAAACTGGAATCGATGAACTTTCCAGACGCACCGGTGTGCCTAAAGAGAATATTATTTATCTGGGAATACATACACATTCAGCACCCGTAATCGGAGAGAGACCCAACGAAAACAGGCCTTTTATGAAGGATCCCGAGCTCAAGACGGCAATTAAAGAGTACGAATCATTTGTTATGGAAACGGTGTATCGTACGGCCACTGAGGCGATGAATGATTTGCGTCCGGCACGCATTGGTTATGGAACCGGGAAAAGCTATATAAATGTTAACCGTGCTGATGTGTTCTATATGCAAGGTCAAAATGAAGAAGAGATCCCCTGCATTGGATGCGGAACGAACGGTAATCGCCCTGTAGATAATGGCGTATATGTCCTGAAAGCCGAAGGACTTGACGGTACTCCCATTGCATTTTTTGTAAACTACGCCATTCATTGCTCTATATTGTTCAAAAAATTTCCCAGCGATGATGGCGAAATGATGAGCGGTGATCTGGGCGGGGCTGTAAGTCAAATGCTGGAGGATCACTTCCAGGGCGCCGTAGCTATCTGGTCCAGCGGTGCAGCCGGAGATGTGAATGCTGTAGTGAGAGGTTATCCACATTATGTCAACCCCCAAACGGGTGGAATTGAATACTGTGAAGAAGCAGATAATAACACAGCTCTGACTGTGTTTAAGCATTTGTCTACACGTAATTTTGCAGATACCCTGCACACAATACATAAAATAAAAACTTACGCCGAAACAGGCGATATTCGAGGAACAGTTCAATGGCTGACAGTTCCTAAAACATCAAACACCGACTGGATAATTCGAATGCACCTGCTCAGAATTGGCGGAATAGCAATGATGGGAATAGGCGGAGAATTGTATACAGAGCTTAACTTTACGATCAAAAAAGCAGCCGCAATTAAAAACACGATGGTTGTGACGCACGAAGCGAGCCTTATCAATGATGCAGGCTATATCCTTGATGACGAAACTATCCTTGCCGTCCAAAAGGCGCCTGACAAGAGTATTGCTGGATCGTTACCGGGAGGAAACAATGCGCCGACAGATGCTGTAGTCGGAGTTCTTGCCCCCGCATTTGAGGAGATAACCGACCAGATGTTTAACGCTGTTCTCTAATGAGATGGGATTTTACTGCTTACAGGAAACGTTGGCAGTACGTACAAAAAAGGAAGACTTCTTATGAAATTAAAACTGGCGTGTGCAGGTGCCTGGCATTCACATGTACAAGATTTTCCGAAGCGCATCATTCAGCACGGCGGAGACTATCTGGATTATGAATTTGTTGGTTTTGGGATGATGATACACTGCGTGGAGAGCGCGTGGCATCCCAGATGGGCCTTAGGTTCTATCCGAATATCAATGATCTGTTGGATATTCCGGGCCTTCATGGAGTACTTGTAACCTGCGGCACAACCAGGCATGCAGAAGTTATAATTGCGGCGGCAAATAAAGGGATACACGTTTTTGTAGAAAAGCCTCTCGCCTTTACCTCTAAGGATGCTGTTGCCATCAGAGAAGCTGTTAAAAAGAATAACATACATTTTACAATGTCAGATCCGGTTATGCGTCCCGAGTTCGTATATATAAAGAATCTTGCAGATAGCGGTATGCTTGGCAAGATTAATTGCCTGCGTGTACGGTTTGGCCATGATAAAGCGTTGAACGGTGATATGGATTGTTTTTATGAAAAAGATGAAGCAGGCGCCGGTACTTTGCTTGGCATGGGATTTCATGCCGCGCATGTTGTTATTTGGTTTTTAGGCAAACCGCGCACTGCCGGAGGAATTTTCGACAGCTTCCTGAGCCGAGGCAAACAAACAGGAATTGACGAAAACTCAGTTGCTATTTTCGGCTATGATGATGGCGTGATCGGAATTGCTGAATCGACATGGGTTTGCCCTGTCGGCGGCGGAACAATTGCAGTGTACGGTACAAACGGAGCAGCTTTTTATGACGAAACGGGTCTTTGGTACAAGATAAATGGAGGTGGCATTATTAGAGTTGAGAAGCAGTTTTATCCTGCCGGCGGAAGGTATCCCCTCATTTATTGGTTAGATTCAATTGTGAATGATACTCAGAATTTAGAGTACGGAATTGACGAAGCAGTTGCCCTGACAGAAGTATTGGAAACTGTCGTAGAATCCCAAAAACAGGCAATGCATGTTGAATACAAGTGATAATCATTCTTTTATATCTGTTAAAAGAGGCATCGTTGCGACCCTGTGCGTCTGAAACAGGAAATCAATAATATGTAAAGGAGGCATCCCGTGGAGAAAGCAACTAAAGTATTAATAAATGGTGTGATCTATACCATAGATGAGGCATTCACAGCAGCCGAAGCGATGGCGATCCTCGGAGATCGGATCCTATGCGTAGGCAGTAACACGGATATGGACGCAATGATTGGACCTGATACTGAGATTGTTGATCTGAATGGGGCATGTGTAACACCAGGGTTTATCGACAATCATGTTCATTCTATCGAGACGGGATACACTTACTGCCTCTTTTCCTGTGAGGGACTGACAAAAGAGGAAATCATTGCAAAGGTTGCTGAAGAGGCGGCAGTCAAGAAACCTGGTGAGTGGATAGTCTCTGGTACCGGTTGGGACAACGACTGGTGGGAGGATAACAGATACCCAAACATCGACGAATTGGATTCGATATCCCCCAATAATCCGGTTTTGTTAAGAAGAAAGGCGGGCGGTGTTCAGTGGGTCAATTCTCTGGCACTGAAGGCCGCCGGATTCAGTGGTAAGGACGATCCGAGAGTGATTGAGGCCAGTATCGTAAATCCTGACGGTAAAAAAGCAATTGGATCTGTGACCAAGATCGGCAATATTATACGCACTGTAGTGCCCCAGACCGGTGTGACCAACAAGCACGATCCCAATGCGTATGATCCGGAGCGGATGAAGAGTAATGAGCAGTCGCTTCTTGCGGTCCAGAAAAACTTTTTCAAAATGGGCCTGACTTCCTTTACCGATGCCCGAATGGTGGGATCCGAGATTGAGCTAACCGAGCGGCTGTTCCGGGAGGGAAAGCTGAAAATCAGAATGTATGTCGCCATTAGCGGTGCTGTGGGCTCTGATCCGGATGTCAATTCTAAAAGATACTTTGATGAGAACTGTCCGTTTATGGGCAAATATAATGACCGCTTTTCCTGCCGTATGGTAAAGCTTGGCGCAGGAGGAACCTTTGGCTCCCGCAGTGCATCTATGTTTGAAGAGTATTCGGATAATCCGGGAAATTACGGCCAGCCCAGAGTCAGCGAGGATGAGTTTTATCTGGAAATGAAGCAAGCAATCGAGAAGGGTATGCAGATCATGATTCATGCTATCGGTGACAAGGATACAGATACGGTGCTGAAATTGTACGAACGACTCGACCGGGAGTATGGGATCAAGGATAAGCGTCTTAAAATTGAGCACTGGCAACTTGTGAGAGACGATCAGCCGGAGAGGGCAAAAGCACTCAACGTCATTCCAAGTCTGCAGCCACTGCACGGCCCCAATTCCTATTATATGGCAAAAAAGTGCCTGGGACCCTACCGGGCAGATCTTTCCTACTGTATCGGTGAGATTCAAAGACGAGTCGGGATAATGGCAGGAGGCTCGGACTCCCCTGTTGCCAACCCGAATCCTTTGTCCGAAATCCATGCGGCGATCACCCGAAAAAATGATTTCCTGCAGCCACCCGAAGGCGCCTGGCCACAGTATTCCGCGATGGACAGAGAATCCGCCCTTCGCTCATTCACCATCTGGGGAGCTTATGCACAGTTTGGTGACGATAGATACGGGTCTTTGGAGGCAGGAAAGTATGCAGATTACGTAATCATGGATCAGGATATTATGAAAATCCCGGCGGATGATATTCTGAAAATTCAAATTCTGGAGACCGTTCTCGGGGGCGAGACAGTATACAAAAAGGCATAACCCGCATCTATTACTTTCAGTTATTACTGAAACCGCGCAAGGATATGGTCAATATTTATGCAGGTAGTTTTCAACTTCCCAGTTGCTCACTCTTCGGTTGTACTCATCCCACTCTTTCTTCTTTGCTTCGATATATTTACCGAAGATATGACCTCCCAGTGTAGCCTTGATGAACTTGTCCTTCTCGGCCTTGCTGATGGCATCGAACATATTTACCGGGAGACTCTTGATACCTGTTCTGATCAGCTCTCTCTGGCTCATCTCGAAGATATTCTTATCCACGGATGCAGGAGGTGTCATACCCTTCTCTATACCATCCAGTCCGGCTTCCAGGCACAGACCCAGTGACAGATATGGATTGGCTGAAGGATCGGGACTTCTCAGCTCTATCCTGGTCGATGCTCCACGGCTGGCTGGAACACGGATCAAAGGGCTCCTGTTCTTGGCAGACCATGCGATATAGATGGGAGCTTCATATCCCGGTACCAGTCTCTTATATGAATTGATCAGAGGATTGAGGAACAGAGTCATTCCCTCAATATGCTTCATTATACCAGCCATAAATGCATATGCTGTCTGTGACAGACCATGGCTGTCCTTTTCATCCACAAAGGCATTTTTGCCGTCTTTGTTGAGAGACATGTTCAGATGCATGCCTGAACCCGCGATACCGAACACAGGCTTGGGCATGAATGTTGCATACAGATCATGTCTGTCAGCTACTGCCTTTACTGTCTGTTTAAATGTCATGATATTGTCTGCTGCATGCATGGCAGATGCGTATTTGAAGTCGATCTCATGCTGTGCAGGTGCGCACTCATGATGCGATGCTTCAATCTCAAATCCCATGCCTTCAAGAGCCAGTACAATGTCCTTTCTCGCCTTCTCACCGATATCATTGGGCCCCAGGTCGAAATATCCGCCCCTGTCGAATGACTCCAGAGTTGGATATCCATTTTCTCCTTTATTGAACAGGAAGAATTCGCACTCCGGACCCACATTCATGGTAAAGCCCAACTCTGCTGCATGATCTATCGCTTTGTTCAGGATATATCTGGGATCGCCTTCGAAAGGCTTTCCGTCAATACCATACACACTGCAGATCAGTCTGGCCACCTTGCCGTTCTCCTGACCCCAGGGATATACGCAGAACGAATTCAGATCCGGATACAGATACATATCCGACTCTTCGATACGCACGAATCCTTCAATGGAGGATCCGTCAAACATGATCTTGTTGTCCAGCGCCTTTTCCAGCTGGGTGGGCGTAATGGCAACATTCTTCATGGTACCGAAAATATCGGTAAACTGAAGCCTGATGAACTCTACATTCTCTTCTCTGATGATGGTTGTGATCTCTTCTCTTGTATATGCCATAGTTATTCTCCTTATTTAACCCAGTTTCATGTCGCCTTCGCGGATCCAGTTGATCTTTCTGAGCAATACACTGACCAGCCATGCTATAACGGCCGGAACTATAAAGCTGACTACGATCATACCGATCCAGTCCCAGGCTGTGATAGCGGTCTTGGTGCCTGCAGCGATGTCATTGATCCATCCGGTATAAACTCCTATCTGACCCACAAATCCGCAGGTGCCCATGCCTGATGAAACAGCCGAGCCATTCATCTGAAGCTTGAACAGGCAGGTAGAGATAGGACCGTTTACAATAGAAGCAACCAACGCCGGGATCCAGATGCGTGGATTGTGAACTATATTTCCCATCTGAAGCATGGAAGTTCCGATACCCTGTGCGACCAGTCCACCCCACTTATTCTCTCTGAAGCTGGCAACTGCAAATCCAACCATATTTGCACAGCACCCTGCCAGTGCAGCTCCTCCCGCCAGACCGGTCAGTCCGAGCGCGGCGCAGATGGCAGCACTAGATATGGGCAGCGTCAATGCTACTCCAACTATCAGTGAAACCAGCATACCCATCAGGAACGGCTGCAGATCCGTAGCCCACATGATGGCCTTGCCTACAGCCATGGCACCGGAGCCGATATAAGGAGCAATCAGGATGCTGAGCAATCCGCCCACGCCGATAGTCACCAGAGGTGTGACCAGCAGATCTATAGGTGTCAGTTTGGAAACCAGTTTACCGCATTCGCAGGCAATAAGTGCTATAAAGAATACAGCGAGAGGGCCTCCTGCTCCTCCCTGGTCACAAGCCGCGTAACCGACAGCAGCCAGTGACAGCAGTACATATGTAGGGGCCTTGAGAGCGTATCCGATAGCCACACCCATAGCCGGTCCCATGACTGCAGATGCAAATCCGCCTATCGTAACCAGGATCTGTATGCCCAGCTGATTGCCCAGTGTGCTCAGGATGGTTCCTATCAGCAATGACGCGAACAGTCCCTGAGCCATAGCCCCCAGGGCGTCAACAAAATATCTCTTTGCTGAAATAACTATCCCCTGTTTTTCCAGGAAAGCAGCTACTTTCCCTTTTTCTGTGCTTTTTTCAGTCATATTGTCATTTTCTCCATAAAATATGGCGTTTCCGCCTCAAATATATGTCATTATGTCAAAAAATACATGTCACAATGACAATTTGAAATATTATTGCATAAAAAGATACCCAATGTCAACCAGTTCTGCTATAATATGTAAAGGATTTTTAGTCAAAATGAAGAAAAAATACTATGCTGTAAAAAAGGGTCTTACGCCCGGTATATACACTGACTGGGACTCCTGTAAGATACAGGTGAACGGCTTTCCCGGAGCTGAATACAAGGGGTTCACCACAGAAGCAGAAGCTATCTCCTATATGGGCGATGGCTGGATAGGTGACCTGCAGGAGCGCACAGACATCCAATCATTCAGCACAGATCCTGCTGACGTCTCATATGATCCAGATATCCCCTCCCCTGATCCCGGATGTGCCATCGCATATGTGGATGGTTCATTTATGGAATCCGCAGGGAAATTCTCATACGGGATTGTCATGTTCATTACCAGAGACGACGGAACCAGAGATGAACTGCAGCTGGGCAAGGCATTTACCAATCCCGAACTCCTGGAAATGAGAAATGTCTCAGGTGAGATCATTGGTGCTGCAGAAGCCATGAAGCGTGCCCGCGAAATGGGCCTTAAGGAGATCACTATTTTTCACGATTATGAAGGCATCGCAAAATGGTGTCTGGGAGAATGGAAGACTAACAAACCATGGGTGATCAAGTACAAGGCATTCTATGACGATATATCTCAGTATATCAGTGTAAAATTTGTCAAGGTAAAGGGTCATTCCAACGACAGATTTAATGATATGGCCGATGAACTGGCCAAAAAGGCCATAGAGGATAATAAATGAAAAAGCGGATATTCTCCTGTATATTGATATTGGTCATTCTCGCTGTCTGTGCATGCGGAAAGACCGGCACAGGCTCTATTGCCGAGCCGTCTGCCGAGAGCACCTCTGCTGTGGAAACTACCACTGCAGCCAGTGAAACAGAGAGCACTTCCGAGCTGACCACTACCGAAACCACCACAGAGGAAAGCACTACCCCTGAGACTTCTGAAGAAACCACTGAACCGGAAACAGAAGAGGAGGCTGAAACCGAACCGGAAACAGAAGAATATGTAACAGAGGAAGCTCAGGACGAAGATTCTGATGGGGACTCTGAGGATTCCGAAGAATACAGATCCTCCAGCCAGGATACATCCGGCTACTCTATCGATGTCAATCTGACTTATGGATGCGTCACCGTCTATTATGATGGTGAACCGATCAGAGCTATGCGCGCGTC
>JAZUNG010000079.1:0-13895 GCA_045604025.1 Lachnospiraceae bacterium | reverse complement strand
GTATTTCGCTGCGCAGCAGATCTGACAGCATGGCCTTCCCTCGCTTGAGTTTTCAACAATTTCCGTAACAGGATGTGTTGATTATAACACCTTACAGTGCTGCCCGCAAACTATGCTCAGACAGCTCAATTGTTTGCTATTAGAAAAATATATTGACATACCTTGATAATCTATGTATAATATGCCTAGATTATCAAGGTATATGGAGGCTGATATGAATAATAGATTATTGATTTCGGGCAATATGGATATGATCCTTTTAAAGCTATTAAGCCTTGAAGATCTCTATGGATACCAGATCACTAAAAAATTGAGCGAAAAGTCAGATAATTTATTTGATCTTAAAGAAGGAACCTTATATCCGCTTTTGCATCAGTTAGAAAGTAATGGCTTGATCATATCTTATACGAATAAAACTGAATCAGGGAAAACCCGAAGGTATTATCATATAACTGCTAAAGGATCAGACTATCTGGCCCAGAAACATGATCTTTGGAATAATTATTGTTCAACTGTTAACAGAATCCTGGAAATGTGATGTGCTTACTATGTTGAATGGGGTTGATTATGAATAATATATGTTCACCAGATGAATACATTAAAGCAGTTGAGAATGAAATATCATGGAATAGAGCCAAGAAAATAGCCAGTCAGGAAATCCTTGATCATATTGATGACAACATTTGTGAATTGATCGATCTTGGATATGATCATGATAGCGCGGTTTGTTTGGCGATTAAAAGAATGGGCTCTCCTCAGGAAGTTGGAATGGCGCTGAATAAAGTGTATAAACCGTCATGGGATCCTTTCCTGATCGGTGTTATTGTATTACTATCCGGGTTGGGTTTATTGTCATCTAATATATATTCATTGTTTGGAAATATGCCATATATTATATCTGGCATATTAATATGTATTGTTTTTGCTTTTTTAGACTACTCAGTTATTTTTAAATATGGGAAATATATATATTTGACCTGGCATATTGTCACAGCGGGAGTGTTGTTCTTTGATCTGATCCGAAATCAATATAATAACCTTGCTCAATATTATTCGTTTTATTTGATCATTGTGTCTGTAGTGGCGCAGGTTGGAATAATTGAGAGAATAATATCACAGGATAAATGGTATTATTTTATATGCTTGTATTTACCTTTTATTGAAGCAATTATGATCAAATCTCCAAGTGCTGTTTTTATGATCTGTGTGACAAGTGCCATATTATTGCTATCAATTAAAAACAATAACGGCTTAATCGGTATTAAAAGATGGAGTATTATATTGAACCTAATATTGTTGGGGATATTTGTAATAGTGACCATTCTATATATGGTCAATGGTTATAAACAATTCGGAACTCAACTATTAAATATAAGCAAAGTCCTGAGAGAAATACCTTTCTGGGGAAGATCAAACAGTGACTTGATGATAAAGTATACAGAATCAATAGTAAAAAGCGATCATCCATTAACACTATTTGTTTCAAAGTTTGGAATTGGAGTGTTGATCCCATTTTTTGCGGCATTGATATTGTTGGCATTGGCACTGTTTAAACTGATCTCAAGACAAAAGACCCTGGAAGTAAAAATGCTGGTTTTAGTTATTAGCCTGAATTTCTGCTTGCAGATCATAGTTTCTTTCTGTTCGGATATAGGAATTTTCAGCGAAACACTATATATAGCTTATCCATTGTTCGCTGAAGGAAGGGCTATGACAATATTTAATTATATGCTTTTTGGATTGTGCATGTCCGTTGTGAGAAATGAAAAAATTGCTACGGGTTTGATGAGTCAGAAAGTATGTTGCAAATAATGTGATTATTCGGACATAGCGTTTTCTACTGTTCCGAAATATAATGATAAGAGGGGATTTAAATGATGTTTAAATTAAATAACAGAATAATTGTTTCAATTGCGCTTGCAGTGTTATTGGCAATTGGAGTCATTTCGTGCCCATCTGTTGTTCGTGCTGATAACTTAGATAATGGTAGGTCGCATGATTATTTTGCATTTGTATCTGGTGATTCTAAAATGCAGTCTGATGGGAGTTTTACATTTTATATGAGAAACTATATTCATTCGGAGTATTTTACGGCTAATAGTTCATCAGTAACCATTTATACATGTGCAAATATATATAAAGAAAGTACTTATAGTTCTTATACGGATCCAAATGTTAGTTTCACGCTAAGGTTTTATGCTAATGGATCCCTGAGTGGTTCTTATACAGGATATGCGGATGGTATTTATGGTGGCCTGACATTTAATGTTAATCAGTATGATAGCTGCTATTTTACTATTACTGTAAACAGCACGTTGCCAAATAGCTGTTATTTAAATGGATATGGTAAGGTATATCGGGTTACGGTTGGATAAAAAGCAAGCATACAGAACCGAGCAACTCTGAATTAAATACCGCTTGCAAATTGACTGGATCCATGGTAACATATCACTCCGTGATAATATTCCTTGCTTCCTGCATGGACAGGAGGCCAGAGACCAAAAGGAGGTGCGAGACATGAGCAAATATGAAATAGCAGTCGTAGTCAGTGCTAAGCTCGAGGACGAGGATCGCGCATCAGTCATTGAAAGAGTCAAAGGTTTTGTCGAGAGATATGGCGGAACCGTTACAAATGTTGATGACTGGGGCAAGAAGAAACTTGCTTACGAGATCCAGAAGATGAGTGAAGCATACTATTACTTCGTTTATTTCGAGTCAGAGAACTCTGAGACCCCTAATGACCTTGAGAAAGAGCTCAGGATCATGGACGGCGTTATCAGATATCTGGTTGTCAGAGAAGACGAAGAATAAGCTTCTATCAGCAATGGCACTGAACACTCGCAGATAAGGAGTTACCATGAATAAGGTTATACTTATGGGCCGTCTTACAAGAGACCCCGATATAAGATCTTCACAGAGCGAAAACGCAGTAACGGTTGCAAGGTTTACTATTGCAGTAGACAGAAGATACAGAAGAGACGCAGATCAGAGCGCTGATTTCATCAGCTGTGTAGCCTTCGGACGTACAGCAGATTTCTTCGAAAAGTACGTTAAGCAAGGTACCAAGGTATGCGTTGAGGGAAGGATCCAGACAGGCAGCTACACCAACAGAGACGGACAGAAGGTCTATACCACTGATGTTGTAGTAGAGAATGTTGAGTTCGCTGAGAGCAAGAACACTCAGACAGGAGCTCCGGCAGTTCAGCCGCAGAGTGCACCTGCACAGGATCAGTATCGCACACCGCAGCCACAGCCGCAGAGCGCACCGGCAGATTTTATGAATGCTCCGAGCGCAGAGGCAGCAATTGAAGGGTTTATGAGTATTCCGGACGGACTGGAAGACGAGGGTTTGCCATTTAACTAAGATGATCTGCCCGCTGCATTATATTCACGGTAAGCAGCATATGGGCACACAGTATGAATGGAGGTCATAACAATGGCATATACAAAAACAGACAAGAGCGATGCTCCGAGAAAGAGAACGACCATCCGCAGAAGAAAGAAAGTATGTGTATTCTGTGGTGAGAATGTTCAGCCTGTTGATTACAAGGATGTTGCTACTCTGAAGAAGTATATCTCAGAGAGAGGCAAGATCCTCCCCAGAAGGATCACAGGTACCTGCGCAAAGCATCAGAGAGCTGTAACAACAGCTGTCAAGAGAGCAAGACATATCGCTTTACTGCCATATACAGTTGAATAATCGTATATAGCAATCTCGGTAAATGAAGAGCTGTCAGCAATCATGCGGACAGCTCTTGTTTTTTGTACAGAAAGAGGCGGCAGGCAGGGTGATCACATACTGAAAAAACAGTACCATTTTGTTCACTGTAGTGTATAATTAACACATAAAAAAGAAAGGAGTACCGATATGGATTATACTGGATTTTCATCCAAACTCCTCTGTGACGACACCTGGGTCATCTACATCGGAAACACCACAGCCTATCTTATCGCAGGCGATGAAGAAGGCATCATGATCGATTCCGGCAATTATCCGGGTCCCTTAAGAGAGTTTGCTGAGAGCGTATGCGGCAAGCCTGTCAGAAAGGTAGCCAACACACACGGACATTTCGACCATACCGGTGGAAATGGGTATTTTGAAACAGCCTATATGGGCAAGCTGGCAGAGACTATCTGCAGAGTTCCCAATGGCAACGATCCTGACGAGGACAAGAAGTTCCCGATGGATTACGACGTAGTGATCGTTAATGAAGGAGATATCATTGACATCAAGGGCAGAGAACTGGAGGTATTCATACTGGATGGCCATTCACCTGACAGTACAGCCTATCTGGACAAGAAGATGAGGCTGCTCTTCGTTGGTGACAATGTAGGCAAGGCACCTCTGATGTACAAATGCGAGGATCCTCAGCCGAGCTTACTGCGCTATGCTATGAACCTGTCGAAGATCATGGCCAGAAGGACAGAGTTTGACTATGTGCTGCGTGGACATGAAGACTGCATGAGAGACGGAGATATCCTTCAGCATACACTGATCGCAGCCCTGCGCGGACTGGATCTGGATCTGGACGAGCGTCCTCCCAGACCTCAGGGCGGTCCTGGCGGTAAAGGCCCCGGTGGTCCGGGTGGACCTGGCGGAAAGGGCCCCGGCGGTCCCAAAGGCAAGCCTCCAGGAAGCAGCAATCCTGACGACCATGCATTTGTTATGTACAAGGACGGTACAGTTACGTTTGACAAACGTTACATCAAGGATATGTCTGTCATGGAGACTGCGATAGGTACATGATTCTCTGATGAGCATGATCAATTATTGCGTTTATATACAGAAATAAGAGCTTTTATGTAAAACAATTGCGGCTGCAAGCGATTTCCGAAGAGAAAACCGTATGCAGCCGTTGTTTTTGTTCAGACTTAAAGCGCGGGAAACAGCAGACGGACTCATTGAGGATGTGATTACTGCTCTTGTATACCAGACATATTTATAGTATAATAATTCTCTTGAAAAAGAGACTTGCGGGGGTAACTGTGAAAGAGACTGGATCTTTGAAAAACGGAAAACAGTTCA
Organism: Lachnospiraceae bacterium; assembly: GCA_045604025.1. Lineage (GTDB taxonomy): Bacteria > Bacillota > Clostridia > Lachnospirales > Lachnospiraceae > RGIG5612. The sequence goes on along the minus strand of JAZUNG010000079.1, from coordinate 8,869 downwards.
GGAATGCGATGATATTCCCCATTATAGTGGGGGTGATATTACTCATCGCTATTTTCCCTGCGTTTCTGTTCGGCGTGAAGGCTGGCATCCTGGCCAGCGCTGTTTTCGTGATCTATGTGATCGTGGCTGTTGTCTTTATCCTCATTATGAGAAAACGGTTCTACGACAGCCTCAAGGAGCTGGTCAGAGGCTACGGTCTCATGGAGAACCGCATGATCGAAGACTTCCCTCTGCCATATGCCATCACCGACAAGTCCGGCGGCATCTATCTGTACAATGACAGATTCGGACAGATCAAGGGGCGTGAGCCTGACAGAGAGACCCTGAAAGGTATATTCAGAGAACTGTCTGATCAGGATTTCGAGTTTGAGGCCACTGAGAAGGATATCTCCGTTGTTTATGACAAGAGGAGATACCGTCTGCATCTGACCAAGTTGCCTCTTAAAGGTGCCAAGATTTCCGGCAAGCTCGTAGAGCTCCCCAAAGAAGATAAATATGTTCTTGCAGCATATCTGATAGATGAAACTGAGATCATCAACATGATGCAGAAGCTGTATGATGAACAGCCCGTAGTATGCAGCATTCGAGTGGATGACTATGAAGAGATATTCGAGCAGGTTGACGATATAAACAAGTCTCTGGTGAATGCTCTGATAGACAAGGAAGTGTCTTCATACTTCGGACAGATAGGCGGACTGATCCGCAAGATCGACAAGAACAGATATTTCGTTATCTTTGAAAAGAAATATCTGGCAGGCATGCAGAGAAATAAATTCGATCTGCTGGACAATATCCGCAAGCTGAATACTGACAGTGATATTCCTGTGACCATCAGCGCCGGTATCGGTGTCGGAGGCAGCTATATGCAGAGTCAGGATTATGCCAAGACTGCTCTGGAGCTGGCCCTTGGACGTGGAGGAGACCAGGTAGTTGTAAAAGAAGGCGAGAGAGTCTACTTCTACGGCGGCAAGATCAAATCCGTAGAAAAGAACACACGTGTCAAAGCCAGGGTGACCGCGCTCGCGCTCAGAGAGATCATCCAGAGTAAGGACCATGTAGTCATCATGGGCCACAAGATAGGCGATACTGACTGCTTCGGTGCGGCCATCGGTATATATAAGGCAGCCAAGGTACTGGGCAAGAAGGCCTATATCGTATTAAATGAACTCAACAATTCTGTCCAGCCTATATTGGCGGAATTCCTGGATAATGATGAGTACGGGGACGGAGTGTTCCTGGCCGTAAATGAGGCACCACGCTACGTTAACGAAGATACAGCATTGGTGATCGTAGATGCCAACAGACCCGAGATATTTGAGTGTCCGGAGCTGATCTACAAGACCAAGACCATCGTAATGATAGATCACCATCTGCAGAGCGGTGACAGGATAGATAATATCGCGCTCCAGTATGTGGAGCCTTCGGCTTCATCTGCTTCAGAAATGGTTACAGAGCTGCTCCAGTATGTCACCGGTGATGTCCGCCTGACCAAGCTGGAGGCAGAGGCATTGTATGCAGGTATCCTTATCGATACGGATTATCTGACCAAGAATACAGGAGTCAAGACATTTGAGGCTGCCGCAGTGCTCAGAAAGAACGGCGTGGATATAGGCAAGGTCAACGGGCTGTTCAGTGATACTCTGGAAGACTTCAAACTGAAGGCAGAGACCATCAAGACTGCGGAATTGTTTGAGAAGGGATTCGCCATAGCGGTTAGCCCTTCGGACGGTGTGGACAATCCTACTATCGTGGCAGCGCAGGTGGCAAACGAGCTGCTGACCATAAGCGGTATCAGAGCCAGCTTCGTACTGGTGGATTACGCAGGCAAGATATATATCAGCGCACGCAGCAAGTCAGATGTGAATGTACAGCTGATCATGGAACGTATGGGCGGCGGCGGACATATGAATGTTGCCGGAGCTCAGCTGGAGGGATCCACTGTTGATGATGCCATCAGAAAAGTAAAACAGACAGTCAGAAAGATGCTGGATGAAGGTGTTCTGAAGATCTAATCAGAAACGGAATCCGCATACAGAGGAAAGATAAATGAAAGTTATATTACTGGAAGATGTTAAGTCCCTGGGTAAAAAGGGAGATCTGGTCGAGGTAAGTGACGGCTATGGCCGCAACTTCATCATACCCAGAAAGAAGGGTGTGGAAGCCACATCTGAAAACATGAACAACCTGAAGCTCCAGAAGGCAAATGAAGAGAAGCTGGCTCGTGAAGCCAAGGCTGCCGCTGAAGAGCTGGCAGACAAGCTCAAAGGTGTTTCTGTGACCATCAAGGCCAAGACCGGAACCAGCGGCAAGCTGTTCGGTGCTATCGCCAGCAAAGAGATCGCTCTGGCGCTGGCCAAACAGACCGGACTGGAGCTGGACAAGAAGAAACTCCTTTTGGATGAGCCCATCCGTGAGCTGGGAGTACATACTGTCAAGGCACGTCTTCACAAGGACGTGATCGGAGAAGTCAAGGTCAATATAGTGGAAGAGTAGCCACCTGGCTGCCTGTTTAACTGGTTTTATGGAAGACGATGCTCTTATAAAAAAAATAATGCCGCACAGCCTGGAGGCTGAGCAGTCTGTAATAGGTTCCATGCTGATGAATGTCGATGCCATCGACGTAGCATGCGAAACTCTGACAGGAGAAGATTTCTATGCCAAAGCAAATGGTGTTCTATTTGAAGCCATGAAAGAACTGCGCGGAGAAGGAAAGCCTGTCGATGTAGTAACGCTCAGTGAGAGACTCAAGTCACAGGGTGCTCCTGAAGAAATGACCAGCCCTGAGTTTATCAAGGAGATCCTGAACGCGGTCCCTACATCTGCCAATGTAAAGTATTACGCCCAGATAGTCTATGAGAAGGCTACTCTCAGGAGACTGATCAAGGTCAGTGAGCAGATCACTTCTGACTGCTACCAGCAGAAGGACAAGCTGGATGATATACTGGAGTCTACCGAACGCAGTGTGTTCAATCTCATGCAGACCAGGAATTCCGGTGACTATGTGCCTATCCGCGACGTCGTTATGGAAGTACTCAGAAGGATCGAGGAAGCCGCACAGACCAAGGGACATCTGACCGGTGTTTCCACAGGATTCGCCGACCTCGACAGGAAGACGAACGGACTGCAGAAGTCAGACTTTATCCTGGTTGCCGCCAGACCATCTATGGGCAAGACCGCATTTGCATTGTCGCTGGCCAGATATGCCGCGCTGAAGAAGAATCTGGGTGTAGCCATATTCTCTCTGGAAATGTCCAAGGAGCAGCTGGTCAACCGTCTGCTGTCCATGGAGTCCAGGATCGATGCACAGATCATCCGTACAGGTGAGCTCGATGACAGCCAGTGGGAAGCATTGATGGACAGCTCCGATGCTATCAGCAGTTCGAAGATCGTCATAGATGATACTCCGGGCATATCGGTTACAGAGCTGCGCTCCAAGTGCCGCAAATACAAGCTGGAGCACGATATCCAGCTGGTAATGATCGACTACATCCAGCTGATGTCTTCAGGAAGAAATGTAGAATCCAGACAGCAGGAGATCTCTGATATCTCCCGTGCTCTCAAGGGTATAGCCAGGGAGCTGAACGTTCCCATAGTAGTCCTGTCACAGCTGAACCGTGCAGTTGACAACCGTGCTGACCACAGGCCTATGCTCTCTGATATCAGAGAGTCAGGCGCTATCGAGCAGGATGCAGACGTCATCATGTTCCTGTACAGGGATGATTATTACAATCCTGATACCGAAGAGAAGAATATCGCCGAAGTGATCATTGCCAAGCAGAGGAACGGCCCTACCGGAACCGTCAAGCTGGCATGGCAGCCCAAGTTTACGAAGTTCGTCAGCCTGGAGAGGCCACAGTAATTTACCGAGTGTTATTTTTATCGCAGAGCCGGGTACTTTGGTACCGGCTCTGTTTTTTTGTGGAAGAGGTGCCGGACGGCTTTCCGAGTTTACCCGAGAAGACAACCGGCACCTGGAAGACAGTGAGCAGCTGGGCTGCGAACCTGAACTCCAGGTGCCAATCCGACTGTATGGGAAAATGCAATTTCCATTTTCGATAAATGCTGATATATTTTATGCATAAACATTAAAGGAGCATCAAGATGGCATTTAATGAGCAGACTATAACAACAGATGTGCTGATCATAGGCGGAGGCCTGGCTGGGTCATTTGCAGCGATCAAAGCCAGAGAGCAGGACCCGAACTGCGATGTGCTGGTACTCGAGCAGGGCGTGGCAGGATTTCACGGCAGAGCCTCATATGGCACAAATATCATGAGGTGCGTACTTCCCGAAGATGACCATGACTACGCGGTCTGGGGCACGGTCATGCAGACGGACTACATGGTCGATCAGGAATATGCCAGAGACTGTATTGACTCAGCATATGATATTCTGACAGACATCATCAGGATAGGCGGTGACTATGACCGTGGCTGGGATGGCAGCATCAAGTGGATGAAGATGGTCACTGACGTAGCCGGATTCTATCAGAGGCAGGCCATCTGGAATCCTTTTGGTTCATACAAACATGTTAATAAGATAGTGGGAGCTGCCAAAGCTAAAGGCGCACGCTACAGAGACCGTACGCTGGTAACGGAACTGCTAACCAACAATGGGAAATGTGTTGGCGCTGTCGGTATTGATTCCCGCGACGGGACATTTCTGATATTTAGGGCCAAAGCGGTAGTATTGGCTTCAGCTGATTATCACGCAGCAGGCTGCAACATGGTGTCATTTACCGGAGACGGCATGGCTATAGCACAGCGCGCGGGAGTAGCATTAAGAGGCATGGAGTTCGGCAGGATCTGTTTCGGAGCTATCTGGCCTTCATATGGAGAGCAGATGGTCAGCGCAAATGAGCGAATGGCCCGCACGTTCCGTAATACCGAAGAGGTCAAGCAGCGTATCATCAATGCCCTGGGCGAGGAATTCGTTGAGAAATATGAATGGACGAGAGTACGTGATGACCGCATGAACGGCGGTCCTACATGGAAGAACTATATGCCTGCGATCATGAAGGAGGTTCGGGAGGGCAGAGGTCCCTGCTTCCTGGATATGGGAGGTGCCATATTCGAGATCGGATTCGCTCAGAGAGCGAGCGCGCAGACAGGCGGAGTCATGATCGACAGATATACACATACATCCCTGCCCGGACTGTTTGCAAGCGGCAATGGTTCAGATATGTGTGGAGCCATGCACTACAGCATTCCTTACAATCTGCTGGGCTCGAGCTATACAGGACAGATATCCGGAAGAGAAGCAGCCTCATATGCCGCTGATAATCAGCTGAGTGAACCGGATGAAGAACAGATAGCCAGATACAGGGGGGAAACATATGCGCCTCTGGAAAACCGTGGAGGCATGACCGAGGCAGAACTCAGATGCAGACTGATAGAGATCTGGCCATATCTGGATTATCGTACAGAAGAGACGCTGACAAAAGCCTATAATGATTTCCGTTCTCTGGAGGATGCGGCTGCCCATATGTCCGCGTTCGATCTGAATGGAAATGCAACGGTGCATGAGCTCGCGAAGGCTCTCAAGATCCGCAATGTAGTTCAGCTGGGAGAGGCATCTGCGCTGGCTGCGCGTGAGAGAAGAGAGTCACGCATAGAGCATTACCGGGCAGATTATCCTTACATGGATAACGATAACTATGCAAAATGGGTGATCGTTTCCGGTACCGGAGATGACATGCATGCAGAGCTTATGGATATTCCTTTTGACAGATACAGATTTAAGCCAGAGGCAGGCATTGTAGACCGCCTGGCTCCAGCCGGAAGCGTGAAGCTTCCTGAATATTCATTTCCTGATGGAACAAAAGCACCTGAAGGATATGACGGATTCGGCAGACCACAGAAAAAGTGGAGAGATCATTAAAGGAGGTATGCGGTTATGATAAAAGAGATAAATACCATTTTATGTACAGGCTGCGGCCTCTGTGAGAAGATCTGTCCTGCAGATCTGTTCCGCATGGATGAGGCGACAGGCAAGATGACTATAGTGTATCAGGCGGACTGCTGCAACTGCCTGCAGTGCAAGTATATCTGCCCGGTAGACGCTGTTTCATTCACTCCTGCAGAGCCTGTGAAGATCAACATGAACGGCGAATGGGAAGCCATGAAGAAGATCATGGGAGCCGTGGACCATCCAGCGGCAGCAGAAACCCGAAAACCTGCCTGGCAGAAGGCCAAAAAATCTTGACCGCCATATTGTATGCAATGTAAAATATGCTCAGAATGTTACCTGTAGTTTCAGCATATATTTGGGAGGATGAAGATGTTTTGTACTAATTGTGGAAGTCAGGTAGATGACGGTCTGCAGTTCTGCCCGAACTGCGGAAACAAACTGGAACCGTTGAATGAAGAACCTGTGGTAAAGGCAGCTGCCACGCAGCAGACATATCAGCAGCCTGCCGGACAGGTATATCAGCAGCCGGTTCAGGGTGCATACCAGCAGCCAGCATATCAGCAGCCAGTATATCAGCAGCCTGTTTACCAGCAGCCAGTATATCAGCAGCCTGCTCCTCAGCCCGCGCCTGTCAAAAGAAGGAACGGAGCCGGAGTTACCGGACTGGTATTCGGTATCATTACCCTGGTGCTGCTCATTATTTCGTTCCTTCTGTTCAGAGGAGCAATATCCAGCTATTATTATTCCGGAAGCGAAGTATCGATGGCGATAGGTCTGGTATGCTTCTTCCTGGCATGTATCCTGTATATCTTTAACTTTATATTCGGTATCATAGGATTTATACGCGGACTTAAGACCAAAGCTGCGTTAGCCGCCGGAATCATTGGATTTGTACTTATTTTTATCAATGCTATTCTGATCATCTGGGAGGCTGCCGCTTTTGTAGGTATAATGATCGCGCTTATGTAATTTAGAAGGAGGCGATAATATGTGGAACAGCTTTAACACTGCGGATTATGAAGGCCAGATAGCCGAAACCATCCGTATCGAAGGCCACGAGGGAAAGCCCATCAAGGCTTATGTGGCCAGACCACTTGGTGCAGGTCCTTTCCCTGGGATCACACTGATACCACATATGCCTGGCTGGGATGAGTGGTGCAGAGAGACTGCACGCCGCTTCGCAGCTCATGGCTACAACTGCATATGCCCGAATATTTACGAGGATTTCGGAGACGGAACTCCTGTAGAAGTGTCGGGACGTGCCCGCGAAGCAGGCGGAGTTCATGACAGCAGTGTCATGGCAGATGTGGATGCATCTCTGGCATTCCTGCGCAATCATACCACTTCCAACGGCAAGGTTGGTGTCATCGGTATGTGCTCGGGAGGACGCCATACATTCCTGGCAGCAGCAACGCTGGATGGCATTGATGCCGCAGTTGACTGCTGGGGTGGCGGAGTAGGAGCCACACCTGACAAGGCAACTCCTGCACGTCCGGTAGCTCCTCTGGAGCTGGCAGATAGGATCAAATGTCCTATCCTGGGTCTGTTCGGAAATGACGACAAGAACCCTCCTCCGGAAGAGGTTGACAGGACGGAAGAGACACTGAAGGCCCTGGGTAAGGAATATGAATTCCACAGATACGACGGCGCCGGACACGGATTCTGGTATTATGACAAGCCGATGTACAGGCAGGAAGCCGCTATGGACTCCTGGAACAAGACGCTGGAATTCTTTGACAAACATCTGAAATAATATGGATTCGGAAAACAGGCCATTTGTTGTAATGGCTAAACCGGTCGGCTCGCGCTGCAACATGCGCTGCAATTACTGCTATTATCTGGACAAGGGGCAGTATTCAGAGCATGACAGACAGACCCGTATGAGCTATGAGCTTCTCGAGAAGCTCATAGCAGAGGCTGTCTCATGTGCAGACGGGCCGGTCGTTTCTTTTGTCTGGCACGGCGGAGAGCCTACTCTGGCCGGACTGGACTTCTATAAGAAGGCTGTTGAGCTGGAACGGAAATATCTTCCTTCCGGCTGGACGGCATGGAACAATCTCCAGACAAACGGCTATATGATGAATGATCTGTGGTGTTCTTTCCTGAAGGAAAACCGCTTTGATGTCGGCGTGAGTATGGATGGCTCCAGAAAGGTCCATGACAAACACCGTCACGATATGAAGAGCAGCGGTAGTACCTGGGAGCGTGTGACCAGATCCGTACAGAGGCTCCGCACACACGGTATTGAGCCTGACATTCTGTGCACGGTGAATTCTCTGTCATGCGCAGATCCATTGGACGTCTACAGATCTATCAGAAATACCCGCTGCACCTGGTGCCAGTTTATTCCCATAGTGGTCAGAAGGCGTGACGGGAGCTTTTCGAAGGAATCAGTAACTCCTGAAGGATATGGCCAGTTCCTAATCACTGTCTTTGATGAGTGGGTTCATAACGATCTGGGCAGGATCGATGTGCAGCTGTTTGCTGAGACCGCCAGGATCATGGCGGGAGGAGAGCCAAGCCTGTGCTGGATGAGCGAAACCTGCGGCAGGGCGCTCATCGCGGAAGAAGACGGAGCAATCTATTCGTGTGATCATTTTGTTGATGGAGAGCACCGCTTGGGATATCTCATAGGGGCGAATCATAAACAGAGCGGAAAACATGGAGCGGTCAGCCAGATGATCGTGCAAGGCGATAGTCTCAGGGAAATGGCAGACAGCGATTTTCAGATTATATTCGGAAATGCCAAAAAAGACACATTGACATCGGAGTGCAGGGCTTGTCCTTATCTCAGATTCTGCGGCGGAGGGTGTCTGAAGGACCGCTTCGGACTGTCGGTTTCAGGCGAAGAGGGGCAGTATTATCTGTGCCAGGGACTGAAAGCCTTCTTCGCACATGCGATACCTGTACTCGAACGGGTAATGGAAATGAGCAGAAACGGAATGTCATCTGCAGAGAT
>JAZUNG010000078.1:0-10631 GCA_045604025.1 Lachnospiraceae bacterium | reverse complement strand
TCCGGTTACTGGAATCTGTACCGTTACAACCCTCAGCTGGTAAAAGAAGGCAAGACACCGTTCATCCTGGATTCCAAAGAGCCGACCATGGACCTCAAGGAATTCATGATGGGAGAAGTCAGATTCGCATCACTGTACAGGACATTCCCCGAGGAAGCAGAGAAGCTCCTCAAGGAAGCCGAGCGCCACGCCAGAGCAAAGCATGCGGAGTATGTCCGTATGGCTGTAGGAAAGGAAGCCCTGTCCAGGGCTGAAGACGCGAAGTTTCTGAAAGACTGAACAGACATGCTGACTGTTAACTGAATATGCCGGGACCCGTAAGGGCCCCGGCATCTGATTGTCTGTTCGTATATGCAGGCTATCTGTTCATGCGGATTGCTGCTTATGAATTCAAGGTCCGCATGGCAGTCTCTTATGAATGCCAGCTAACTATTTATTCATGTTGGCGATCAGGGTTTCGAGCAGTTCTACCACCCGGTCCATACCTGCTGCATCAATGCGGAGATTGCTGCCGTAGGGGTCGATGATGACTCCTTCGTAATCGTTGCTCTCATAGGCTTCTGCCAGTATTCCGTAGAGGCCCTTCTTTGTGGCCATTGATGTTTCTGGACACTTCGCAGCTTCTGCCTCGCTGGTATAGAAGACCAGATAGCGCTTGCCATCCTCGGTCATGGACTGCGGCTCGAGCGCAACCTCCAGCCTGCCATCCACATCACGTGATACGCTGGTCAGCAGGGCGGGTACGTTGCCGTCTTCAACAACTCTGACTGCCAGCAGATTGTATACATAATCGAGATTTCTCGCCTTTCTGGCGGGATCGGTCTCGCGGATATATTTGCCTATCTCTTCCGCCAGATTGGCGTTCTTTTCAGGGTCATGGTCCACCTTGCGTCCTATGGTCCTGTCAAACTGGTTCAGAACGCTCCTGATGGTGTCGTCAACTCTCAGCCTGCACTCGCAGATCAGATGCTCCGGCACTCCGTAAAATGCCTCGGCGATGCTTCCTGCTATGCAGGTCAGTGTGTCACAGTCACCGCCCAGTGAAACTGCCAGACGGATCACGTCCTCGAAATCCTCGCCTTCAAGGAATGCGGCAAATGCCTCAGGCACAGTCTCCTGGCATGTCTCGACGTGTCTGTAGTTCGGACGGATATCATCGCAGGTCCTGGACAGGTCATACCGGAATTCTTTCTCGATGAATTCCCTGATCTCTTCCTTGGTGCTGCCGGTCCTGGCCATGAATATAGCGCTGGCTACAGCATCCGCACCTTTGATGCCTTCGGGGTGGTTGTGAGTGACATTGGCTGTGGCACGGGCGGCGTCTCTGGTCCTCCACAGACTGTCGTAGAGCCATCCGGCCGCGCAGACACGCATCGCGCTGCCGTTTCCGCAGCTGCCGTAAGCCTTCATGTTCTTGTTGTTCAGCCAACCGATGAACCTGGCACCGTATCCTGCGTTCGGATACCATTTGCCCCATCTGCGCAGAGTACCGGCTACTGTATCTTCGATGGTCTTCACACCTGCAGCCTTGCCGCACGAGAGCAGTGCTTCCGCAACCGCACACGTCATGATTGTGTCGTCGGTAAAATGTGACTCCTCAGTAAATAGTTCAAAATCCTTTGTTTTATTTCCTCTGTCGAATTCATAGGGACTTCCTATGATATCTCCCAAGATCGCTCCGTACATGTATTGTTATCCTTTCGGTTAAGTATAATCTGGCTGTGATCGTCTCGCGTCAGAAAGCAACGGGCATTATATCATACCGGCCGTGCTTAAGGAAAACTATTTTTCTACGATCAGTCCTGCCCGGTATGCCCTCAGGAGAGCCTCCAGGTCGTCGATCCTGATCTGCAGAGCTCTGCCAGTGTCTGTGTCGGCCACCTTCTTGCGTCTGGAGACACTTTGCTCCATGACGATGTGCGAGCTGACGGAAATCTCGTCCAGCACAGCCTTTTCCATGGTCTCAAACGGCGGATGTGCAGCCAGGATCAAGCCGTAAGAATTGTAGATCAGTGTATAGCCTGCGTTGCCGGTCTGCTCCTGATATGCCTTGGAGAAGCCGCCATCTATCACGAGGAGCTTGCCTCCGCATTTGACCGGAGATTCACCCTTCTTTACAATGACAGGCACATGGCCGTTGATGATATGCGAATCTTCAGTGGACAGCCCGAATTCCCTGAGGATGGAATTGACTACTTCTTCGTTTTCATAAAGTTCATAGTATGGATTTTTGGGCTCTTTATGTGTAGCCTTGTCTGCGATGAAGTAGCGTTCGAATGTAGCCATTTTGTCCTTGCCGTACACGGGCGAATTCCTGCCCTGCCAGATGTACCAGAAGATGTCGAGGGCCTGCTCCTTTTCGATTGGGTCGTCTGAGTAATATCCTCTGCGGGCATAGAACTCCAGGATCTCATACAGGGCCCTGCCGCTGTAGCGCTCACCGTAGATCTCAACGTCACGGAAGCTTCCGTCCTCGTTCAGCGGTACGCATCCGTGGAAGAGGAGGTTGCCGTTATATACCTTATAGAGGCTCCCTTTGCGGAAGAGGAACCCGATATGTTTCTGCAGCCTGTCACTGTGTATGAAGCTGTCCCGGATGTGTTCGATCAGTTCGGTCTCTTCTTCGGTCAGCTCAAATGGAGCCGCGGGGTCCACGGTAGGGAAGTCCATATCCAGCATTTCATAGTCTGTGCCGCCCACATTTACAGTGCCATGGTCAAAGTCGATCTTGTCCAGCAGCATGCGGTCGTTCATGTCCCACTCGGGATGTCTGGCCGCGATCTGGCTGTCCAACTTGAACTGGATGATGGAGATGGCCTTCTGCATCTTAGAGTCGATGCCGGCATTCTTCTTGTCATACAGATTGTCGTTGTCTGTGACGGTGAAGATCTCATCGCATGGATTCTTATATGTCTCCATCGCAAATCTCATCAGCGGGATCAGGTTTATGCCGTATGCTTCCTCGAGAATGGCCAGATTGGCATATCTGGCGGAGATGCGCAGGATGTTGCAGATGCACACCAGCGATCCGGCAGCGGCTCCCATCCAGAGGATGTCGTGATTGCCCCACTGGATATCCACCGAATGATGCTCCATCAGGTCATCCATGACCAGGTGAGGGGAGGGGCCCCTGTCGAAGATATCTCCGACCACATGCAGGTGGTCTATGGTGAAGCGGCGTACCAGATGGCACAGGGCGGTGATGAGCTCGTTGGCGCGCCCGGTCTCGATAACCGCTGTAATGATCTCATTGTAGTAGTCAGCCTGGTTTTCCACCTCGGGATGGCCGCTGATCAGTTCTTCTATGATATAAGCGAAATCTGAAGGGAGCGATTTGCGTACCTTGGAGCGGGTATACTTGCTCGATGCTGCCTTGCACACGCGGATCAGCCGGAAGATGGTCACTCTCTGCCAATCTTCCAGCGTGCCTTCGGCGCTGACCTTCTTCCGGATCTGCGGTATCTTGATCTCCGGATAGTAGATCAGCATGGCCAGAGTCCTCTTCTCGGGGATACCGAGAGAACTGCCGAACTCTTCTTCTATCTTCTTCTGAACGGCGCCTGAGCCGTTGCACATGATGTTACGGAACTGCTCGTATTCGCCATGGATATCGGTAATAAAATGCTCCGTGCCCTTGGGCAGGTTCAGGATAGCCTTGAGATTGACGATCTCGGTCGCTGTCGCTGCTATGTTCGGATACTGGTTGGCCAGAAGCTTCAGATATTTCAGATCACGCTCGTCCATGTTGCACCTCTGATGTTTTTGATGTTAATGATTATATCATGAACCGCCTCCTGGGGGATGGATAAAAATCATCGGCATAAATTAACAGGGATCTTAGATCAAAATTGATGTGCCCGGCTTCGATATTTGTGATATAATATATCAGTTATGAAAAAAGCCGGCGCTTGTTTTATCTCCATACTGCTTTCACTTATCATTGCTCTTTCGGGAACAGTGAATGTTTTTGCCGCGCCTGAAGATGAGGAGTATGTTGAGGAAGAATATGCTGAAGAAGAGTACTATGAGGAGGAGGGTGAATACTCCGGAGACGAGTACTCTGAGGGCGAAGGAGATGAAGGTGCCGAAGGAGCTGAAGCCGGTGAGGACGGAGCCTATGAAGGCGAGGCTGAAACAGATGAGAACGGTGACCCCATAGAGGTAGAAACCGACGAGAACGGCGATCCGATAGTCCCCGAACCGGTCGTTCCCATGACGGAAAATGGCTGGCCTATCCCTCCGGAGCTGGTCAGTGAGTCTGTCATGATGATCGAGGTCAATACCGGTGCCGTCATGTATGAGAAGAATATCGACGTCAAGAGATATCCCGCGTCCACGACCAAGATCCTGACATGCCTGATCGCACTCGAGCGCTGCTCCATGACGGAGACGGTCACATTCTCCGAGTTCGCGGTGGACCTGGAGAAGGGAGATTCCAGCATAGATGCCGTGGCGGGAGAGCAGATGTCCATGAAGGACTGCCTCTACGGCCTGATGCTTCCTTCCGGAAATGACTGTGCCAATGCCATCGCAGAGCATATCGGAGGTTCCATCGAGGGATTTGCGGAGATCATGAACGAGCGTGCTACCGAGATCGGTTGCACCGGTTCGCATTTCGCCAACCCTCATGGCCTGTATAGCTCTGAGCATTATACAACAGCAGAGGATATGTGCAAGATCGCGCAGGTCGCGTTCAACAACTCCGCTTTTGTAGAGATATTCAGCCATGCCACATACACGATCCCGGCTACCAATATGTCGGAGCCGCGGGCTATTTCCAATACCAACTACATGATCATCCCCAACTCCAGCTACTACAATGATACAGTTGTAGGCGGTAAGACCGGTTATCTGCCGGAGTCGGGAAGATGTCTGGTCACACTGGCAGAGCATGACGAGATGACAGTTATCACGGTCTGCATGTTCTCACCTCTGTATAACGGAGTATTTTCAGACACTCAGGAACTGCTGGACTATGCGTTCCACGGATTCTCGCTCAGCAATATCTCTGAGTCGGAGAGCCGCTTCAACTTCGCTTCGGAGGACGCGCGGATCATGCTGGATACCACGGCGCAGATCCTGATGCCGAGCTCACTGGATCTGGGCAAGCTGGATTCAGAGATAGAGTTCACATATGACATGGATATCGATGAGTTCAGAGAGGCTTCCGAGAAGGCAGGCATCACCACACGTGACGGACGTCACCTGTATGCGATCATCAATTATTCATATGATGACAACTACCTGGGACACATCAACGTGCTGCTTGATGATAACATGGTGATCCCGAAGGCGTCATTTGCCACGGTGCATTATGTGGATGCCATGTGGTTCTTCGCCGGAGCCGTTGCAGTCGTACTGGTTTCGATCGTGGTATTCCTGATCATCAGGCACTCCATGCCCAAAAACAAGCGCAAGATCAGGCCGCAGCAGACCAGACGCAGGCCTCCCGCAGCCGCCAGAGGCCGTTAAAAAATGTTTAAAATTAGCAGTTGCATTTATGAATGCGCTGTGATAATATATTTAAGCTTATTCGAATTCAGGAAGAGGTGATATAGATGAAAGACGGAATCCATCCTGCATATTATCAGGCTACAGTTACTTGTAACTGCGGTAATACTTTTACTACAGGATCTACAAAAGAGGATATTCACGTAGAGGTTTGCTCTAAGTGCCATCCTTTCTATACAGGACAGCAGAAGGCAACACGTGCTCGTGGACGTGTTGAGATCTTCAACCGTAAGTATAATCTGTCACAGGAACAGTAGCTTAACGCAAGGACGGGCTGAGTGCTTTCTCTCCGACATTCGGAGGAGAATTTTGCTCAGCCTTTTTTTATTGTATATGCATACAAGGACTTGCGTGATCTAAAAAGTGAAAATGGGTTGTCACGCAGTGCGTGACAGCCCTTTAGTTTTATCAGGAGATATAAATGAGATCATCCGGTATTGGAGGACAGGCAGTCATCGAGGGCGTTATGATGCGCCACAAGAGTGACATCGCGGTCGCTGTCAGGAAGCCCGACGGCGACATAGTGATCGGAAGACAGCAGGCAGTCCCCCTCAAAGAGAAAAACAAGATATTCGGCTGGCCGATCATCAGGGGCGTTGTGTCATTTATCTCGTCGCTGGTCATCGGTATCAGGACGCTGACATTTTCCGCCAGCTTCTATGAGGAAGAGGAACCTGCGAAGGGTTCATCAGACTCCGGCAAGGCTGACAAAAAGGATACATCGAAGGGTGAAGGCGCGATGATGTTCGTGACAGTGGGATTCTCACTGGTGATAGCTGTCGTGATATTCATGCTGCTGCCGTACTACGCGTCCACATGGATCATGAAGCTGTTTGGAAGTGATTCGCCCGTGCTGCTGGCGGTGGTCGAAGGTGTACTGAAGCTCGCGATATTCATCGGATACATAGCACTGATATCGCTCATGAAGGATATTAAGAGGACATTCATGTACCACGGTTCGGAGCACAAATGCATCAACTGCATTGAAGGCGGCAAAGAGCTGACGGTTGACAATGTCATGGCGTCGTCCAAGGAACACAGAAGATGCGGAACGAGCTTTATATTCTTCGTGTTGTTTATCAGTATCATATTTTTCATGTTTCTGCGGTTTGACAACAGATGGCTGAGGCTGGGAGCCCGGCTTCTGCTCATCCCGGTCATCGCAGGCATCTCATATGAGTTCATCCAGTGGGCAGGCAATTCGAACTCGAAGCTGGCCAGCATACTCAGCCGACCTGGCATGTGGATCCAGGGGCTGACCACCAGAGAGCCTGAGAGGGATATGGTGGAAGTCGCTATCGCTTCGGTGGAAGCGGTATTTGACTGGAGGGAATATCTGAGAGCCCAGGGCATCGAAGTGTCAGAGCCCGCAGAGGCTGCAGCAGAGTTCGAGACCGTGGATATGGAAGATACAGAAGCTGTGGCAGAGGCGGCCTGCGAAGCCAGAACAGCCGCAGCAGCCCAGATGGCAGATACTGCAGCATCTGAGACAGCAGCAACTTGCGAGGCAGTAACTGAAACTGACGGGAAGCAGTCATGACACTGAAGGAGCTGTACGACCTGGGAGTGGACAGGCTCGATGAGGCAGATGTAGACAGCCCCGAGGTGGACGCCTTCTATCTGCTGGAGTATCTTACCGGGTATGACAGAGCCACATATCTGCTGCATAAAGACCGCGAGGTCACTCCGAACGCTGCGGAGATGTATCTGAATCTGATAGCCAGACGCAGCGGTCACATTCCCTATCAGTATATTACGGGTGAGGCAGATTTCATGGGACTGAAGTTCCGCGTCACACCCGATGTGCTGATCCCGAGGCTGGATACTGAGGTGCTGATAGACGAGGCACTGAAGAAGATCCCGGAGAACGCCCATGTTCTGGACATGTGTACAGGCAGCGGATGTCTGGCGATAACCACAAAGAAGTTCCGCCCGGACACAGTCGTTACGGCGTGTGATATATCTGAGGCCGCGCTCAAGGTAGCACAGGAGAATGCACAGCGCATACTGGGAGATCCGGACGAGATCCGATTTATACAGGGAGATCTGTTTGAGAGATTCGCTTCAGGCGATACGTTCGATGTGATCATTTCCAACCCGCCGTATGTAACGGATCCGGAGTATCTGGAGCTGAGCCCGGAGGTCAGATGTCATGAACCAGAGCTGGCTCTGGTAGCGGGAGAAGACGGACTGGACATTTACAGAAGACTGATCCCTGATGCGGCCGGATTCCTGAACGGATATCTGTTCCTGGAGATCGGCTATGCGCAGGCTGAGGCAGTAAGTGGGCTCATGGAGAAGGCAGGATTTCAGGATGTTCAGGTCGTGAAGGATCTGGCAGGCCTCGACCGTGTGGTTTACGGACATAAATAACAGGAGAACAACCATGTTTGACAGATTGGAATCAATTGAAGAAAGATACAACGAGATACTCGAAGCGCTGAACAACCCCAACGTGGCTTCTGACCAGAATCAGTTCAGAAAGCTCATGAAGGAGCAGAGCGACCTGACCCCGATCGTTGAGGCGTACCGCGAGTATAAGAACGCCAGGCAGACCATCGACGACAGCCTGGAGATCCTCGACGAGGAGACCGACGAGGAAATGAAGGAGATGGCCAAGGAAGAGCTGGCAGGCGCCAAGAAGGACCTGGAAGAGATCGAGGGACGCCTGAAGATCCTGCTCCTTCCCAAGGATGAGAATGACGACAAGAACGTTATCATGGAGATCCGTGCCGGTGCGGGCGGAGATGAGGCAGCCCTGTTCGCTGCGGAGTTGTACCGCATGTACTGCCGCTACGCAGAGCGCAATAACTGGAAGACCGAGCTGATCTCACTGAACGAGATGGGTATCGGCGGCTTCAAGGAAGTTGTGTTCAGTATTAACGGTCAGGGTGCGTATTCCAAGCTCAAGTATGAGAGCGGAGTCCACCGTGTGCAGAGAGTTCCGGTCACGGAGTCCGGCGGGCGTATTCATACATCTACCGCTACTGTAGCGGTTATGCCTGAGGCTGAGGACGTGGATGTTGAGATCGATATGAACGACTGCAAGTTTGATGTGTTCAGAGCTTCCGGAAACGGCGGCCAGTGCGTCAACACCACAGACTCCGCAGTGCGCCTGACACATATCCCGACAGGTATCGTTATTTCATGCCAGGATGAGAAGTCCCAGCTCAAGAACAAGGACAAGGCTCTCAAGGTCCTGAAGGCCCGTCTCTATGACCTGGAGCTCCAGAAGAAGCAGGCTGCAGAGTCAGCAGAGAGAAGAAGCCAGATCGGAACAGGAGACCGCTCAGAAAAGATCCGTACATATAACTTTCCGCAGGGCCGCGTGACCGACCATCGCATTGGATTCACATCGTACAGGCTGGAGAATATCCTGGACGGTGACATATTCGAGATCGTCGACAACTGTATCGCCGCTGACCAGGCTGCAAAGCTCTCCGCTCAGGTTGCATAAGAAGATAATGACCCGTGTTTGGTGCAGTTCTAACAGATTTTGACGGTTGGGACCTGTATCGACCAGCCTAATAATGTAAATAGTGCCGTTTTATGCAGAAAGAAATGCATAAAACGGCATTTATGCATTCTTCTGAGAGCTAAATAGGTCCTAAGTGTAAAAATCTGTTACAACGTAAAACATTCATCAGCCCGGAGACACCTGGAGAGGTCCTAAACAGAAAAATATAGTTGCAATAGCAATTCACATGTGTTATAGTACATGTAGAACAAAAAATGAGTGAACGCGGCGTCTGACATATATGGTATTGATAAAAACATGAAATGACTGCAGTGATAATGTGATACAATATACAGGCTGGCGTGGGATTGCCGGGATACAGTGATAAATTCAATTATAATATTTGGATCATCATAGAATGCAGGATAACGAATAGCAGATATTGTTTCCGCAAGACGCCGACAGTTCAGCATAAATAAGCAGATAAACACAGCAAGAAGGTGAGATATATGGATTTTAAGAAATTTACTCAGAAGTCTATCGAGGCGATCAACGAGTGTCAGAAGGTTGCCAGCGATTATGGCAACCAGTCGATCGAGTGCGAGCATTTTCTGTATGCGCTGCTGACACAGGAAGACAGCCTGATAGCAAAACTGATCGAGAAAATGGGTATAGAGGATGAGGACTTCACTGGCGCAGTCGTCAAACTGATTGAGAAGAAGCCCAAGGTACAGGGCGGCCAGCAGCACGTGGGACAGTCATTCAACGATGTGCTGCTTCACGGCGAGGACGAAGCCAAGGCCATGGGCGATGACTATGTGTCGGTAGAGCACCTGTTCCTGGCCATGATCTCCAAGGGCAGCAAGGAAACCAAGGAACTGTTCAGAACATACGGCATCAACAGAGAGAGCTTTTTAAGAGCGCTGTCGACGGTACGTGGCAACCAGCGTATAACTACCGACAACCCTGAAGGTACATATGAAGCTCTGGAGAAGTACGGTACGGACCTGGTTGACAGAGCCCGCGCACAGAAGCTGGATCCAGTCATTGGCCGAGACAGCGAGATCAGAAACGTGATACGTATCCTGTCCCGCAAGACCAAGAATAACCCTGTGCTCATCGGTGAGCCCGGTGTAGGTAAGACAGCAGTTGTCGAGGGCCTGGCACAGCGTATAGTCAAGGGCGATGTTCCCGAAGGACTGAAGGACAAGACTATCTTCAGTCTGGATATGGGTTCACTGGTCGCAGGCGCCAAATACAGAGGCGAGTTTGAAGAGAGACTGAAGGCAGTGCTTCAGGAGGTCAAGGAGAGTGACGGCCGTATCCTGCTGTTCATCGATGAGCTGCATACCATAGTCGGTGCGGGCAAGGGCGAAGGCTCCATGGACGCCGGCAATATGCTGAAGCCCATGCTGGCCCGTGGTGAGCTCCACTGCATCGGCGCGACCACACTGGACGAGTATAGAAAGTATATTGAGAAGGACCCTGCACTGGAGAGGCGTTTCCAGCCGGTTCTGGTAGACGAGCCATCCGTCGAGGACACAGTATCTATCCTGCGAGGCATCAAGGAACGTTACGAAGTATTCCATGGCGTCAAGATCACAGACTCGGCTCTGGTCAGCGCAGCAGTAATGTCAGACAGATACATCTCCGACAGGTTCCT
>JAZUNG010000077.1:0-6770 GCA_045604025.1 Lachnospiraceae bacterium | reverse complement strand
TCGGAAGGCATATGATGCTCTGGTCGGATCAGACATTCCGCAAAAGCTTGTGATCATCGCAAAGCAGCAACTGCTATTAGCAGCTTAGGTTTTCAAGGTGCTATGCCTAAAGGTAATTTACACACAAAAATGGACTTGACTATTTCTGGTCATTTTCAACTTAAAAAGTACTCACAGACGCATATTCTGGTCACCATAAACTTAAAGAGCACTCACAAACGCAATTTCCGGTCATCTTACCTTTATACAACTGCGTGCCCCGCCTATTTTTTCCAGTTTCTCAGCCAGGTCTGCTCCTGTGAGCGCATAGATCAGCGCGCCTTTCTCATCGGGAAGCTCCGGAACTGTGATCTCGACCTCTACGGGCAGGTTGCCAAACAGATCTGCATCCTTGTCCACACGGATGAAATATCTGTCTGCCAGTTCTGCTGTGTCATGGATCTCCATCTTCTCGGGATTCATGCGGACCTTGATATTTTCATGCAGATGCTTTGCCTCTACGATGATATCTGAAACTACCGCTGACGCGGTAGGAAGTGATCCTGCACCTGCTCCGTAGAACATGACCTCACCCAGCATATTACCGCGGACCAGAATGGCATTCATGACGCCGTCCACAGCGAAGAGTGGGTTGGAAGGTCCGACCATGCATGGTGCAACATCGGCAAATACTCTGCCGCCCTGCTCACGTGCTGTAGCAAACAGCTTCAGCTTCAGGCCCAGAGCCTTGGCATATGCAGTGTCTTCCGCGGTAATACCTGTGATACCCTTGCAGTTAATATCCTCGAAGTCCACATACTGACCATAAGCCAGGGCTGTGAGGATCGCGATCTTCCTGCAGGCATCATGACCTTCGATGTCAGCTGTGGGATCTGCCTCTGCAAATCCCCTGCTCTGAGCATCCTTCAGCGCTGCATCGAACTCCGTACCATTCTGATACATATCAGTCAGGATGAAGTTGGTGGTACCGTTCAGGATACCTGTGATCTCCAAGATCTCATCTGCTGTGATGCACTTGGTAAGAGGTCTGATAATAGGTATGCCGCCGCCTACGCTGGCTTCAAACATGAAGTTGACCTGCTTTGCTTCAGCTATCTGGAGCAGCTCCGGTCCGTATGCAGCAACCAGTGCCTTGTTGGAGGTTACCACGTTCTTGCCTGCCTCGAGTGACGCCTTCACGAACTTGTAGGCCGCACCTGTTCCGCCCATGACCTCCACCACGATATCGACGCTCTCGTCATTTAATATATCGTTGAAATCATGTGTCAGTATCCCCTCGATAGGCGACCCCGGGAACTCCCTGAGGTCCAGTACATGCTTAACCTGTATCTCACTGCCGGCACTCTCCGCAACGATATGCGCGTTGGTGTTCAGTACCTCATATACTCCTGAGCCGATGACTCCGAATCCCAGTATTGCTACGTTGATCATTGGTTTTCTTCCTTTTCTGCTATTACTTCTTTCGAACTACTTTCCCTGAGCATTGATATATTTCAGATACTCGTTCATAAACACATTCAGGTCGCCGTCGAGCACGGCATTTACGTTGCCCACCTCGCAGTTGGTCCTGTGGTCCTTCACCATCGTGTAAGGCTGCAGTACATATGAGCGGATCTGATTGCCCCAGCCGATATCTGTTACCTCTCCTCTGATCTCAGCAAGGTTCTTCGCATTCTCCTCCTGCTTGAGCAGATAGAGACGGCTCTTCAGCTCCTGCATGGCCTTATCTTTGTTCTTGTGCTGGCTGCGCTCATTCTGGCACTGTACAACTATTCCCGTGGGAATATGTGTGATACGGATGGCGGATGATGTCTTGTTGATATGCTGTCCGCCTGCGCCTGAGCTCCTGTATGTATCTATGCGGATATCCTCATCAGCTATCTCAATGTCGATGTCCTCCTCGATATCAGGCATGACGTCGCATGATACGAATGATGTCTGTCTCTTGCCTGCTGCATTGAACGGTGATATACGCACCAGTCTGTGCACGCCCTTCTCAGACTTCAGATATCCATATACATTTTCTCCGGAGATCTGGATCTTGACAGACTTGATGCCTGCCTCATCACCTTCCAGATAATCCAGAACCTCTACCGAATATCCCTGCTTCTCAGCCCATCTGGTGTACATTCTATACAGCATGCCTGCCCAGTCGCAGCTCTCGGTTCCGCCTGCACCTGCATTGAGCGACAGGATGGCGTTCATATGGTCAAACTCTCCTGTCAGAAGCGTTGAGATCTTGTATTCATCAAACTGCTTCTTGAAAGATTCAAACTCGCCTTCGGCCTCACTGGCCAGCTCATCATCTGATTCTTCCTCGGCCATCTCGATCAGTGTTTCCAGATCATCATAGGCGCCTTTCAGTTTGTCATACTCTGCTATGGCAGCCTTGATACCCTTCATCTCCTTCATCATGGAGCCTGATCTTTCGCCGTCCTCCCAGAAGCTGGGATCGTTCATTTCATTTTCAATCTCGCTGATCCTTGACTCTTTGCCAGGGCGGTCAAAGTGAATCCCCCATTTCGATCAGCGGTTCGCTGTACTGGCCAAGTTCATACCTGATCTGGTCTAACAGTACCACCTTTATCACCTCTTTCAAATAATATATTTATTATGTGAGGGAAATCGATTTCCCCTCAAAACGCATTCGCTGATTGTTTTTCGGGAAAATAATTTCCCTCACATATCAGACTACAACTCGAATACGTTGATAAAGCGTTGGTCAGGCCTTACGACCATGACATTGTTTATATTTCAGACCGCTGCCGCATGGACATGGATCGTTCGGATATACCTTGGTCTCTAGTCTTCTGACAGGACCCTTGACAGTACCGTCACCTCTGTTGGTAGATGTCGGCTGTGCGACTTCTTTTCTTTCTATCGGTCTGTTGACCTCCACACGAAGGTTCAGGATGGTTCGGATGGTATCCTCGCGAATGCCTGCGATCATGCCGTCAAACATATCGAAGCCTTCCATCTTGTACTCTACCAGAGGATCCTTCTGGCCATATGCAGCCAGTCCGATGCCCTGACGGAGCTGATCCATATCGTCGATATGGTCCATCCAGTGATGGTCAATAACTCTGAGGAGCACTACTCGCTCGATCTCACGGATAGTATCCTGTGAAGGGAAGAGTGCTTCCTTGCGTGCGTATTCCCTGTGAGCAATGTCTTTGAGCTTCGTCTTGAGCTCATCCTTGCTGAATCTGCGGCGTTCTTCCTCGTTCAATGTAACAGGCTTCACGGGAACAATAGGAATGAATAGCTCATTGAGTGACAACATATCCCACTCTGATGCGGGAGTTCCCTCGGGGATCGCTCTGTCCACAATGCCGTCTACAGTAGTGTCAAGCATTTCCATAATGGAGTCTCTCATGGACTCGCCGTTCAGAACACGGGCTCTCTCAGCATATATGATCTCTCTCTGCTCGTTCATGACCTGGTCATACTCAAGCAGATTCTTTCTGATACCGAAGTTGTTGGTCTCTATCTTCTTCTGCGCTCTTTCGATCGCGTCTGAAAGCATCCTGTGCTGGATCTCCTGACCGTCTTCGATGCCCAGGGTATTGAACACGTTCATCATTCTCTCAGAACCGAAGAGTCTCATCAGATCATCTTCAAGCGAGATATAGAACTTGGACTCACCGGGATCTCCCTGACGACCTGAACGACCACGCAGCTGGTTATCGATTCGTCTGGCTTCGTGACGTTCAGTACCTATGATCTTCAGTCCGCCTGCTGCCTTGGCTTCCTCGTCCAGCTTGATATCGGTACCACGACCGGCCATGTTGGTCGCTATGGTCACGGCTCCGTGACGTCCTGCCTCAGCAACAATCTGCGCTTCCATCTCATGATACTTCGCATTCAGTACGTTGTGCTTGATGCCTTTCTTCCTAAGCATGGATGAGAGCAGCTCTGATGTCTCGATGGTGATGGTACCTACCAGTACAGGCTGGCCCTTCTCATGTGACTCGCAGATGGAATCTATAACAGCTCTGAACTTCTCTTTCTTGGTCTTGTAAACCGCGTCGTTGTGGTCCACTCTGATGACAGGAACATTAGTCGGGATCTCAACAACGTCCATGTTGTAGATGTTCTGGAACTCGCCTTCCTCTGTCTTGGCAGTACCGGTCATACCCGCCTTCTTCTCGTATTTATTGAAGAAGTTCTGGAATGTGATGGTTGCCAGAGTCTTGCTCTCTCTCTTTACCTGTACATGTTCCTTGGCCTCGATAGCCTGATGGAGTCCGTCTGAATATCTTCTTCCCGGCATTATACGTCCGGTGAACTCATCTACTATCAGGATCTGGTCATCCTTGACTACATACTGCTGATCTCTGTGCATCAGACTGTGTGCACGCAGAGCCAGGATGATATTGTGCTGGATCTCCAGATTCTCCGGATCTGCCAGGTTGTCTATCCTGAAGAACTGCTCAACCTTGGTCACGCCTTCCGCGGTCAGGTTGACCACTTTCTCTTTCTCATTGACTACATAATCACCGGTCTCAGTAGATCTCTCGCCCATGATCATGTCCATCTTGTTGACCTCGGTGGCTTCACCTCTGGTCAGCTGTCTGGCCAGGATATCGCACAGTTCATAGAGCTTCGTGGACTTGGATGACTGTCCGCTGATGATCAGAGGAGTTCTGGCCTCGTCTATCAGTACGGAGTCGACTTCGTCGACGATGGCGAAATGCAGACCTCTCTGAACCTGCTTCTCCTTGCGGACTACCATGTTGTCACGCAGATAGTCAAAACCCAGTTCGTTGTTGGTGATGTATGTTATATCGCAGTTATATGCAGACTGTCTTTCCTCGGTCTCCATGCCGTTCAGTACCACGCCGACTGTCAGACCCAGATATGTATGGACCTGTCCCATCCACTCTGCATCTCGCTTGGCCAGGTAGTCGTTGACTGTAACGATATGTACGCCCTTTCCTTCCAGTGCATTCAGATATGCCGGAAGCAAACAGGTCTGTGTCTTTCCTTCACCGGTCTTCATCTCGGCGATCCTGCCCTGATGCAGGATGATACCGCCCATCAGCTGTACCGGATAATGTTCTGTCTGAAGTATTCTTCTGGTCGCCTCCCTGACCATGGCATAAGCCTCAGGCAGGATGGAATCCAAGCTGGTCCCATTTGCGACCATCTCCTTGAACTCAGCAGTTCTTGCCTTCATCTGCTCCTGGGTCATCTCCATCATCTGGGGACGCATGGACTCGATCTTCTCAACCAGAGGCATGATCCTCTTGATCTCTCTTGCGCTGCTGTTTCCAAAGAGTCTTTCTTTTAAACTCATCAGGCGTTTCTCCTTCAATCATTCATTCGGCGCCGCATGGCCCGCGGCGCCGAAATAGTATATCACTTTATTATTTTTCAGCCTTTGGTGATCCCAGGCTGTCAGCTCATCTGTCAGCGCTCAGGCTCGATGATGCCGTATGTGTTGTTCTTTCTCTTGTATACTACATTGACTTCGTCAGTCTCAGCATTGGTGAATACGAAGAAATCATGATTCAGCAGTTCCATCTGCATGCATGCCTCTTCAGGATCCATGGGCTTGAACTGGAAATGCTTTACCTTGACGATCCTGATATCGCTCTCATCCTCAGCATCATCCTCTTCGATATACTCATCGGAGAAATTGGCAGCTGACTGATATCTGTCAATGATCTTCTTGCGATACTTCTTCAGCTGGCTCTCGATGATCTCCTCAACAAGGTCGATAGACACATACATATCGGAGCTCTCCTGCTCGCCGCGGATCATACCGTTCTTTACAGGAATGGTCACCTCGATCTTCTGTCTGTTTTTTTCAACGCTCAGGGTAACCTGAGCCTCTACATCGCGCGAAAAGAACCTCTCAAGCTTTCCGAGTTTCTCAACTATCGCAGTCTTAAGACTCTCAGTTACTTCGACATTGCGTCCTGAAATATTAAATTTCATAAAAGTCACCCCTTTCGCATTATTAGGTGCTTTAATTGTAGCATAGAATGAGGGTTATTAAAAGCGGAAATCCGATGTCCATAAAAAAAACATATTTTACATAAAATATGCATAAAAGTCGTAAAAAAACTAATAACCTTGAAATGTGGACAATGTGGATAATGTGGATAAGTGTGCGTACAAGTAAGAAATGCCTAAAATACGCGATTTTTCAGCGTGGATAACTCTTGTAGGATTTTTAACAAATTTATAAAAAACCCCGGAGTATATACTCCGGGGCAAATAACTCAATATGTATTGAATATTAGTCAATTATTCTTCTGACATCCAGAATGGTCATATAATACATGCTGTTGACAGTTACAGTCTGTCCGGGATAAGGTGCATGTACCTTCAGTCCATCGCCGACATACAGTGCCACATGGCCAGGATAGATGATGATATCACCAGGAAGTATCTGTGACAGCGGTACGGAATATCCAACATACTTCTGAGCTTCTGAGCTCTTGGGAATTGAATATCCGAATGCAGCATAGATAGCTGATGTAAATCCTGAACAGTCAACACCTGTTGAAAGTGATGATCCGCCGGATACATACGGCAGCCATCCGGCAAATGAGCATGCATAGTTGATGAGCTGTTCTCTGAGGCTGTATGTCTCTGCCTCGTATGCAGCTTCTTCCTCAGCAACTTCTGCATCTGCTGCCCAGCCCCATGCCTCTTCAACTGCTGCGGCTGCTGCATCTGCTGCTGCCAGAGCCTCTTCCCAGTCATCATCTGAAGTCTGGTATGCTGCCCAGCGTGCAGCCTCTGCTGCTGCCTCAGCC
>JAZUNG010000076.1:0-3732 GCA_045604025.1 Lachnospiraceae bacterium | reverse complement strand
ATGCTGGGCCTGCCTACGGAAACCGAAAATGATATCATAGGTATCTCTGATCTGGCTGAAAAAATAGCCGAGATCTATTACGATGAGGTCCCGAAGGAGCAGAGGCAGGGAAAGGTACAGATCACGGTCAGTACTTCATTCTTTATTCCCAAACCATTTACACCATTCCAGTGGGAGCCCATGTATGAACCGGATATATATCTGGAAAAGGCCAGGACCCTGAATGAATCGATCAAGGGACAGCTGAATAAAAAGTCTATCAGATACAACTGGCATGATGCGAAGACATCTGTGATAGAAGGACTGCTGGCCAGGGGAGACAGACGTCTGTGTCAGGTGATCGAGAATGTATACAATGCCGGAGGCATATTCGATGCATGGACCGAACAATTCGATTACGACAGATGGATCCAGGCTGCAAGTGATGCCGGATGCAGTCTGGATCACTATGTTTACAGACGGAGAGAATTATCTGAGATCCTGCCGTGGGATTTCATAGATGCCGGAGTGACCAGAAGTTTTATGGAACGGGAGTTTCATAATGCCATGGCAGAGAAGGTTACGCCTAACTGCCGTGAAAAATGCTCGGGATGCGGAGCAAATGTTTTCAAAGGAGGTATCTGCTTTGAAAATAAGAATTAAGTTTGCCAGAGGAGAAAGAGTTAAATTCCTTGGTCATCTCGATATCATGAGATCGTTCCAGAGAGCATTCATAAGAGCCGGGATACAGATGGTGTATTCGATCGGATTCAATCCCCATCAGAAGATGAACTTTGCGCAGCCTCTGGGTGTGGGCGTGCTCAGCTGCGGTGATTATCTGGATGCTGAAGTTGCAGATGGTCAGCTTACATCAGATATTATGGCAAGGCTGAACGCTCAGATGGGTGAAGGATTTGAAGTACTGAGCGTTCATGAGATACCTGAGAATGCTGCCAAGGGAATGGCTGCTGTCAGATATGCATCATACATTGTTACAGTAAATAGCGGCGCCTGTCCTGCCACAGATTTATTTCTGGCTTCTGACAGCGTTATAACTGTAAGAAGAACTAAATCAGGTGAAAAGGAAACAGATATCAGACCATTTGTGATCAGTCTGAACAGAAATGACAATAAGTATAACATGACAGTAACTGCTGGCAGCGAGAACAATCTCAAGCCGGATCTGCTGATGCAGGTATTATTTGAGATGTCGGACCTGGAATATGACCGCAACAATCTGACTATCATGCGGACTGAACTGTACGCAGCTGATATGATCCCTCTTGAAAGGTTTGAAACAGCAGATCAATGACAGGCAAGATAGTTATAACTCGATATAATGAAGCGATTCTGGTTTTCCTTCTTGATGCATCAGGACGGACTGTTGAGATATTCTGTGACAGACCGGATAAACAGAGTATAGTTGGCAATATATATGCCGGAAGGGTGACCAATATTGCTTCCGGAATGAATGCAGCGTTTGTGGAATACGAAAAGGGACATACCGGATATCTGAGACTGGGAAGAAAAACCAATCCTCATTACATAAATATCCTGCGCGACGACGGGCCCTTACGAGAAGGCGATATCATCCTCGTTCAGGTAAAAAGAGATGCTGTCGGAACAAAAGGTCCATCTCTGACATGCAGGCTGGATCTATCTGATGAAAACAGGTTTGTACTGAATGCCGGGAAAGATTCAAGGGGCCTTCTTTATGAAAATCCGGAGCCTTATGTTTCATATATTGATACTTATCTGAGATCAGATCCTGATATAACTGTTGTAACTGATGTCTCTGAAGTGTTCCTGAATGTCAGAGATCATATACGCAGATATTATCCGAACAGAGAAGAACAATTGTCCATTTACAAAGACCGGTCAGTCAGTTTTGACGTGGTTTATTCGATCCATAGCAGGATCCGCAATGCAACTGAAAAGAAGGTAAATCTCAGGTCTGGCGCATGCATTGTGATCGAACCTACGGAGGCTCTGGTTTCCATTGATGTAAATACCGGCAGGTCGAGCGATCGTGGGGATCCGGAAAATGAATATCTGTCCGTGAATCTGGAGGCTGCTTGTGAAGTGGCCCGTCAGATCAGACTGCGTAATCTGTCAGGTATCATCATTATCGATTTTATAAATATGAGATCTGATGAAAACAGATCTCAACTTTTAAATGCTCTGAAAGGTTATCTGGAAGACGATCCTCTGAAGCCTGTGCTGATAGATATGACCCCACTCGGTCTGGTGGAGATAACAAGGAAAAAAGTTTACCGCCCACTTTACGAAGTATTGTGATTCTGTTATACTTAAAGTGTTCTTCAGGGACACTTTATTTTTATGCGATCATGTATGATCAGCTGATCATTATAAAAGGAGATATGATATGGACAATAAAGCAATTATTGAAGAGATCAGATCCGGTAACAAAGATTCCATCAAGACTGTTTATCAGAGTTACGCCAAAGATATCTACAATTTTTCAAAGTCTATTACCGGCGATCATGACAGTGCCATGAATGCTACCAAGAAGACTTTTATCAATCTGTTTTCCAATATTCAGAATGGCGAAACTCCTGAAGATATAAGACTGGCTGCTCTGAAGATCGCTTACGATGAGTCATGTGCTATTGTCATGCCTGATGCTGCCAAACAGCCTGTAGCTGAAGCTCCGGCTGATGACGAGAAGGTCATAGGTGATGATATAGTTGATACTCCTGAAGAGTTTCAAAGCGTCATGGAAGAAAGTGATCAGGAATCCGAGGCTGCATCCTGGAAGGATGAACCGAATGAAGCTGAATTTCCTGATCAGATGATCCAGACTGCTGCTGAAGAAACTCCTGCAGATGATGCCGTAGATACACAGACAGAACCCTCAGAAGGTATTCCGGTTGAAACAGAACAGACACCAGAGGCACCCGTTACTGAAGAAGCAGGCGAAACAGAGAATGTGCAGGTTGCTGCTGCAAGCTTTGCTGAAGATGTTCAGGATGAGATAAATGAAGATACAGAAGCAGTTGCAGAGGTCACTAAAGACGTCAGCAATGCTCCTGAAAATGTATCAGCAGAAGCTGCTGAAGATATTGGCAACACTCAGGTTTTCAATATCAATGCAATGGACTACAATCAGGACGGCGAGCTGGTCATCGATGAAAAAGAAGAGATCGATGATAAAGGTCTTGTCGATCTGGAAGATACGTTTGAAGAAGAAGCAGAAGAAGAGGCCGTAAAACCCAGAAAGAAAGGAGTTACAGCTATTATAGTGATCATAAATATCATTTTGATCCTCATACTGCTGTGGCTGCTTTATGGCCTGCTGATCAACTTCGGAGTGCTTCCTCAGGTAGCTGATCTTGGCTATACATGGTTTAACGAAACAATATATCCTATTTTTTAAAGGTTTATATTGACAATCATGGAATGTTGATGATAGAATTTCATGGTTGACCGCTCAATGAGGTTTTATTAAGTACAGTTTATGCTGTCACCACAGTTGGCGAGTATTTATTTGGGAGGTACGTTATGTACGCAATTATTGCTACCGGCGGAAAACAGTATAAGGTTTCCAAGGGCGACAAGATTAAGGTTGAGAAGCTTGGAGCAGAAGTTGGTTCAACCGTTACTTTCGATCAGGTTCTTTTGATCGGTGCTGACACAGTTTCAGTTGGCAATCCTACAGTAGCTGGCGCAGCTGTTGAGGCTGAAGTTACAGCACAGGGAAAGGCCAGAAAGGTTATCGTTTACAAGTATAAG
>JAZUNG010000075.1:0-27855 GCA_045604025.1 Lachnospiraceae bacterium | reverse complement strand
ATGTGAACTACTGGAGCGCCTCTACCGCAGGATCGAAGGCGCATTTCTGAAGCTACACTGATATACAGACTTATATATGAACAAAAAAATAACTCGTGACAACACGAGTTATTTTCTACTGCGGATAACAGGAGTTGAACCTGCATGAGTGTTACCTCACATGGACCTGAACCATGCGCGTCTGCCAATTCCGCCATATCCGCATACCGCTTCACAAGCGACTTAAGTATTATAAAGCAATCTCCGAAGGCTTGTCAATAGCGGATTTTAAATTCCGTAATATACTGATCGATCGATCTGGGATTGTCGCTGTGAAGTATGCTAGTCATTACTTTCCCTCTGCGGTCGGGATTGGGAATGGGCTCCTTCAGCCTTATCTTGGTAGATGCCCCGGCTCCACAGGCGATGATACTCTGTGCTTCTTCTATGATCATGATATTATAGATGCACTCTTTACCGTTACGAGCATAACCGACATTCTCCAGATTGCCTGCTATGCTTTTCTGTCTGTACAGATAATATGGCTCAAGTCCCATATCCGCTGCTGCCTGCGCGGCATATTCGATCATCACCTTAGCTTCCCTGCCAGATGCATACTGATGTTCCAGACGCGCAGCTCTCTTTACCGCGAGAGCATGGACGGTCAGACTGTCGGGTACCAGCTCAGCGACACGCTGCAGGGAATCTCTCATATCCTCCGGTGTCTCCCCGGGAAGTCCTGCGATCAGATCCATATTTATATTGTCAAATCCAGCCTCTCTGGCCAGATAATACTTATCTGCAACATCCTGAACCGTATGCTCCCTTCCTACCAGATCAAGGGTTCTCTGCTGCATGGTCTGTGGATTGATGGAAATACGGTTCACTCCATATGCTCTTGCAATCTCCAGCTTCTGTCTGTTGATCGTATCCGGCCTACCTGCTTCCAGAGTAAATTCCGGTACATGGTCCGCTCTGTTCAGGTAGCAGTCATTTATGCATTTCAGAAGTCGTTCCAGCTGACTCTCATTTAATACAGTCGGGGTGCCTCCGCCTATATATATGGATGTGAGGTGCATGGCTCCGGTTCTTTCAGATGCAGCCTTCAGCTCAGAGCACAGTGCATCTATATAGTCATCCAGGCGGCTTCCCCATACGCTGAACGGTCCTGAGCTGAATGAACAGTATGAACATATGCTCGGGCAGACAGGGATGCCCGCATACAGGCTGAATGTATCTTTCCCTGCAGCCTGGTGGAAAGCAGTATCTATACATCTGATCTCTTTCCGCGCTATGTTCCATATCAGAGCTGCCTTTGCGGGACTCACTCTGAAGGATGCCGCTATTTCCCAGGTAAATCTGTTCTTTTCTGCCTCCCAGCCTACATCTTTCGTCCCTGAATAAATGCTCCGGATCTGCTCCATAGCCAGTTTCGAAGGCCTGACTCCGGTCAGTATCCCCCATGGGAGATCTGTTCCCGTTTTTTCAGCCAGCAGATCATAGACTGCTCTATCCATAGCCTTCCTGTCACCATCATATGGCACTCCAGCCAGGAGTCCTTCATCTCCATATATCTGCACACCTGAATAGCTGAGGTCACCGTCTGTGTCCTGCGCAGTCATAACCTCTGTATGAACCTCTTCATCAGGGAAAAATGCCTTGACCAGATGGTAGGCACTGTATGTGAATCTTTCTTCTGAACATTTAACAGTGATCAACTTAATCTATACCTTTGAAATGATGGCCGAATGTGCTGCCATACTCTTCTGTCATTTTCCCTGAAAATGCCTTCCGGACAGAGCTCAGGACTGCCTCCAGTTCACGTCCGCTCTCGCATGTCAGATCTATGAGCATACTGCTCCAGGGAAGTGTATCCAGTCTGCTCAGCATACTGACAGGCTGCTCCGTCAGAACGGTATCATAATCCTCTTCATGCATGACCACAAACCGGTCTTTCCTTGCTGACTCCATATGCAGCCCGGCTGTTTCTTTCTGGGAGAAATTCTCATGGAAATCCTGGGCTGTGAACATGACTCTCTGTCTGCCATAGACCTTGTATATCACTTCATCCGGTTTCCACAGCCCGAGGAGCTCTGCATCGGTCAGCTCATCCGCAGCAATAAACCGCATGTCCGGAAACAGGCTTCTGTACAGGCTGACTGCCTCTTTGTTGTAGGCATACAGAAATGGATCTGCCAGGATCTCTCCGTCATATCCTGAAGAGATCACCAACCCCATCTCATCGATATTCTTGATGACCAGACCGTCTGCACATCTGGCAGTATCTGCCATCTCTGCTATCTCATCTGACCTGTTCTCACGCATGATATCCGGAAGATCGATATATATCTTCAGCCTGTCTGAAGCGCCATCATCTCTCAGCCCGGATGCCTTCTTAAACAGTTCTGCACGGCAGATGACTGCATGTGCAATATCCTCGCTGCAGACCGCTTTCAGCTGTTCTATGCCGCTCACTCTGAAATAAACAGTTGCCATAGTCACACTCTCCTGCCTGCAGCTGCCAGGGCATCCTTGAAGTCTGAAACAGCCTGTCTTCTGAGATTGTTCAGCTCGCTCATCCTTATGAAGGCGTTGATATCTATATCACAGGTGACATCCAGACGCACACCGCTGCCTCCTGTTTTCTGCATTTTCTCTGCTATAACAGCTGCGCTGCTGGGCTGGCTGGATGCTTCCTCAACAATGCTTCCGCTGCAACTGACCTGTATATCCCTGCCATCCGCGGCACTGATCGTTATCACCAGAGGACTCCCCATATGCGCGGTTACATGCGCCTGTGCGGACACCTGTCTTTCCGGAGCTATTATCTCCTCCTCGATCCTGGAAAGCAGTGCGTTGTTACGTATACGGTATACTTCCATGCCCTTTCTAAATCTCTTGAAATCATTTCCCTTCAGTCTGAGCGTACTTCCCTTTGCAGCTCCTTCCGCGGTGGTCAGAGTCGGAACATCACTGCCTGTTCCCTGCATCCCGTCAGTACGAAATTCGCAGACATCCTGAGCATTTACATCTATGGCGGTCCTGACATACAGATACGGCGGCTCAATCCTGGTCACAGTCCCCAGAAATACCCCTGTATGGTTAGGTCTGTCAGGCGAGAGCATATCCGGTCCATTCTGTCTAAAGTAGTACCCTTCAGAGAATCCGCCTCTGTTATAGATATCCTTCATATCGGTAACTGCCTGACGGATCTGTGCTTCGCTGCCCAGACCGCTCAGATACATATCTCTGGCCATCCTGTAGGCTGCCACAGTGGATGCTGTATACTCAGGCTTCTTCATCCTGCCTTCGATCTTGAACGAATCGATCCTGGCGGCTATCAGCTCAGGCAGCACCTCCAGAGTGCACATATCCTTCAGGCTCATTACATACTGGTCAGCAACCTGTCTGGTGCCATTTTCAGTATCCGCCTGCAGGCTCCATCTCTGCCTGCACGGCTGCGCGCATCTGCCTCTGTTGCCGCTCCTTCCGCCGATAAATGAGCTCATCAGGCATTTTCCGGAATATGCAAAGCACATGGCGCCATGAACGAAGCATTCTATCTCGATATCCACCTTCTCCTTAATGCTGCGAATCTCTGCCAGTGACAGCTCTCTGGCCGGTACGACTCTGGTAAATCCCAGGTCCTTCAGCACCTGTGCACCGTAAGCGGATGACACGCTCATCTGAGTGGATGCGTGCAGAGGAAGATCGGGGTATTCGTTCTTCAGCACATTTACCACGCCCATGTCCTGGACGATCACGCCGTCCAGGCCCGCCCTGTAGAACGGGCGGACATACTCACGTACCCTGCCTATCTCATCGTCTTTGAGCAGAGTGTTCAGAGCCATATATATTTTCACATCATAAATATGGCAATGATCTATTGCCGCAAGCAGAGCCTCAGTATCAAAGTTCCCTGCAAATGCTCTGGCTGAGAAGAGGTCTCCTCCCAGATATACCGCATCTGCACCTGCCTTGACTGCCGCTTCGAGTGATTCAAATGTCCCGCACGGGGCCAGTATTTCCGGATAATGATTCATGCCCTTATTCTATCATATTTTCTTGAAATATACTCTACTTTAAGGTTACAATACCGTCATATCATTTTGAAGGGATCATTATATCATGAAATTCGTCATCCAGAGAGTGTCTTCTGCAAGTGTTGTATCAGACGGTGTTCTGACCGGTTCCATTGGCTGTGGATTCATGGTCCTGGTCGGATGCTGCGAGACAGACACTGAACAGATCGCGGACAAAATGGTCAGAAAAATGCTGGGTCTTCGCATATTCGCCGACGAGAACGGCAAGACCAATCTGTCTCTGGAGACCGTGGGCGGAGATCTGCTGCTGGTGTCACAGTTTACTCTCTTTGCAGACTGCAGGAAAGGCAACAGACCCAGCTTCATCAAGTCCGGTGACCCTGCACATGCCGAGGCTCTCTATGAATATATCATCAGCAAATGCCGCGAGCTGGCTCCGTACGCAAAAACAGAGACCGGCATATTCGGTGCGGATATGCAGGTCTCTTTAGTCAATGATGGTCCTTTTACAATTGTTCTGGATTCTGACGAGATAATGTAACTAATCTGTTACACTCGCTCCTTCGGTTTCAGCAGATTCAGCGGTCTCAGCAGTTTCCCCTGCTTCTGGAGATTCACCGGTTTGGGCAGTCCCATCTGTCTGGTCTGCCTGTGCGGCATCCTGCTCTCCGCAGAAATTGATGAAACTGTCTGCGATACCTTTTGCAAATCCGTCCATATTCTTCTGCATCAGCTCCAGATCTTCCCGGACTGTGATATAACCGAGCTCAGTGATATACGATTCCAGACATACATTTGAATAGCAGTACGGGTTGTATGGCTGGTCGGGATTGCGGTCATCTGTATATGCTCCGGTCGCTATACCTCCGGTCTCACGGATGACAAAATAATAACTGGATCTCAGTGTGGGCTCGTATGGTTTCAGACCGTCTGCGATATTCTCCTCGATAGTAGCCTCTATATCTGCCTGTGTAAAACTCCTGCTGAATATATCAGTCAGGGATGTGCCCATAGTCAGGGTGTCTCCGAGACCCGAATACTGCTTGATACTGTCTCTCAGAAGCTCTGCAAACGTATAATCAATACCGCTGGCAGTGTAGATTTCCAGACCACCAGCGCCTGAACTGTTCATATGGATGGATACCAGATACTTGCCATGCTTGGAGCAAGCCCGCGCTATTCTGCCGTCAGGCCCGTAAGGCTCGAGCAGATTGGCATCTGAGTCTCTGGTCAGCGCCACCTTGAATCCGGCTGCTTCCAGCTTCTGTTTGATCTTCAGTGACAGAGGCAGTGTGAAGTCCCTCTCACAGAAATCATCTATGCCTATGGCGCCGGCATCATATCCGCCGTGTCCCGGATCGATCACGATATCGTAAACATCGGGATCAGTATTTCTGACCACTTCCATCTGCATGGTCGGATATTCAGATTCTGTATCTATGGTAATACGGTTTCCATAACCGCTCATTGTATAATAGACGGTCTCCGGATAGTCACTGGTATTGGAAATAGCATAATATCTGTAGTAATAAACAGGCTCCGGTCTGGTCTCTCCCTCTGCAAGTTCTTCCTCGCCCTCAGACTCAGCAGTCTCCATGGTAGTCGGCTCATCCGGTTTCTTCTTCTCTATCCTGCGGACCGTAGTTGCTTCAGTGCCATCTGCTGCCTGGGTCTCATTTTCGGTTTCTTCCGGCTCCACTGTCGTCTCTTCTGTTTCCTCTTCAAATGGCTCTGTCGAGGTCAGTCTGATAAACATGGTGTACGTATCTCTGGGGATATCATCCAGATACAGTCCGCCATTTACATATTCTGACAATGTAAACTGTGAATCAGAGATTTTCAGGGGAACGGAGATAAAATCTCCGTTATACAGGACCAGATCGGTCTCCAGATGGGCAAACTCACCCGTCACCTCCGCAGGCAGAGTTCCTGTCATGTTGAGGTGAGTACCATAGGTATACAGTTCTTCAACAGTTGCTTTCTGCAGCTGTGTTTCCAGAATCGGTATTCCTTCTTCTATAACCTCTTCAGGTTCTTTCTTCTTGCCGCAGGTGACCAGGAGGACGATGATACCGACTATGACCAGTACGGCTATCACTGCCAGAATGACCAGCCTCTGGATCTGTTTTCTTCTGCGTCTTTTCCTGGCTGCTTCTCTTCTGGCACTGGTATGTGATGTGGTGTCTGTCTGATCAGAGTACCTTCTGCTGCCTGCAGCTGCGCTCTGACTTTTCTGTCTGGATGAGGGCCTGCCAGCCTCCTCATATGCCTTTTCGTAATCGAATCTGTTACCCACTCTGTTGCCCTGGGACCTGCGCTCCATTAGTTATTGTTCCTCACCAAACGATAGTTTTGTTTCCTTATAACTCTGCTCTGGAAATAGCAGAAGATGCAGACGCTTCCAGCCTGCTCATAGCCTGACGTATCTCATCTATCTGAGCATCTGACGTCCTGTCGGGTCTGTTTCTGGCCAGAAGCTTCCTGAGTTCATTGCAGTCCGTCTTTATCTGATGCTTTTCTTCTTTGGAGATATCCTTGCCCAGCTTGTGGACTGCCTGCTCAGCTCTGAGTATCAATGTATTTGCTTCATTATTGATATCCAGCGCACCCTTTCTGGCAGAATCCATGGCGGCATTTGCCTCCGCGTCACGAATCGCTGCCTGGATATCGGCCTCGCTCATCTTCCCGTTCTCGGTTATGGTGATAGACTGCTCACGGCCTGTGCTCAGATCCTTTGCAGAAACCTTCAGTATGCCATTCGCATCGATATCGAATGTGACCTCGATCTGAGGCACTCCCGCGGGAGCCCTCTGTATACCGTTCAGTCTGAAACGGCCTATGGTCTTGTTGTCTCTTGCCATGGGACGCTCGCCCTGCATGACATGTATATCTACACTGCTCTGATACGGAGCAGCTGTGGTAAAGATCTGTGAATAATGAACCGGCAGTGTGGAATTCCTTTCAACCAGTCTGGTTGCTACTCCTCCGACAGTCTCTATCGACAGGCTGAGCGGAGTGACATCCAGAAGTAGGAGCCCGTTCTGCGCACCTGCTACCACGATGCTTCCGCCTGACAGGGTATCTCCCTGGATGGCAGCACCCTGCGCCACACACTCGTCCGGATTGATGTTCTGGGACGGATTGAAGCCTGTCAGCTCACGCACCTTGTCCTGCACAGCGGGGATCCTGGTAGAGCCGCCTACCAGCAGGACCTTACTCAGCTCAGATGATGCTATCCCGGCATCCATCAGGGCATCCCTGACCGGACCTTCTGTCCTGTCGACCAGACCTTTGGTCAGCTCATTGAATCTCTTTCTGCTGAGCCTGTACTCGGGACTGATAGCCTCTCCGTGTCTCTGAGTCAGATACGGCAGGATGATATTGGCAGATTCTGACGCGGAGAGCTCTTTCTTTGCGGCTTCTGCTGCCTCTCTGATCCTCAGCATGGCCGCATAGTCTCTGGTCACATCCACCTGGAAATCTCTCTTTATGGCATTTGCGATATGATCTGCAATGATCTGGTCAAAATCATCACCGCCGAGGTGGTTGTCACCGTTGGTAGCCAGAACCTCTATGACTCCTTCACCGATCTCGATGATAGACACGTCAAATGTGCCTCCTCCGAGGTCGAATACCATGATCTTCTGGGGCTCTCCGTGGTCCAGACCATATGCAAGAGCTGCGCTGGTGGGCTCGTTGATGATACGTTTTACATTGAGTCCGGCGATGCGCCCCGCATCCTTGGTGGCCTGCCTCTGTATATCGTTAAAATATGCCGGCACCGTGATGACCGCATCGGTCACGCTCTCGCCCAGGTATTTTTCAGCATCCTCGCGAAGCTTTCTGAGGATCATGGCGCTGATCTCCTGAGGAGTATAGTATTTGCCGTCTATCTTTTTCTTCCAGTCAGTGCCCATCTCTCTTTTGATGGAACTGATAGTCCTGTCTGCGTTTACTGCAGCCTGCCTTCTGGCCGCTTTTCCGACCAGTCTCTCACCCTTTTTGGTAAATGCAACTACGCTGGGCGTTGTCAGACCGCCTTTTTCATTCGGGATGATCACGGTATTACCACCCTCTACAACTGCCACACAGCTGTTGGTGGTTCCCAGATCGATACCTATTGTCTTGCCCATGATATCTCCTCCCTTACGGGTTATAATTGCTTTCCTGCTGGCTGCGGTATCCGTAGTACGGATTATAGCCCCAGCCGTAGCCGTAGCATCCAATGCATCCTCTCAAAAAGACGCTGTAGAAAAGGATCATTATGATAAACGGAATGAGCAGTCTCAGCAGCAGTGATCTGCCCACGTTCCTGTTTGTTGTATAGTATGATGACTCTTCACTGGCTGAGCGGCTGGCATTCAGGAACTGGCTCAGGAGCTGCCTGTACGTCTGATTGTTCGGATCCATCTGATTGGCTTTCTGCATATAATCAGTAGCGTGATTCAGATCGCCTCCGCCGTAATATGCCAGCGAGCACAGATAATACCATCTGGCATTTCTGCCGCTGCTCGTGATCTTCGCCAGTGTATTCAGAGCTGCCTGATAATGGCCGTTATTTATATAGCCAATAGCGATCCGGACCTCCGGACTATCACCGGACTGAACCTGTGGGTTGGTACTGGCTCTGCTCTGCCCTGCAAAATTGTTGAAATTGTTAAAGAAATCGTAGAATCCGAAATTGCCGGACCAACCGTAACGGCCATCATTTCTGCTGTAATAGCCGTAAGAGTTGTAATAATCGTCGTCATCGTCATCGCTCTGGCTGTATCCCGAACTCTGTCCGTAGCCAGATCCTCCGTATGAAGAGCCTCCTCCATACGAAGAACTGCCATATGATGAACCACCATAAGAAGACCCGCCATAGCCCGATGCGCCATAGCCGGAACTGTAATTCTGCTGAGCACGCTGTCTGGCCCTTTCTCTTTCATACTTCTCAGGGTTTGACAGCATGTCATAAGCCTCGTTGATCTCGTTCATCTTTCTGGTAGCATCGGGGTCGTCCGGATGCATATCAGGATGATACTGTCTGGCTTTCTGTCTGTATGCTTTTTTTATCTCCTCGGGGGTCGCATTTCTGGAAACCCCCAGGACTGCATAGGGATC
Source organism: Lachnospiraceae bacterium (assembly GCA_045604025.1). Taxonomy (GTDB): domain Bacteria; phylum Bacillota; class Clostridia; order Lachnospirales; family Lachnospiraceae; genus RGIG5612. Next base: position 18,727 of record JAZUNG010000075.1, on the reverse strand, counting down.
GTTTATCATCTGCTAAGTTCTTTTAATAAATCTGTTTCTGCATTTCGGGCAGGTGATCTCTATCTTTCCTCTGCCTTTCGGGACTCGGATGATGGTCCTGCACCCGGGGCATCTGTAATATCTGCTGGTTGCTCGTCCGTCCCATCTCTTCTTCTGGAGCCTGAAAAACCCCAGAACCTTATCTTTTATATTAACATAAAAATCTCTTTCTTTCGACCTTGCATAGTGATTTCTTGAAAATGATCTGAAGATCGCATATGCGAGGATGAGCAGCGCTGCAATGTCGACGTAGAACAGTGGCGGCCACAGCCATCTGAAAAACGAAATAATGATCAGGCCCAGCGCGAAAAAGCTCAGGAACCTGTTAAACTCATCAGTGCCATACCGGCCCTGCATCAGCTGCTGAAATCTGTATCTGAGATTATCCAAAAAGTTTCTCATCTATTGCCTCTGTCTGTGATAGTGTTGCTATAACAATATCACAATGTTTTTTAAAAGTTAAATGAAAAATATGTGAACGCTCAGGTTCTTTTCCGGGCGAGTACAGCAGCTGAAACAACCGGCATGGCTGTGAACAGAGCGTACGCATATCTGAACTCCGAGTATACGGGAGTTGCTATGAGCAGCGTCAGTATCATCGCTATACAGGGTATGGCAAGGAGTGCTTCTTTCCTGCGCGTGGCTATACCAGCACCCAGAAGCATTACCATGATCCATGCGAAGAGGCCTATGCTGATCAGCAGCTGCAGCGGCCATATAGCATTGAAGCTGTCCATATAGGCATTCATGCCCTCGGAAACTATAGGAACCGGGGCCTGTCTGGCTATGCCTCTGTCATTTGCTTCAACTACTGTCCAGTTAAATATGTCATATCCTCCGATATAGTATCCCTTCGTGGCATCTATCCAGCCTTTTATGAAGCTGGACGGGTGCTCCATACCTATCTGAAGATACAGCTTAATGAAATCCATTTTGTGTTCGGAGATATAGTCCTGATTGCCGTGCTCCCGGACCAGATCCTTGATGAAGTCAGATATGTACCACTGATATGTCTCTGCCACTCTGTCTACGTCCACTACCTGACCGAGCAGCTGTCTCTGTTCTTCTGTCAGCTCTCCGCCGTCAGCGATCACTCTCGCTATCTGCTGGCATGGGATAGACAGTGATTCTATGGTATCCGGTTGTGCGACATGCAGTGCGGACAGGACAGGATACTTCAGTATGACTGATGCCACCAGCACTGCCGCAAGGATGATCAGAATTCTTGCATACCTTCTTCCCAGAACGAATATTGCCACGATAAATGTGAGGATGAACGCGATCTGTCCGTTGCTCCGCAGCAGACATACTCCCAGCGAGGAGATGATCAGCAGTATGATATCGGATACTCTCGTTGATGAAAGGAGCCTCAGGAGCGATGTGACAAAGACAGCCATGGCTGCCCCGAAGAGTATATCCTTCCACATCGTGAAGCTGTACAGGATGTGATAAGGCATGACGGCGAAATATATGATACAGGGGATGATCACTCCATATGACAGATCCATATCATACAGGGTCATGATCACATATCCAAACGCAAATGCCATACACAGGATCTGAACTATGCTGTAAATACATATGCCTGCGTTTATATCACCCCATACTGCCATGCCGATACGCACACAGGCCTGTATGATCATGGTATGCCAGAACGGATGGTGGTTTGAGTATACACCGGTGAATGTCTGCTCTATCTGATTGATGCTGTCAGGTGACAGGATGCCCGGATAGAATCCCAGTATGAATATGACTGTATAGATAGCGGTCAGGACTGCCGCTGTGCCCAGAAGGACCGTGTGCATCTTAAATCTGTGCTTCCGGGGCTGTGATGAAGATCGCCTTGCCAGGCGGATGAATGCTCCGGTGATATTTGCGAATGTACAGAAGCCTCCCAGCAGCAGTACCAGGAATCCCGCAAGGACCACCACTTTGCTGTCTGTATACTGCCCCATCAGACCATAGTTGCCTATAAGGACCGCTCCTGACAGTATCAGGCCTGTGATAATGATGGTGGGCAGATGTCTGTTCTTTTTCTCTGGGCTCTCACCTTCAGTGAGCTCTGATCTGTGCCCGCCTCCTGTGTTGTTGATAATGATGGTTATGATGCCGCAGACCGCTGCAAAGATGTAGACAGAAGGGAACGAGTCAGAGCCCAGGAGCAATGCTGCCCAGGCTGCTGTCAGGACGATCTGTATTATCATTAACAGTGTCTTCTTGATCATAAACCGTAAAACTCTTTTATATTCTTAAGGACTATATCCATCAGACGGACTCTTGCCTCCACAGGCGCCCATGCGATATGAGGAGTGATGAGCAGCTTTGTACTGTCAGTGATCCGTCGCAGGGGGTTGTCTTCCGCCATAGGTTCCTTATCCAATACATCCAGACCTGCAGCTGCAATGGTCTCAGATCCCAGTGCTGCCGCCAGGTCTTCTTCCACAACTATAGGCCCGCGGCCGACATTGATGAATATAGCACTCTTTTTCATTTTTGAAAACGCCTTAGCGTTCATCAGGCCTCTGGTCTGATCGTTCAGTGGCGCATGCACGGATATGATATCCGATCTTGCAAGCAGATCATCAAACTCCACGCATTCATATCCGGCGGTTCGGTTCTTTCCGGATGTGGAATAATAGATCACATGGCATCCAAAAGCCGTGGCAATATCTGCAACCCGTCTGCCGATATTTCCCATGCCGATAATGCCCCAGGTCATACCGTTCAGTTCATGAAATACCTTCGCAAAGTGCGAGAAGCTGACGTCATTTACATATCTGCCTGACTTCACATATTCATCGTAATACGACAGATGCTCCAGCAGATAGAACAGCATGGCAAATGTATGCTGCGCAACATCCTCCGTAGAGTAGTTCGCAACGTTCCTCCACGCGATGCCATGGCTGTCCAGATAGTCTGTATCCAGATTGTTGATACCGGTCGCAGTGATGCATACCAGTTTCAGATTCCGGGCTTGCCCCACCGTGGTCTCCCTGACCTCCTGCTTGTTGACTATCAGTACATTGCAGTCAGCGCATCTTTCAGCGATCTGGTCATCCCTGGTGCTTCCATATACAACAAATTCCCCCAGCTCAGCAAAGCCTGAGAGATCAACATCTCTTCCTATGGAGTCTGCATCCAGCAAAACTATCTTCATGAAACATCTCCGTTCAGATCAAATTTGCAGATAGTATAACACAAAAGCGGCGCGGTTTTCACTGTGCCTCCTGAAAGTTTTTTGTTTTACTGCTTTAGCTTAGTTACTTATGCAGTGGCTTTATTCTTTGACTGTTTCGAGAATGTCTGAATTCCCTGAATAACCAGGATGATTGCCAGGATAACCATTGCGATAGCAAGGATCAGCTGGAACCAGTTGCCCCATGCGAAAGCGCCTTCTGCATTTGCAGCAAATGCTTTGATCTTGTTGATGATAGTCATTACAAGGCTTACCAGTGTAGCGGCCAGCATGAAGATCATCGGGAATACGAACATCTTCTTGCTCTTTCCGATATTTCCAAGCCATGTAGCAACAGCCATAAGAGCGATACCTGCAAGGAGCTGGTTTGCAGCGCCGAACAGACCCCAGATCTGGCTGAGTGACAGACCACCAAGTACGCAGCCTACAACTACCATGAACAGTGTACCGAACAGAGGATGTGCAAGAACCTTGCGGAATCCTGTTGCATCATGCCAGTCTTTCTCGCCTTCCTTCAGGAAGAGCTCTGAGAACATGAAACGTGACAGACGGGTAGCTGTATCAAGTGATGTAAGAGCGAATACTGAAACAGCCAGTGTCAGCAGAGCGTAGATTACTCTGTAAGCTGCAGCAGCTGTATCACCGGTGAACATTGTTGCAATACCTGAAGCAAATGCTACAGAAGGTGAACCGAATTCGCCACCAGTATATTTTGTAAATACCATGCCAACAGCGATCAGGGAGATAACACCCAGAGCTGACTCGATAAGCATTGAGCCGTAGCCGATAGGCTTTGCGCTCTTCTCATTTGCCAGCTGCTTGGAAGTAGTTCCTGAAGCAACCAGGCTGTGGAAACCAGAGCATGCACCACAGGCAACTGTAATGAACAGTGTCGGGAACAGTGTGTTTCCGTTTGCCAGTTTCCAGCCAGCGAATGCAGGAACATTGTTGAACTCAGCGGCCTGACCATTGAATGCGGCTGCAAAAATACCAACGATTGCCAGAAGCATCATGCCATACAGCAGATAACTGGACAGATAATCACGAGGCTGCAGCAGGATCCATACAGGAACCAGTGAAGCAACTGTGATATAAACACCGATGAAGATGATCCAGAATGTACGGCTTGCTGCAAGACCAACATTAAGTCCCAGGATTGTGATGCCGACGATCAGGATGATACCGATGATGGTCGCAGGAACAGTCTTGAGTCCGGCTTTGTTGGTCAACAGACCATAAACAACAGCCAGAATGATGAACAGCATGGAGATCATTGCTGTTGACTGAGGTCCTGACACGGTGCCAGTTGTAAATACACTTCCCAGCTGATCATTAGGTGTCATGAAGGTACCTGCTACAACGTTAACGAATGAAGCAAGAACCAGGATCAGAACCAACAGGGCAAAGATCGTGAACAGTTTCTTTGCAGCAGGTCCCATTGAATCAGCGATAACCTCACCGATTGACTTGCCGCCATGACGGATGGATGCGAACAGTGATCCGAAGTCATGAACGCCACCGAAGAAGATACCTCCGAGTACGCACCAGAGCAGTACAGGAACCCATCCGAATACTGCAGCCTGGATAGGACCGTTGATCGGGCCAGCGCCAGCGATGGAGGAGAAATGATGTCCCAGAAGTACTGCAGGTTTTGCGGGAACATAGTCTACGCCGTCCTCATTTTCAACTGCAGGAGTCTTTCTGGAAGGATCCACGCCCCACTTCTTGGCAAGCCAGGAACCATAGGTTACGTAACCAATGATCAAAACAACGATCGCAACAACGATAATGATAATTGGTAACATTGATAATACCCCCTGTTAAAATAAAAATATTTACATCAAATAATCCTGATGTATTGGGATCGCTAAAAATGTGTCAGTCCTGTACAACTTTGAGGTATATCTTCTTCAGCTGTGCGCCTCTGCGGTTGTACACCAGATCTCCGCTGGATGTCTCAAGAGCCACCACCCTGAAATCGCTCCATCCCTGAAAAGTCATTTTATAACTCTTATAGAAGTGCAGCTTTTTGATGATCTGCTTTGCTTCATCGTCTATCCTGTCCGCCAGTAAGACGACTGTGACATCCGAGTTGCGATGATTCTTATGTGGATTCACCCGGCTCATGCCCTCTTCCCAAGCCAGCTTACTGAGTCTTTCTGCATCTTCTGCGCTCAGGCTGTCAGCCTTGTAGAAGAAGATGTATTCATTTGTTTCCGACTCAGATGTGACTGCTCGTTTGGAAAGGAAGTAACCTTTTTCTACTGAATGGAATACAGCTTCTGCTGCAAACGGTTCAAAAGGATGGTCAGAATTGATATCATAATACCGTCTGTATGATAAGAGTACTCGCTCCAATGCTTCTGCTGCCGTCATAAGCTGAAGAACTGCCTTTCCGAACAGTATACCCGTTCACAGAATAATCACATTTGCCGTTATAGTAATACTTTTCAACTGGCAAATCAAGGTATTTTAGTCAGATTTTTTATATTTATCGGGGTTATTTTAGCAAATATTCACGATTTTTTGTATAAAAGAGACATTTATTCGAAAACGTTTACGCCCGAACGCCCATAACGAGCGTTCTGTAGTATTCGCTGCTGCCGCAGGTGGCCAGCGTGACTATCCTGTCTTCAGGGCTGAACAGAAGATCCCCTGTATCAATACAGGAACTGTCCTTCATGCGTGTGCACCACGCAAGGAACTCCCCGCTTCCCGGTTCAAACTGTTTGAACCCTTCCGAATACTTCGTTGTTTCGAATGCTGAAAATATCCTGTATCTGTATGTTCCCTCCTCCGTGATGATCCAGAAGTACGGGTCATCCCTGGCAGCATCTCTGTATACTATATGCCAAAGTCTGCCGAACATCGTTCCGTTCAGCATGTTGTGTCCGTATATCACTGTATTGGAGCCGGCGAAATCAGGCCCGCTGTACATATCGATAAAAAGAGATCCCTGGAATGCGTACTCTCCATTTATGTCCCTGTGCTGGTAATACTCATTATCCGCGCTGTACATGACCGGATAACTGATATCCAGACAGGGAATGACGATCCAGGCTGCCACGTCCCGGTCAAATGGCCAGTCATATGGCAGCACTGTCTGATCTGCTGCAGGCATATCATCTTCATATAATGCAGCAAATTCATCGATCTCCCTGTAGTAGCTTTCAGTTCTTGCCTCATTTAACACCTTGAACAGACATATGACCGCAGATACTATACTGACTGCACAAAGGAGTACACATATTATTATAAGGAATGCTTTCTTAGCTACTGCGGTGTTGCTCAGTGTTTCCTTTTTCATGTTCCTTCCTCTTTCTGATCACAAGCAGGCAGAATGCAGCTGCAATGAAACTGATACCGGCCATGTAGTATCTCACACTTCCCTCTCCGCCCGTCATCAGCGTCACTGCTGACATATTGTCCACATAGAGGTCATATGAGATGTTGCCGTCTGTCCTGCTCTCATTGCCGTAGAATCTGTACACCTTGCCGTGCAGAGTGCGGTCCAGTGTTCCCGATATCCTTCCTGAAGCAGAGACCCTGATATACACAGGATCTGCCAAAAGTGACATGCCTTCCTGTGTTTTTACTTCCGTGATGATCAGTACATCGTTTGATTTCAGCCTGTACAGAACTGCCTTTCCATCTTCGTCTGTTGTCAGAGCATCTCCGTTCCTGAATGGCTGTGTATACTCAGGGTCTGTATAAGCTATGACGGTTTCGGTATCTCCTTCTTCCAGTGACTCTGCCCTGACAGTAAACCTGACTCCTGCCATAGCCAGACCGTCCGCATCTTGCTTGAAGATCTGCAGCCTGTTAGGGGCGTCTTTTATATTCAGGACGCAGCACCTTACGCCGCGCTCGCTTTCCAACCCACCATCATCCAGCACCTTCTCCGAACATGTGATCTCATAGTCAGCGCCTTGCATACCCTCCTGCATCACTGTGTAGAACACCTCATCCGGGGTTCCGAGGGCGCCTTCCTCTTCCAGGAGATGTCTGACCTGCGGCACAATATGGGTTCCGAGGGCATCTGTACAGTCTTCAAAGCTGACAGTTCCGTCATTTCTCACATAAAAGCAGACTTCATCTTCATTCAGAACATATCCGTCTGGCGCAGCGGCCTCTTTCAGGATATATGTATGACCGGTTTCCAGGAATCCTCTGACCACCGTATACCCCTGACCTGTTGTCGTAAACGTATATTTTCTCGATGCATCGCTGACATCAGATATTTCAAATACCGCTCCTGCTATCTGACTTCCGCTCTGGCTGTCACTCTTGCCTATAGCGATCTGTATCTCCCTGTCTCCCACTGTCAGAGTGCTGTCTGCAACTGCCGCATACTGTCCGTACGAACTCAGAGGAGCAGTGTCTGTCAGCCATGTCAATACAGGTATGGCTGCGTCCAGGTCAGGATCGTTTTCTATCCTGATGCGTCCCTTGAATACCGCAGGGCTTCCGTCCTCACCGCAGATCATCTGATACCCCGGTGGAGCCCATACCTCTCTTACGGAAAATGATCCCAGCGGGAGATTACATGAGCCATCTGCATCTCTGTACAGAGTAGAATTCTGTCCCCAGTTGAAACCTGCAGGTATCTGACATGTGAGTACATCTCCTTCTCTGAAAATATCATTATCAAAGCCGGTCAGGAGCCATTCTTCCCCGTAGGCCAGATGCCCTGAGGCGTCATTCATGAAATACCAGTATCCGGAAGGTGCTCCGGAACAGTTATAATTGTCATAGTAAGCGAACAGGAATACTGCTCCCGCTCTCAGGTTGTTATCATACACAGGAGTCCTGCTGCCTGCGCTGCCTACCCCGGGAGTCCCCAGATCATAAACAGTCCTGAACTTGTCCACCGCAATACGGGCAGGTGCAAACCCCGGAACATCTGAGAAAGTGACCACATTTTTCTTCGGATCACTGCTCAGGCTTCTGATGATCTGTGTGTCTGATACCGTCTGTCCGTTCAGTAGTCCTGCTGCACTGGGCAGCAGATATCCTTCAGGAGCCTTGGTCTCCCTGACTGTCACCCAGTCTCCTGCGAGAAGCGGAGCCAGACTCCCTGCATATACTCTGACCAGAGTGTCAGCGTCATTAATATCCAGGGTAGCCGTGATCGTTCCATCTCTTGCAACCGTTGATGAACCCGGATGGTACAGCGCGTCATATATCAGTTCGCCGCTGTGTCTGTCATATACTCTGATCCTGAATACTGCATCCAGCAGATCTGATGAATACAGTTCCGAACTCAGCCCTGCAGACTGCACGGTACAGGACGACGTCTTGCGGATGGTGATATCTGTCTGAATAACCTTGTTGGTAAAACCGGCGGTTTTCTGCACAGGGTCATATACATGTATGAATCTGACTTCCGGAGTATCATCCGCATCCACCTGCCCCGATGCATTTCCCGGTGTATTGACTGTATATCCGGATACCGCAGGCACAGTTACTGTATATGAATAGCCTTCAGGTATTTCTGAGAATTCCACTCTTCCGCCCGAAGCCAGTGTAAATGTAAACCTTCCGGATCTGTTGGTCTTCTTTACTCCACTTGTGGCCGATGATCCGTCTATTCTTCCGGAATAATTTACCTCCAGATTCGCGGCCGGATTCCCCTGAGTATCGTTTATAGTCACCGTATATGAGAATGTCTGTCCGGAAGCCGGCGCAGGTATCTGGCCGCTTACATCCCCTTCAGTTTCTACTGTATAAAGTCCGTCTCCACCTCCCACTTCAGAGACCGTATATCTGCATCCGGCGGGCATACTGATCAGAACATACTGCCCTGCTGTGAGCGTAAAGGTTCCTCCTGATGCGATGGCAGTTCCCGCACCGCTCCCTGCCCCTGCTGTCACCTGGTTCCCGTTCTGATCATACTTCTTATACTTAAGACCGCTTTTGTTCGCGGTGAGAGTGAATTCGAAAGCAGCAGACATATCCGTCTCACGGCCGCCCTCCACTTTCTTGGAGACCTTCAGTATGCCGTCATTGCCTGTCGTTTCATTTACTACTTCAAATCCACCGGTCTCTTCCTGCAGTTCTCCTGCCTGCACCCAGGCGACCTTCTGCTGCAGATCGGGCGTGATGGAACCTATCTGTGTATTCGGATTTCCAAATGTCAGCGTGGACGCACAGACTGTCCGGTACATCAGCGATGACGTGTCCCTGAGCTTGCTCTGGATACTGTTTATCAGCCTGTTGCCTGCTGCCTGCATCTCTGTTCCTGCATGAGAAGACCAGGAACCGTTGTAGAGCCTTCCGACTATCAGATGCGCAAACAGTATATCCCTCAGAACCGCATCCGATGCATGTCCTGAGAAATATGAGCCTTTCTCGGCGATGGTTATATACGATGCTCCCTGACCGAACAGGGATATGCCGTCCAGGCCGTCTGCGTTGTAGAATGTCCCACCGTCCGCATACGGAGCCAGCAGAAGCACTGCGCTCAGTGTAGCCCATGTCATATTCTCTGACGCATCTGTAGTTGGATGGGTCAGATCTATCCATCTGGGGAACTCCTGATTATCCGGCTGGATGCAGTATGCCAGCGACTTCCACTCGTAACTGGTATCCGATGGTCCTCCTTCGTCGTCCCACCAGTCAGCTCTCCACATCAGACGGTAGAAATGATCTCCTGCCACTCCAGCTGTAAACCTGATATAGTTATCCTCCCGTACCGGATACCAGTACAGATCCGGTTCGTAAACCGGAGAGCATATCTCAAATCCTGCGTCGCCAGGGTCACTGATCTCGCGTATCTTTCTGCCAACCGCTTCCATGATCTCAGAAGGGGTCAGCGCCTCAGCAGGGAGTTCAGATATGGACACTTCACTCGAATGCAGGCTCAGCCAGCCGCTCATCAGCGCTGCCGCTTCCGATGTACTTGCTGAAGGCATATACAGATCTACCGTGTCTCCGAAATTGCTGATCGGCTGAACATGTCCGTATGGATCTGCCGCTCCGACTATCAAAGCCTCTTCGATATTGCCGGGTATGAAGCCTGACGCATCCATTCCATAGTTGCCTGCAGCTCCCACAACGATGGTCCCTGAACTGATGGCATCACGTATAACCTCTGCCAGAACTGCATTTTCACTCCTGGAAAACGCGCAGACTGACAGATTGATCACCTTCACTTTTTTCAGCATGGCATATTTGATGGCAGCTATGATAGCCGATACATCACCTTTTCCCTGACTGTCCAGAGCCTTGATGGACAGGATCCGGACGTTTCCATTCTGGGAAATGATATGCTCTGCCATACGCGTCCCATGTCCGTTGTCATCTTTTGGCTCTCCTCCCAGAACAGATACTGCCTCGATGACATTATTGCCGCAGGACGCACCTGTATCTATCAGGGCAACGTCAAAACTCTGATCAGCTTCATCCTCTTCAATATCATCAAAGATCACAAATGGGTTGTTGTCCTCGGACATGATATTTTCGGATCTCAGATCTTCTTCATCTGTCATTATCTGCTCCGAGGCGATCCGGATACTGATATCTGCTGATGAGCAGCCTTCATCCTCTGACAGGCTGTCTGCAGCTCTCGCCGCTGCCTGCTCATTATCAAACTGCAGCAGATACAAGTCGTCAAAGGATGCTATGACTGCATCTCCAGGACATGGCAGCTGATCGGAATCTGTTTTAACTATCAGCCTGTAGACTCCGTCATCTTCCTCTGCATGCAGGACTCCCGGAAATACCATGAGAGCTCCGGTCATGAAGAACGTCATGCATAACAACAGTATTCGTTTTATATATTTCTTCTGTTTCATCTTCTGCTCCTTATATCTTCCTCAACCTGAATATCAGCATGCATGCGGATCCCAGCGAAATGAGAGAGATACCTGCGGTTATATACTCCAACGGAACGTCTCCCGTGGGAGGAGGAAGCTGTGTATTGATAAAGGTTGCTACAGCTATATCCTTCCTGCTGATATGCCCTTCTGCACCTGTAAATGTGGTGAGGAACTCCCCTGCATCTGCCTCCAACTCGTACACTCTGTAGGCAGTTCCTGCAGGGATCATCTCCAGCATGACGCTTTCTCCGTCCTTCAGAGCTATGCTGTCCCCGCTGCGGATATATCCGTCTTCTTTGCCTTTTATGTAGTGCACCGGATCAGTGATCCCTTCCAGAATGACCTGAAAATGGAACTCCTGATCTTTATGGTCGCCTCTGGTGCTCCTTACTGTTTTAGAGATTAGGAGATTCCCAGCCGGTCTGGCCTTGGGCTCTGCCTTTCGTTCATAAACCCACACATTGTCTTCTGTATACGGGACCTGTATCAGGCAAGGCTCCGATGCAAAATGCCCCGCTGCAAGGTATGTTTCTTCTATAATATAGAGTCCGCTCCTGACTGAAAGGAACGCTCCCATACCGTCCTGATCCGTAATCGTTCTGTAAACATCCATACATTCAGGATCTTTACCGACCAGCTCCCTGACTGCATCCAGGATACTTCCGGTATCCGGATCATCTGCATCCGGTTCGGGAAGCCCGTTCAGCATTTCATATCCGCCATACTCATTCAGCGCGGCGATTCTGTATGCCGTAAAACCTGCACCGATCACAGGATCGCTTCCTTCAATATCTTCCTTATAGTCAATAAGTATTCTGCATGCCCTGTCAGGATCTATGACCGCATCTGCATCCGACGCTGCCATACAGGGAGCCATCCATATCAGGCATGATATGGCGGTCAAAAGTATTATCAGTATTCTTTTCACTGTCTGTGCCTCTTCTCTTTCTTTCCGGATCTCTTCACCAGGAACAGACCTACTGTCAGGACTGCCAAAGGGACCAGCGCCCAGCATATTGCTCTGATGAGCGCAGCTGTATTGCGGCTGTCTGTCCTTCCCTGGCCGCCTGCAGAGCTGTCTGCCTGCATGGTCCCTGTCCTTTCACATCTGACCAGAAGCCTGTGGCTGTTGATACCCGGAGGGGTACATGTATACAGAGTAAGCAGATCCCTGCCCGCTTCTGTCTGCAGGTAATTGTCCGCTGCCTCCGGAAGGACTGTGTTAATATCCGTCACTGTATAAATATGGATCTCATCCAGAACATGGATCAGAACTGCATCCCCGGGCGCAGCTTTCTCCAGGCCGTCAAAAAGCTTCGCATTTGTAAGCCCTGTATGCGCTCCGATGACCGCATGGGTATTGATCCCTCCCCATGGCAGAGACGTGCCGTACAGATGGCCTGCCTGATATGTCAGCTCCTCGGATCTGGTGCCGTGAACTATGGGTATATACGCCCCCGTGAATGGTATTTCCAGATATCCCATCACAGATGACAGCGGGGATGTCTTCAGCTGTGCGTCATACAGGGGGTCTTCGTATGATTCTCCTGTATACCTGTACGGCCTGCTCCGCTGAGAGGCGAATACCATTTCATTGAACTGCTCCGCTGACTGTTTCAGGGAGAATACCTCTTCAGATGACAGTTTCTGAAGATCTCCAGACAGACCGCTGATGATCAGGGTCTGTCTGTAATCCGATATGCTCGCTGCAAATGACGGATACACCATCAGGCATGCAGCAATTGTCAATATAATGAGCATCAGTGATTTGCGCATTTTTTCTTTCTGATAGCTATCAGCGATACTGCTGTCAGAACCAGACTGATGCTTCCGATGATATAAATGGCGGTCAGGCCTCTTCCTCCCATCCTGAGATCAACAGCATCGAAGTTTTCCACTTCCATAGCTGCGATACCCTGGTTCAGGGGGATTAGGTCATTTACATCCTGGCCGTGTGAGATACCGGCAACGCCTACGGTTATATCCGCAGACTGTCCGCCTGAGGTAACATATGCCAAAACAAGTCTGCCATCTCTCAGAGACATCTGCACGTCGTCATCTGCCCTCAGCGAGACAGTAAATGTTTCTTTCAGAAGGTTGTTCTCATCCTCGGTCATGATCTCCTTAAATGTATAGTCGTTGCTGTCCAGACCTTTCAGGATGAGATATCCAGATTCAGACGGTGTGACTGTGTTGTATGTGATACCGCCTACTTCAGATGTTTCAAAGGCATCCGCATCATCACCTTCATCCGCGTTTTCTCCAGGCAGATAACCCCATACATGGTAGATACCGTCTTCCTCGCGAACGAATCTCATACTGTCATCTGCTCCATAGGACTGTCTGTCAGAAACTGTGTCTGTCAGATCTTTATCGCGCGTCTGAGAGATGTCACCGTTTTCAATATCCATATCCGTACGCCTGACCGTAAATCTGACGTTTCTTCCGTCTGCTACACCGTTCTTCTTAAGCTGCAGTTCATAGGTATAGTCATAGACTTCATTGCCCCTGATAGTTCTGAATGATGTATTGGTATTTACCCAGTACAGGGAAGGATAATTCATGTTTTCGGGCACCTGGCCTATGCATGCGCTTCTGTTCAGCATCGATACGAATCTGACTACGACTATACTGTCCGAGCTGCGTCTGTTCAGCTTCTCCAGGCCGTTTCCTGTAAATACAACCGCAAATCCATGATATTCGTCAGATGTGATACGCTCTATCACGGTCTGGGTGTTGCCTTCACTGTCTATCAGGTCCACCTGCTCATCATTTGTATTTACAACTATATAATCCTCTTCTTCAATCAGCTCTTCGCCCTCGTCATCAGCTGCATCCCTGACGATATCGAATGCATCCACGCTCTGCGGGATCTTCCCCTGATATCCGGACAACGCTCTGGCAGGGATGATACTGACTGATGTAACTCTGTCAAATGTCAGTCCGCGTGTCATGGTATCTGAGATCACATATCCCAGGTGTTCATTGACCGATGATGACAGATCCTCACGGTCCGCAAGGTCGCCCCGCACACCATCTCCGAAGCCCTCGTCACTGGTATCGAATAGATAGTTCTTCTGCAGTACAGGTGCATCCGCCCAGATGACCTGCTCTATGCGGTCACCGATCTGATAATCTTCAGAAGTTCTGAGAGTCTCCGTGCCGCTCTTCTCATCCGGGTCGACTATTCTTTTATAGATACCTGTAGTCTGGTTCTTCGGGTACACATCGACCGTATACTGCCATACTGTACCGGCTGCTCCTTCATTATCCCCGGCTGCAGTCATTCCGTTGGTATCTGTAGTGTTGGTCGTAGGAAGTGATACCAGGAACGGTGCCGCAGGTGACTCCAGCACAGGACATTCAGGATTGACTGATTCTCTGTACACATCGCCTGCCTGATATGAGTGGACTGTTTCCTGATCCCAGCCATCCACAGGCTGGATATGATAGCCTGAGCCGTCGTAATGATTTGTCTCACTGTTATTTATGCTTCCGGACTCCTGATCATTCCACGCGCCTGCATATCCGTCATGGTATGACATGTCGGTTTCGGAGACCATGTACAGACCCAGCTGAAGCCCAGAAAAGCACACTATACCTCGGTCGTCCGTATATCCTTCCGACTCTTCACCCATAGTAGAGAGCGTATTGGGTCTGACCGTCGGCGCATGTTCGCATACCCATTTGTTTATACGTTCCTCACCCAGAGTGGTTATGATCTTCTGCATGGCACGCTCCAGTTCTTCAGTCGTATATACCTTTGTAATGCCGTGGGCAGCCGCTGTGCTGTCCAGTACGGATACTGCTTCGTTATATGCGTTTTGTGCTGCCACATATGCCTGCTCTGCAGACTCTTTTGCTTCCCTTAACGACTCTGTATCAACATCCTGGCCATTCTGCAGGCTTACATCCCTGTCGTATGCTTCCTGTGCTTCGCTGGCGGCTTCTCTGGCACTATCCAGGGCAGCGGTTGCCGCTGACAATCTGGATGATGCAGCCTGCTGACTCTCTGATAATTCATTCTGTGCTGCTAAAGCATCCGCCAACGCGCTGACTGCCAGATTCAGTTTCTTCAAGGCATCCGCATATGCTTCGTATGCAGCGGTATCTGCTGCGCACACTTCATTCAATGCTGAGGACGCATCAGACAATCGCTCCTGAGCCTCACTCAGGGCATCTTCTGCAGCCACGAGCGCTTCATCTGCCTCCGTGGATGCTGCCAGGGCCTGTTCGTAGTATGCCGATGCATGTTCATATTGCTCCAGGGCATATTTCAGCGCGTTCGCTGCACCAGTCTCGGAAATATCTGTCCCAGTCTGCGCATTCAGCGCTCTGACCTGCTCCAGTATGTCCTCTGCTGCAGTGAGTGACTCCTGTGCGTCCGCAAGAACTGACGCTGCAGATCCGGCCTTAGCGGCTGCAGCAGTTTTCTGTTCGGATGCCTCTCTTACTGCTATTGATGCCTCATAATATGCCTTCTGTGCATCCGCGAGGCGCTGCTGCGTTCCATCATCTCCGCCCATATAGCGGCCTTTGGCATCTTCAAATACAGTCTGTGCTTCTGAAAGCTGTCTCATTGCATCATTATAAGCTGTAGTTGCTGCAGCAAAGGCATCTGACTCCTGCTGCATGCATCTGGTGGCTTCCTCAAAAGCCTGCTGTGCTTCGTCCCTCGCAGCTATAGCCTTCTGCAGTGCATTATCTGCATGAGCGGATGCAGATGCTGCGGACAGTGATGCGCTGACACCCTCAGAATATGCCTTCCGTGCAGCTGACAGCCTGTCAGATGCTTCTTCCAGATCTGCTTCCGCTGCATTCACCGGCTCCTGCTCTGCCTGCAGGAGATGAGCTGATCTGTCGGCATCAAACTCCTGCTGAAGAGTCGCGTGTCCAGGGTCAGTTACCGAAACTTTGATATATGTAGCCTTCGGGATCTCACCAGCGGCCTCAAACAGTTCCGCAAGGCACTCATCTGCTCTAAAATAATTGCCGACCGATGTGACCCCTCCCGAGGACTCCAGATCCACCGCTCCATTTCGCGACACTACTATACCGGATACGGTTTCAAAATCCGCGATCCTGACATAGTCAAATCCTACATTGCTGACCGGGATATAGTCGTTTTCAACGGCGATACCATCAGCATTCATAAGCGAACCGTCATTTTCAATTATCTTGTGAATGACCAAAGTTCCTGTGCGGGATGTGTCGATGACAGAATTGCCAGAGAGAGCTGCATGTGCCGGTATCTGACATATGATGCCTGTCAGCTGACAGCACATCAGCGCGGATACCATCAGTGATGAAATACGTTGAATGATACGTTTCTTTTTAGAATTAAAGATAGACATATAAGAACTCCTTTTGAAATGAAATGATGATCTGCATCAGAATACGCAGATACGAAATGTGATAAAAATGATCATATGATCTGTTGAAAAAATGGCTGAACCAGCCAGGAGAATCTCCTAAGAGTGAAGTTATGATAGCATTTGCCGGATCGCGTTTGCAAGAAGAAAATAGCCTGTCAGATACGATTTGTGAAATCTGAACATAAAAATAAAGTGTAATACATTCTTTTAAGGAGAATGGAAATCTGCATGGATTTTTTGTTTCACAAAATCCTTATTTCAGATATAATACTCTCATAAAGAACTGCAATACATTAAAAAGGAGATTGTATTATGGCAAAGAAATATGTACCTACCCACAAGGGTCCCGCAGTCATCAAGGCAATGAATTCCAATACTCTGTCTGATGAGTATCGTGACAAGATAACCATTGCTTATCAGTATATCGGAAGCAATGTTCCCGATGTTTCATATGACTTCCATGGAAAGGTTTTTGACACTCCTATCATGGCCGGTCCTGTAGGCGGTTATCAGAATGCAGGTCCTGATGGCTGCTTTATGTTTGCCAATGCCATGAAAGAAGCCGGCTCTGTTTTCTGGACCGGTTTTCACGATCAGGAAAGCTGGGAGAAGGTCCTCGCTGCAGGCATCCCGGGCGTACGTGTGATCAAGCCGCTGGCTGACAATAATGCTGTTCTTGATGCTATTAAGTTCGATACTGACCACGGCGCTGTTGGATATGCTATGGATATCGACCATGGCCTGACTGTATACGGAGAGCTGGATGGTCAGAGACAGCCATTTGCACCCAAGACCATCGATGAGCTGGCCCTTTTTGCAAATGCGTCTGAGCTGCCATTCTATCTCAAGGGAATCCTTTCAGTAGCTGATGCCCTGGCTGCAAAAGAAGCCGGAGCTTCAGGAATCGTAGTTTCAGGACACAACAACAGATTCCCCTGTGCAGTACCTCCTCTCAGGATTCTTCCTGAGATCCGCAAGGCTGTAGGTGATGACTTCCAGATACTGCTGGATGGAGGCATTCTGACTGGGTATGATGCATTCAAGGCTCTTGCTCTGGGTGCAAACGGAGTTCTCTGCGCCAGAAACCTGATCGGTGTATTTGTTAAAGATGGAGCCGAGGCTTTGGAGACCAAAGTCCTGGAGATGACCGCCGAGCTGAAAGGTGCTATGGCCAATACCGGATCACCGGATCTAAAGCATATTAATAAGGACTCTATCATTCTTCCGTAAACTGTTATATAATGATTAAAGGATCAAACACAACAAAGGGGCATCTTTCATAATATGAAGATGCCCCGTATGTATAAAGAAAAGGAGCCTGTATGTTCTATTTCCTGTTACCCGCACTTTTTACTTATAACTATATTCTGGTAATTGCCGCTGTTATTCCTGCTATCTTTCTGATGATCAAGGTTTATCGTTCAGACAGGCTTGAGAAAGAATCCCCTCAGCTGATATGGCGGCTGGTAATTGCAGGTGTATTATCATCTCTGATCGCACTGGTAGCCGAATGGCTCCTCAGTCTGCTTCTGAATCTGACTGTTGCTGATACCAGTACTCTGTACAATATCCTGCTATACTTTGTAATAGTTGCATTTTCAGAGGAAGGTGCAAAATATTTCATGCTCAGGCGCCGCACCTGGAGATCTTTAGAATTCAACTGTCAGTATGATGGCGTTGTTTATGCTGTTTTTGTTTCATTAGGATTTGCATTGTGGGAAAATATCAGCTATGTAATGCGCTATGGGTTGGGAACAGCATTTGTCAGAGCTCTAACTGCAATTCCGGGTCATGCATGCTTTGGAATATTCATGGGTGTCTTCTACGGAATAGCAAAGAAATACAGTAATCGCAATTATTCAGGCGCTTCAAAAGCCTTCAATGTATTGGCTATTATCGTACCTGCATTGCTTCATGGAACATATGATTATATCGCCAGCAGCCAGAGCAGTAACTGGTATTTCATAGCATTTGTAGTAGTTATGTTCGCAATATCCTTTATTCTGGTAAGCAGATCATCAAAGAGGGATCAGTATATCTGAGTTTTGTAAATAGATAACCAGAACCAGACTTACATAGATTTCTTTCTTCGTATGATCGCTGTTATTAAGATTGCCAGGACGGCTGCACATCCGAGGTAGAACCAGATGCTTTGATACCATTTTGTTGCGCCAGTTCCACCTCCACCGCCGTAAGAGCCGCCTTTCCACTCTTCCAGCACTATCTCACGGATCTCGCTGTAAGGGAGCATGACTTTGCCAATATCAATCTCTTCCGGATGATCCGGATCTATCTTG
>JAZUNG010000074.1:0-4248 GCA_045604025.1 Lachnospiraceae bacterium | reverse complement strand
CCCTCCAATATAGAAAGCATCGCAGAGAGATGCCAGTTCCTGTATGGAAAGGTCATTTTCTCTGGAAGTCAGCGCGCATCCCAGCCTGGCTCCGTCTACATACAGGAGCAGGTTCTTTTCTCTGCATTTATCAGCAATAGCAGTCATCTCAGCCTTGCTGTAAATACTGCCGATCTCTGTAGGCTGCGACAGATATACCATGCCCGGTTTGGGAGTATGCTCGTCTTCATACTCGGCATATACCTTATCGATGAGCTCAGGAGTCAGCTTGCCGTTTAAGCCGTCTGCAACGGCTACTCTGTGGCCAGTCGCCTCTATGGCACCGGTTTCATGGAAATAAATATGACCGGTCCTGGCAGCTATGACCGTTTCATATGGTCTCAGAGATGATGCGATAACGGTGATATTGCACGGTGTTCCGCCGACCATCATATGCACCGTGCTGTCTTTTCTGCCAATGAGGTCACGTACGAGCCCGGCAGCTCTCTCACAGTGTACATCCAGACCATATCCGTCTGTGTGCTCCATATTGGTTTTTACAAGTGCTTCAAGAACCTTTGGATGGGCCCCCTGACTGTAGTCTGAACGAAAATAGATCATAAATAAAACTCCTTATATCTTTATGGCCTGAGCCATCCTTTATCTATCGCACGGTCCATATTCTTCATCATCCAGCTGTATACTTCCGGCATGAACTCCCTGACTATAGACATACGTTCTTCTATCATTGATCGGTCTGAATTCCCTTCCACCCAGGTATGGCCGTCAGTAAGTGTATTGTGCAGAAACGGCTGTATCCTGTCCAGGCATGCTGCATATTTCGCATCAGCTGTTTCCATGGCATCGAATTCTTCCCAGTAATCCCGAAGGAGCCTACCCTGATCCGGAGGAAGCATGGCAAACAGCTGATCTGCCGCAGCTTCTTCTCTCTCTTTCTTGCCTACATTAGCCGCAGCATCATATGCGAATGTATCTCCGGCGATGATCTCTACCAGGTCATGAACTACGCACATCTGAACCACTCTGCCTATATCAGCAGGTTCTTTTGCATACTCAGAAAACAGCAGCGCCATGACAGCTATATGCCAGGAATGCTCCGCATCATTTTCTCTTCTGGCCTTGCTGATAAGCATAGTCCTGCGCTCGACCTCTGTCATCTTGTCGATCTCCGCAGAAAACTTCAGCTGCATGTCCAGTCTGTCTGTTCCGCTGGATAAAAAGTCTAGGGTACCCATTAATGCTCCTTAATGAAAAGCCTGTGGGTTCCTTAAGAAACCCACAGGCCAGTACTGTTTATAAATTGCTTCAGTCTGTTGAATAGTTCGGTGATTCTCTGGTAATCTGGATGTCATGAGGATGGCTCTCACGAAGAGCTGCGGCAGTCATCTTGACGAACTGGCCTCTCTCCTTCAGTTCCTCGATAGTAGTTACACCACAGTATCCCATACCTGAGCGAAGACCGCCCATCAGCTGATATACTGAATCTTCAACAGATCCCTTGTATGCGACACGGCCTTCAACTCCTTCAGGAACGAGCTTCTGCATGTTCTGCTGGAAGTATCTGTCCTTGCTGCCTGCTTCCATTGCGGCAATAGATCCCATACCTCTGTAGACCTTGTATTTACGTCCCTGATACAGCTCATACTCTCCGGGGCTCTCATCGCATCCTGCAAAGAGTGAACCGATCATGACAACATTTGCACCTGCTGCGATCGCCTTGGTGATATCTCCTGAGTACTTGATGCCTCCGTCAGCGATGATAGGAACGCCTGACTCCCTGGCTGCCTCATAGCAGTTCATGACTGCAGTGATCTGAGGAACACCTATACCTGCAACAACACGTGTTGTACAGATAGATCCGGGTCCGATACCAACCTTAACGCAGTCAGCGCCGGCATCGATCAGGGCCTTGCATCCGTCGCCGGTGGCAACATTACCTGCGATAACAGGAAGGTCAGGGAAATGCTGCTTGATAGTCTTCAGTGTGTTCAGTACGTTCTTGGAATGTCCATGTGCGGAGTCAAGAACGACCACGTCCACATTTGCCTCAACCAGAGCAGCTGTACGCTCCAGTACATTGGCGGTGATACCGATAGCAGCGCCGCACAGAAGGCGCCCTTGTGCATCCTTTGCAGAATTCGGATATTTGATCTGCTTCTCGATATCCTTTATAGTGATCAGACCTTTGAGATTGCCTTCATCATCAACGACCAGGAGCTTCTCCTTACGGGCTTCACCCAGGATATGCTTTGCTTCTTCCAGGGTTACACCTTCTTTGGCTGTGATCAGACCGTCTTCAAGAGAGGTCATGCGCTCGCTGATCTTCTTGTTCATATCAGTCTCAAAACTCATGTCACGGTTGGTGATGATACCAACCAGCTTGGGTCCGATAGTGATAGGAACACCGGAGATACGGTATTTGCTCATCAGGGCATTTGCATCTCCCAGAGTATTGTCAGGTGCAAGGAAGAAAGGATCGGTAATTACGCCATTTTCAGACTTCTTGACCAGATCTACCTCGTTTGCCTGCTGTTCGGGTGTCATATTCTTGTGAATGATACCGATACCACCCTGCCTTGCCATAGCGATAGCCATGCGGCTTTCGGTAACAGTATCCATACCTGCGCTCATCAGAGGAACATTGAGCCGGATAGTTTTTGTCAGATTGGTCTGAAGTGACACTTCATTTCCGATATGCTCTGAATACTGGGGTACCAGAAGCACATCATCAAAAGTAATAGCTTCACCGATGATCTTTCCCATTCTTTATCCTCCTGATTTAATATATACTTCTTATATTGATTTTGATTATTTTACTTTATAAATCAAAGACTTTCAACTCATTTATAGCTGAAAGTTGCCTGTGTCCATAAAAATATAAATAAAACAACGGCGTGGATGCAAGGAGCTTTCTCATGAGGGACATTTTTAGTCCCGAGGGAGGAAGTCCGCAGCGAGGTTCCGCGCCGTTGTTAATATTTAATAATTTATTGAAACACAGGCAACTGTCAGCTCTGAGCAGGAAGCTTAAATGAGCTCTTCAAAGATACAATACGATTGAAAACAATATGATCATCAGTTGTATCCTTGGGATCAACGCTGAAGTATCCCTGTCTGACAAACTGGAATCTGTCACCGGGCTTTGCTTTTGCAAGCTCAGGCTCCACATAGCAGTCAGGACATACTGTCAGTGAGTTCGGGTTGATGTTTCTTTCTTCATCGACCAGCTGCTCATACAGTCTGGCTTCACATTTAACTGCATGTCTTGCGCTGACCCAGTGGATGGTACCCTTTACCTTGCGGCCATCGGGGCTGTTTCCGGAGAATGTCTCAGGGTCGTATGTGCAATGGATCTCAGTGACCTTACCGTTCTCATCCTTCTTATAGTCAACACATTTTACGAAGTATGTGCCCATCAGACGTACTTCATTGCCCGGGAACAGACGGAAGTATTTCTTCGGAGGCTCCTCCATGAAGTCTTCTCTGTCAATATACAGTTCACGGCAGATAGGAACCTTCCTGTAAGTAGGCTCCTCATACTCAGGGTTGTCAACTACATCGATGTACTCAACCTGGTCTTCAGGATAGTTGTCAATGATCAGCTTGATCGGATCCACGACCGCCATGACCCTCTTTGCCTTTGGCTTCAGGTCCTCTCTGAGGCAGTATTCCAGCATAGCATAGTCAGATGAGCTCTGGGCCTTGGCAACACCAGACAGCTCGATGAACATCCTGATCGACTCAGGAGTGAATCCCCTGCGCCTCAGAGCAGCGATAGTTACCAGTCTGGGATCGTCCCATCCGTCCACTACTCCGTCAACGACCAGCTGTTTGATGTAACGTTTGCCGGTAATTACTCCTTGCAGATACATCTTGGCGAACTCGATCTGACGGGGAGGCTGCTCAAAGCCAACATTCTGAACCACCCAGTCGTACAGAGGCCTGTGGTCTTCGAACTCCATGGTACACAGTGAATGAGTGATGCCTTCGACCGCGTCCTCGATAGGATGCGCGAAATCGTACATCGGATAGATGCACCATTTGTCTCCTGTATTGTGATGAGTTGCATGTGCTACCCTGTAGATGACCGGGTCACGCATATTCATATTCGGTGAAGACATGTCGATCTTTGCTCTCAGAACACGTGCTCCGTCAGGGATCACTCCGCTCTTCATCTCTTCAAAGAGAGCAAGATTCTCCTCAACAGATCTGGCTCTGAAGGGACTGTTCTTGCCGGGAGTCTCATAT
>JAZUNG010000073.1:0-3272 GCA_045604025.1 Lachnospiraceae bacterium | reverse complement strand
GTCATTAAGATGATCCTTGGGGCGCTGCTCTTTTCCAGATACGGAACCGCTCTCTGGATCATCTTAAACGAGTTGACAACCTGATGGCTGAGCTCATGTTCTATCTTTTCCGGATCAATATCCTGAATGCTGTTCAGATGCTCGGGCCCCCCATGATTGGGGATAACTATATCCACAGATCCAAATCTTGCAAATACATCATCAAATACTGCAGAATCTCCACCGGAATTGCTCATGGCAACTACTTCTCCGGGAAGATCTGCGCAGGCTTTGCTCAGTTCATCTGCAGCCTGCTGATTATGTGTTACCATGACTACGTTGATACCCATTGCAGCCATTTTCTTAACTGCATCAGTTCCTATTCTTCCAGTAGCCCCTGTCATTACTGCTGTTCTTGCCATATTGTTTCATCCACCTTTCTGTTGTTGTCAGATGTTATCTGCTATTATATATCGTTCAGGAAAGTCCGTCAAAGCTTAAGCTTCCAGTCCTTCCAGTTTAATTTTCCTCTTCTCCTGGAAATGCCGCCCACCTGATACAGGCTGGGCGGCATTCTGTATTATCCGGGATCAACATCTGATCAATTCATATTACAGAACACACAGATCGCTTCCGATATGTTTCAGATGATTCTGATACTCCTGAGTACCATACAGTGCATCACGCAGATTGCACAGCTCGATATTGTTATCCAGGATCCAGTCATGGAGTCTCTGTGAGCACAGAGCCTCTACATCATACGCTCTGATCAGAGTAACCTTATGAGCTATGGGACCATAGTCTCCGAGTCTGGCTACGTAATAATCCACGTATCCCGGATGGAATCCGTGCATCAGAGCAGATCCATCTTCCAGTTCCAGGAGCTTCATGGTGTCGTTGATCACGAACCACACCGCATCGTAATTGTCTCGTATCTCATCCATGGTATTGGTAGGTCCCGGCATGCCTCTGTTCCTCTGATCAGCCTGATAGATCTTCGCATGCTCCCACTTCGGGTCACATGGATCATATGTGACTGTTCCCGTACCAGGGTCTCTATGCATGCGGTGAGTATAATTGGTGGCCATGCCATACTCTTTGGATACCGTTGTAAGCGCTGCTGTAAATGGCGTATCCATACCCAGATCCACACCTACATCAGGAGCTCTTCCCAGGATATCTATGCAACGCTTTATCTGGGTGCGGCATTCTCTCAGTGCCTCCTTTTCATCCACGTCCATGGCAGTACGCAGGTCATGGCGGAAGCGGTTGGTTCCTGGAATGACCATACTCTTCACTTCAGAAGGATCCAGTACAGGACTGTTCCAGAAATGCGTATGCCAGCCCACGCTGATCCATGGCAGTTCCTTCAAACGCTTCAGCGCATCTACAGTGCCCGGAGATTCAAGCATGATGTCACATGTCGTTCCGTAGCCTTTTGCATATGTTTCAAATGTTCCGATGTTACATACATCCGTATACCCTGCATCATCGGTCCGAACTATCAGTTTATGCATTTTCTGCCTCCTTAATCTCTGAAAACCATCTGTGCGAAATCGTAAAATGCCCTGCGCCAGCAACCCCACTCGTGGTTCTGACCGGGATATATGATAGTATGATAAATGGGGAGCTTGCCTGTACCGGTCTCTGCCAGTTTCTCCTCATCTGCCAGGAAATTCTCATACTGCATGGGTTCAGAATCTCCTACAGTGCGCAGGATCAGTCTGAAGTTCTGAGCAGCTACATAATCTCTGTCCTGAAGCTTTGATATGACCTCCTGCTGATTTCCCGGAAAATGCAGGGGTGAGCTGAACATACCCAGGCTGGCAAATACTTCAGGATGACGCATTCCGAAGTGCATGGCCATGGATGAGCCCATGGAAAGACCCGCAAATGCCCTGTTTTCCCTGTCGGGGATAGTCCGATAGGTGCTGTCAATAAACGGAATGCAGCTTTCTATCAGACTGGTCTCGAATCCCAGGAACTTGTATGCGCCGGGCTGCCTGTCAGCCTCGGTCCTGGCCATGCCGTCATTCATAACTATGATAAACGGTCTGCACTTCCCTTCTGCCAGAAGATTATCCATGATATATCCCACACGGCCGTTGAACTCCCAGCCGATATCATTTTCAGTAGCGCCATGTTGCAGATACACTACGGGATATCTCTCATCTGTATGCTGGTATCCCGGTGGTGTATAGACCTTGCACCTCTGCCATCTTGTAAGCGCCTCCGACCAGTAGATCTCTCTGCTGATCGCTCCATGAGGCACATTGTTCACATTGATGTATGTGGTATCCGGATCAGGGACCTCCACATAGTTGACAGGACGGTCCTGGCACCACGATATACCGATATACGGATATATCACCTCCGTGCCGTCAACAAATATCTTTATGGCATGATGTCCGGCATAGTGAGGATCGTACGGGTAGACATCCTCGAAGTATCCTTCATCATTTTTCTTAAGGCTCCGCGCGCGTTTCGAATCCACACCCACTTGACCGACATTTATCTGCACACTTTCAGCTTTAGGAGCATATATTCGGAACAGGATATCTCCGTTTTCCAGAGTGATCGCTCCTGTTGGCTTAAGCGGAACTGCATCAGGGCCATTTCCTCCTTTTTCCGGAAGGACGGGATTGTACACCAATGGCGCATCCATATAGACTGCATTACCTAAGAATTCTTTTGTAAATTCCATTGTGATCTCCTTTCCTGTTCTTTCTTATTATCTCCTGTTACTGCCCGAGCAGTACAAATCTTGCTGTGCCGTTTTTCTTAAACCAGCTGTACATTATAAATGAAAGAGCTGCAAATACTACTATCCATATAGCCAGATATACTTCAGGTCCGATAAACATTCCGGCAAGCAGATACAGACCTCCCGGTACGATCGGACAGAACATTCCGATCAGCATGGTAAACAGTACGGACATGTTCTGTTTGACAGGCTGCATCTCATTGGTCCAGTCCATATACGGACGCCCGAGGTCCAGCCTCAGTCCGATCAGAACTGTAAATACCACATAGACAGCTGCCAGAAGGGCTGACAGGATGATCACTGATATCCTTGCTCCCAGAACGGCCTCTACAACCACCATACATATAACTGTCGGTATGCCAGTAATGATCGCAGCCATTTTGAACTTGGCCTTAAGTACCTGCCCGGCAGTGACCGGCATGGACTGAAGCACCCAGATATATGGCCCCTCAAGCGAGATGGATGGCGCGGAAATGTCTATAAATCCTGTCAGGATACAGACCGCAAAAGCGAGTATCACAAATACCAG
>JAZUNG010000072.1:0-21544 GCA_045604025.1 Lachnospiraceae bacterium | reverse complement strand
ATGAGGGACGACCTGCAGCTTTCCATGTTCCTGGACGGATTTGCCCAGGACACCGGCTGGACGACAGATAACCTCATGGATATTTGCGGAGGCATGCTGATCAGCTGCTATGACTATCATGCAGGCATTTACATTGCCCTGCTGGTCCTCATGGGACTGGTGGCTCTTCTCTCCCTGATCTACATAGTGGTCAACCTGGTCACACTGGCCAGACCCACCATGCATGAAGCGTGCCGCAGGCTCAACCGCTTCGGTCTGGATAACGAAGACTTCCGAGACATCGATAGAGAGCTCGCCCACGACTGCATCATCAACGCAGGCAATCTCTTTGCGACCTACCACTACCTGATCGCGTTTGCAAAACGCAGCATCTATGTAGTACCGCTGTTCAATATAGTCTGGGCTTACAAATATGCGACCTGGAGCCACCTGAGGCGCAAGAGCCATATGCACTTCACCATGGTCATCGTGACCAGCCCGAAGGACACCATACGCGTGCCAGGCTGTAAGAAGAAAGACGTTGACCGGATCCTTCAGTTCCTCGATGAGGACTTTGCCCGGATCATCGTCGGTTATTCTGAAGAAAACCGCGCCGAGGTCGAAAGTATGTTATAATACATGCACCCCGGCAGGAGGATTAATATGAAAAGAATGAAACAGATCCTGGCCATCATCGGTATCGTCATACTGGTAGGCATGTATGTCACCACGCTGATCCTGGCCATCATGAATAATGAACTGACCAACCGCTTCTTCACAGCATCCATCGTAGCTACCGTGGTGATCCCTGTGCTCATCTACGTGTATCAGTGGCTCTACAAACTGCTGAAGAAAGCTGCCTCCGAAGCTCATACCAATATAATACAGGCTCCGTCCGAAGACGAAGCCATGTATGAAGATGCATCTGTTCAGAATGATGAATACGAAGACAGTTCCAATGGCTGAAGCCGCCTCATTTCGCGGGAGTTCCGCTACAATCTGAAGCACTTCCTCACTGATTTATATTCGCCCATTACCAGCATGGATGTGCCTCTCTTCATTACAGTATCCGGCATTACATTGAAATCTATATCTTTACCGTCTTTAGTGGCCAGGATGTTCAGCCCATATTTTTTGCGGATCTCCAGCTGTTTCACCAGTACACCGTCCCAGTCATCCGGCACCGCTACTTCATAGATAGCATGATCCTCATCCAGCTGAATATAGTCGAAGATCTGCTCCGATGAATACTTGATGGCCGCCCATTTGGCCACCTGTTTTTCGGGATTGATCACCTCGTCAGCTCCGTTTCGGAGCAGAAACTTGGTTTGCCTGTCACTGTCAGAACGTGAAACTACCAGCTGCCCTCCAAGCTCCTTCAACAGCGATGTCACCTCCAGAGAGCTCTGAAAATCCTGTGCAATAGTCACTATGCACACATCATAGCTGCTCACGCCAAGTGACTTGAGAAATGCGGGATTTGTAGCATCGCCTATCTGGGCATTTGTCAGCATAGGCAGCGCTTCGTTGACCCGTTCCTCATTCTGTTCCACACCCATGACCTCAAGTCCCAGATCATAGAACTGCTCTGCTATCTCCTGTCCGAATCTTCCCAGACCTATCAGTAGTATCGATTTCATGTCTTAACCTTCCTTGTCATCCGACTGTGATGCCTTCCACAGGATTCTGTGAAAGATCATGATTCCTACGCGACGTAAGGGCGAATATGATCGTCAGCCCTCCTACTCTTCCGAAAAACATCATAAATATCAGTATCAGGCGTGACACCAGATGCAGCGACGAAGTGATGCCCAGCGTCAGACCGACAGTGCCCACAGCAGATGCAGCCTCAAAGAGGCATACACTCACAGGCATTCCTTCCAGCGCACTGATCACCAGCGCTCCGATCACTGCTATGAACAGATACAGGATCAGCAGCGCTCCAGCTGACTTGACCACACCGTCCTCAATGCGTCTTCCGAAGAACTCCACACTTTTTCTCTTTCTGATGACAGCTACTACATTGGCCACCAGCACAGCAGCGGTCGTGGTCTTCATACCGCCCGCGGTTGAACCCGGCGAACCTCCTATCAACATCAGCACGATAATGATCGCTCTGCCGCCCGTCGTCATGGCTGTCAGATCTGCCGTATTGAAACCGGCAGTTCTCGGAGTGACCGCCTGGAATATGGATAGACAGATCCGCTCCTTCACTGGCATGTCTGCGAAATCTCCGAAGAAGAACACCACCGCGGGTATAAGGATCAGCAGTCCTGAAGTCACCAGGATCACTTTGCTCTGCATGCGGTAGCGTCCGAAATGGATCCCCTTTGTAAAAATATCATCCCACGTGAAGAACCCGATACCACCGATAATGATCAGCAGCATGATCACCACGATGACCCATATATTCCCGGCGAATGATGTTAGCGATGTGAAGGCGCCTGTTCTGGTACCCATTATATCAAATCCTGCATTACAGAATGCTGAGATCGCATGGAAGAATGACATCCAGATACCGGACATGCCGTAAGCAGGGATAAGTACCGGCATCAGCAGGATCGCGCCTGCCAGCTCGATGATCAGAGACATAACAACAATAAACCTGGTCATCTTCACGATATCTCCCATTTGAGGCGCAGATATGGCACTCTGCATGGTGCTGCGCTGCAGCAGTGAGAATTTCCTTCCCGAAAGCATGGCAAATGAAGCCGCGATCGATACTATACCCAGGCCTCCGATCTGTATCATCAGCAGGATCAGTGCCTGTCCGAATCCGGACCAGGAGGACGCTGTATCACGGACCACAAGACCAGTTACACATATTGCAGATGTGGAAGTAAACAGAGCGTCAGAAAAAGAAGCAGCTCCATTTTTTGATGAAAAAGGCAGCATCAGAAGCAGGGCCCCTGTCAGAATGATGCCTGCAAAGGCCAGAAGGATGATCTGATATGAAGTCAGTTTCTTTGGTCCAACCCGCTGCTTTTCCATATTGCCCTGTCAGTTTCTGACGGCATGTCTGATCTTCTTGAAGAGTTTGCGTCTGGCAGTCTTTACCGGCATGATGATCGTGCCCAGAAGCACCATGATCGGGAATATCTCCAGCCTTCCGATCAACATATCCAGGATGAAGATGATCTTGGAGTACCATGCAAATCCGGACATCGATCCAGCCGCTCCGCTGAACGCGATACCATTGTTATTTATAGTTGTATCAACAGCAGAAAATGCTGTAGTGAAATCACCCTTTGGATCCAGGCAGATGACCACCATTGAAGCAGCAAACAACAGCACATACAGGATCAGATAGAACTGAACTCCCCTGATCACGTCTTCCTGTACCTCTTTGCCATTGTAGCGGACAGTGCTCACACTGCGGGGATGCATCAGGGAATGCAGACTGTTCTTGACACTTTTGAGTCCGATATCGGTCCTGACGATCTTGATACCACCTGCAGTTGAGCCAGAGCATGCTCCGACTATCATAAAGAACAGCATCAGATGCTTGGCAAACCATGGCCACACATCTACATTGCAGCTGGCATACCCTGTGGTCGTCATGAGCGATGCTATCATGAACATGACATGATGGATAGCATCACCCACACTGTCGAAATTGTGATTGATGCAGACTGCAAACGTGATGATCACGCACAGTCCGATATATATAGCCAGATACCATCTGAGTTCTTCATTCTTAAATACCGGCTTGAATTTGCCGGTCAGCAACAGGAAATACAGACCGAAGTTCGCGCCGGCCAGTATCATGAACACCGTGATGATAGTCTGCTGTGCAAATGTCACGGTAGCCATCGACGCATTCATATATGAGAAACCGCCTGTCGCCATCGTACCAAAACCAACCAGCAGCGCATGGTACAGGTCGAGTCCTGAGATCATCAGGCAGCCGACCTCAGCCAGGGTCAGTCCGATATATATGAGGTAGAGATAGCGCGCAGTGGTCGCGATCTTCGGTGAGACCTTCTCCACAACAGGCCCCGGCGACTCTGCCCTCAGGATATGGATAGCCGAGCCTCCGCTGGCAACCGGCGAGATAGCCAGCATGAATACGATGATACCCATACCACCGATCCAATGGGTGAATATCCTCCAGAACTGCATGGAATATGACAGCGCCTCCACATCATCCAGGATAGTAACGCCGGTGGTGGTGAATCCGGACACCGTCTCAAAGATCGAATTCAGATAGTTAGGGATAGAGCCGGATATCGTGAGCGGTACTGCAGCTACTGCAGACAGCACTACCCATGCCAGCGCAACGATCAGGAAGCCATCCGTTGCATACAGCTTCTTTTTTTCTGTCCTGATCAGATACATCGGAATACCCAGGACAGCGGCACCGCCCAGTGTGATCAAAAACCAGATCCAGTCAGGCTCTCCATATATGAAGGCAACGATCATCGGAAGCAGCAGGAGAGCTGCCTCAATGATCAGTATCAAGCCTATAAATTTAACGATCAGTCGTTTGTTCATATTGTTTATGCAAATATATCAGCAAACCGGCTGATAGATTCGTTCGTGGTTGCAACTATGACGATGTCACCGGCCTCAATTGTGTCTCTTGCTCCTGGTATGAATGGTCTGCCATTCCTGTAAATGGTCGCGATCAGCAGATCCTTTTTGAACTTCACATCGCTGAGTTCAATGGACAGATTCGGCATGCCCTCGCTGATATTGAACTCCAGGATGCTTACCTTGCCGTCGATAACGCGGCACATGGATTCAATCTCATTTTCCAGCGAATCCTGCATGGCCTTGACATACTTCTCGATGCGGTCAATAGTGATGTACTTCGGATTGTAGATGCTGCCGATGTTCAGATTGAACAGCATATCTTCGAAATCCGACTTCTTGATCTTGATGACTACCTTGGTATCCGGCGCCATACGCGTCAGATACATGGCCATCATGGTATTGGTGGAATCGTCCTCTGTCGATGCGATCACGACTGAACTATCGAGGATGCCCTCCTCCTCCAGTACGTCAGTATCAGTTCCGTCGCCCAGGATCACCTCAGCTTCGGGCACCAGATTGAGGAGCTGCTTACATCTGTCGGGATCATTGTCAATGATCTTGACAGGTACACCAGTCTCGAGGACCATCCTCGCCAGGAAAACGCCCAGCTTGCTGCCTCCGATGATGACCATATTGTGCATCCAGTCAGTGTTGTAATTCAGCTTCTTGAAGAACTGCAGAGCATTCCTGGTCGTAGCTGCGAATGACAGGGTGTCCCCAGCCTGGATCACAGTGTCAGCAGCAGGGATGAATACTTCCTCTCCCCTCTTCAGTCCGCACACCAGGATCCTAGTGCCTGTCACACTGAACAGTTCTCTTAAGGGCACACCCACGATCAGTGAACCTTCCCTGACATCTGTGGTAATGATCTCGGTAGTTCCCTTGGCCAGGGACTCAACCTGACCAACAGGCTTGTATTTGAGTGAATTGAAGATCTCGCGTGCAGCGTCCATCTCGGGATTGATGACCATGGACAGGTTCATCTCTTCGGACAGGATAGCTGCAGTACGGGCGTTCTGAGAAGTCCTCACACGCGCTATGGTATTTTTGGCGCCGAGCTTCCTGGCCAGCAGACATGACAGGAGGTTTTCCTCATCGGAGTCAGTGACCGCAATAAACAGATGCGCAGAAGCCACACCAGCGTCAATCAGTACATCCGGTGCTGCTCCATCTCCGGTAATACCCATGACATCGTGGGTATTCTGCACGTAATTGAGATTGGACTCGTTGATATCGATTACCGTGACATCATGCTTGTCTGCTGACAGCCTCGCTGCCAGTGCAGTACCAACTATGCCACATCCTGCAATAATGATCTTCATTTAGCGCTCCAATTCCATGAAAAGTAATCTGCCAGCGAACTAACAGATATATGTCACAATATACTCCTAAAGAGGAGATTTTTCAATCACAATTGTATGCAAAAAGCCAGGCGGCACCTGTAGGTGACCAGCCTGGCCTGATGTATTTATATCAGTCTCTGAAGAGCATTGTGGCAAATTCCGCCAGCCCCATCCGCCAGCTGTCCCAGCGGATGAACCTGCCGTCGTGGATCACTCTCCTGTAGCCCGGCATCTTTCCTTCGATGCCCGCCTCACGCATGATCTCAGCATCCTTCAGGAACAGCGGCAGATGGTCCTCCTGCGGAGTGGCGCTGCAGAAGAACACTTTGTAGTCCTTCATGAACTGCTCCGGGTTGTCCATCACCTTCCTCCACGGTCTCTCGTATGTGGTCGGAAACTCGGGATGATACATGGTGCTGGTGAATGACCCCATGCTGCCGAAGAGTTCAGGATGCCTGAATCCGATGTCATTGGTCAGCATCGAGCCCATGGACAGGCCTCCGATCGCGCGGCTCCATTTGTCGGTCTTCGTGCGGAACGTGCTGTCGATAAATGGAATGCAGCTTCCGATCAGGGAGTCCTCGAAGCAGGTGTCGTGGATACCCTTGGGGCTGTCCGGGTAACGGATGATACTGTTGTTCAGGACGATGATGAAAGGTACGCATTTGCCTTCAGCGATCAGATTGTCCATGATGAAGTTCACTCTGCCGGCTGCTTCCCACACGGTCTCGTTCTCACCCCCTCCGTGCTGCAGATAAAGCACCGGATAACTCCCGGTCCCGTTCATATAACCGGGCGGTGTATAGACCACGCAGCGCTCAGTCTCCCCGGTCGCCTCCGAATAATAGAAGCACTCGCTCATAGAGCCGTGCGGCACATCCTTGATATAGCTGAACTCGAGCGCGATGTCAGGAACCTCCAGGAAGTTCCAGGGCTTGCCGCCTGACCAGTAGATGGGCAGATACGGCCATATTACAAATGTTCCATCGATGAACACGTCTATATTTCTGGGGCCGGTCTTTCTCTCGTCCCATTTCATGACAGCACTGAAGATACCGTCCTCATCCTTTTCCATATAGATAGGCGTATCGCGCCAGGGCGCATACCCCTCAGGAAGCGGATCTCCGAACCATGGGACCAGCTTGATCTCTCTGGCTTCAGGAGCGCGCATACGGATCTCGTATGAACCGTCCGGAAGCAGTTTGGCCGCAGGATAAATATCTTCGCCCGGGATGCCCAGCTGGATACAGTCATCCCAACTCAGGTCACTGATCTTGAATATCTTATTTGATAAAAACTCCTTTGAAAACTCCATATGCCCCCCGTCAGCTGCGGAATGCGTGAACCGCAAACTCCGCGAATTCTTTTCCAAATGTATCCCAGTCTTTACTTATCTCAACTTTCATCCAAGTACTTTCACGATCTCTCCAATATACATGGTGTGCATGTCGCCATCGGCGTACCATTTTTATCCCAGTACTTTCACAATTTCTCCGATATACATGGTGTGCATGTCGCCGTCCGCGTACCATTTCTCCATGATCTCAGGAATGGTGAACATATTTTCTGTCAGCGGGATGGCTGCCATCTTCCTGCAGATGAATACCTGGTAGGCTTCCTTCGGGTAGACTGTTCCATCTGTGTATACAGGGGTCAGTGCCGCCTTCTCCCACTTGTTGTCCATGTCGCGGCCGGAGTATTTGCCGACAAATTCCATCGACTCCCTGTATTTTTCCGGAAGAAACGCCAGTGAGAACATCTCATGGCTGTCCAGGAATTCCTTCGTATATCTGCTGTCCCTGATGAACGCGAATACGCTGTCTTTTCCGAAATAAACACCGGTCGCTCCGGCTCTGATGGTCATGGTGTTGCTCTTTGCTTCGTCGCCCGCACTGACCAGTGCCCAGTTCCACCTGAACCTGGTAAATGGATTAAATCCGACTCTGTCGATATCTACAGGACTGAGTGGCTTCACATATCCGATCTGACGGTTTACTCCAGCTATATCAGCCTCGGCCGCCTCATGCGCCTTGCCCTCCTTGAACTGCCTGTAAAATGTAGCGCCCACACTGCAGGTGAGCTCGCCCTCCTTGCAGGCGCTCTTGCATCCCGGGCAGTAAAATACTTCGTTATTGTTCATGTAAACCTCCTATACTCTGAACGGCTCCGACCTCTTGTCAAAGTCCGGCTCGACCAGTGACTCCATCTTCTCATATATTTCCGGGAACTTGCGTTTCATAGAGATAGGCCTGTACTCTCCGTCAGCTGCGTAGTAGTGGGTGGTCGTGCCCCTGTAGCACAGCTCGCCAGTGTTGTCGTTGTGGATCTGATAGCCGAACGTGAACTTGACGCCGGTGTGTCGGATCAGCCTTATCGACACCGTGAACGGATCATCAAATCTCAGGAATGACTCAAACTTGCCGTACGACTCGACGAACGGAATGATCACGCCCTTCTTCTCCAGCTCGCTGTAGGTGACCACATTTGCGTCAACCCACTCAGTTCTGGCATCCTCCAGGAAACGCAGATAGTTGGAATGGTGCACCACTCCCATCCGGTCGGTCTCATAGTATTTTACTTTTCTCGAATATGTCCAGGTCATGTCTCTCCTCCGTTGTTATACTCTGCCGCGTCATTCCGGTGCAGCTCATTGTCTGTCGCTTCAAGCAATGTATATTTGTAGCTAGTTGCCACTCTGCCTTTTTTATACTTCGTGGGCGGCATCCACTGCTGCCCGCAGTTGCATATCTCTACGCTTCGTGCGCTGCATCAACCGCTGCGCGTAGTCTCCACATGTCTATGCCGGTCGGGAGTGTGCAGTCAGCTCCCAATATGAAGCCCTCTCTGCCAAAGTCATTTATGATCCGTCTGACTTCAGCTCTGATATCATCTTCACTGCCTTCGGTTAGAGCACCGCCGTGATTGGCGAGTCCACCCATGATAGCCTGATGCGGAAACAGTTTCCTGCCGTCTTCCAGAGACATCGGTGCCTCGTAAACTCCCCAGTTGGCCACGTCGCAATAATCCGCGTAGCCCTGGTAGCGCTCCATGTTCAGGTTATGCTTGCACATATGCAGGAATACGTCGCCTCCTGCCTCCCGTGCGGCCTTCATGATCTCCAGATCAAACGGTCTGATCGCCTCTGCGAATTCCTCATCCGTATAGTAATGCCTCTCTGCCCCGAGTGCCGCATAATAGATTCCATCACACCCCTCTTCGACTGCTGCCTGCACCAGATCGCACAGCGCATCAAAGATGCGCCTCTCGGCATCTATTATATACTGCCTGGATGCAGGGTCACGCAGCTGGCTGACCATGAGCTCGCGTACGGGCTCATATCCGTAATTCGCCTCCAGCGGATGGATGGTGCTCGCACAGATGCCATGAACCGTTGCCAGCAGATAAGCGTCCGGTTCAGCGTCCCGCAGTCTCCGTATCAGGTCGAGCTCGCCGCGCATGAACTGCGCATGCCTGTCGTATGACGGAAGCTTCAGCCAGTCTTTGGCTGAATTCATCTCCCCGATCAGTGGGATCAGATTCTCATTCATGACTTTGAGCATGTCCACACCGGTCTCCCGGTAGAAATCCAGGTGCGCCTTGACAGCCGCATCCCCAAATGCCACTTCCCTCGGAAAATGTATCGAAAAACCAGCAGGCACACAGTCCACCTGCTGCCCTGCTATCGCTGCCTTTACACGTTCTTTTTTATTCATAATCTGCATTAGTTGTCCCTTCGTTTCACTATTATGGGCCATCAGCAGCCCATTAAAGATCTACTTCTATGCGTCTTTTTACACTCACGAATTGTTTACCTACACATCTGCAGAGCTATGCATCATCTTCCGCAATGTATCACTTCAGACATGTGTTATCAGTAGTTTATTTTACCCACTGCCCGATTTTCTTTCAACTCATACTCCTCCTGTCATCAATGCGTTTTGTTGGATGCATTTTGTTTGGGAATGCTGCAATTGCTATAAAACCCATCAGATCATTTTGATTTACAATGGTTTTGTAAAATACATTACCAGGGCTTAAATTGTTGTTTTCTCAATTTGAGCCCTGTTTTTTTAACATATTAATTGTAGTCAACAGGGCCTAAATTACAGTTTTTATTATTCAGGCCCTGTCTGGAGCTAATCAGAGAAGAAAAATCAGGGCCTAAATTGCAGTTTTTTCTATTCAAGCCCTGTCTGGGGTCACTTTAGCGGTTCTGTCTTATCCAGGAGACAGCATTTTACTTTACGGTTCTATTTTTTATATGAAAACCATGTCACTTTATGATTCTATTATTTTCAGGAGAAAACCAAGTCACTTTACGATTCT
Organism: Lachnospiraceae bacterium; assembly: GCA_045604025.1. Lineage (GTDB taxonomy): Bacteria > Bacillota > Clostridia > Lachnospirales > Lachnospiraceae > RGIG5612. Next base: position 11,360 of record JAZUNG010000072.1, on the reverse strand, counting down.
ATCTGTTCCAGATATACAGAGCTGCAACTCGCAGGCAACAAAAAACCTTCCTGACTGACCTTGCAGTAAGGGAGGTAATGATCATTCTGAAAATAAAACTTACGGCTCTTCCGAAACACTGCTTTCAGAATATGCCTCAATATCAGTCTCTTCACTCGTTCTATCAGCGGCACCATCATCATTCAATTGCTTGCCGACTCCGGCGACTGCTTTGCGTTTCCAGCCACCCTGCAGGTAGCGCACAAATGAGACGAGGAATGAGCCAACCCAGCCGCATATGACTGCATACGCCACACCATAATAGCCCAGACCTACCGCCAGTGCGAACACATACGCCATGATGGTACGCAGACCCAGGTCAGTAAACGACGCGATCATGACAAACACGGAATCGCCCGAGCCTCGCAGCACGCTGGAGAAGCTCATATAAATGGCGAAGATAAATGTGGCCGGCGCCCAGATACGCATGAACTTCGCGCCAATCTCTATAACTTCGGTCGCCTCCTTGCCTGTAAACAGCATGATCAGCTGCGGCCCGAAGATATATATACATACGGAGATCACCGCGCAGATGGATGCCAGTACTACCAGCACGCGTCTGAGACCCTGGCGGACACGGGGGAGATTCCCCGCGCCGATATTCTGTCCTACGAACACGCCCAGCGATCCGGCGAAACTCTCCATAGGCAGATGACACAGACCCTCCAGTTTATGTGTTGCAGTATAAGCTGCCATATAGCTGGTGCCATAACTGTTGATCAGACCCTGCACCATGACAAATCCCAGACTCGAAATACCGAACTGCAGCGCGCTGGGCACACTCAGGCGCACTATATCGCGGAACAGTTCCCGGTAAAACCTGAACTCACCTTTCTTAAACTGGAAGTGCTCCACCTTCCTTGCGCAGTGGATAGCACACAGGATGACAGATATAGCCTGGGCTGCAACCGTCGCGATAGCCACGCCTGCCACTCCCATATCCAGAACCAGCACGAAGAACAGGTCGCCGCCGATATTGAGGACCGACGCAATGATCAGGAAGATGAGCGGAGTACGGCTGTCTCCAAGTGCCCTCAGCATAGCTGAAAAATAGTTGTACATCATCAGGAACACTGTACCGCCGACATATATGCGCAGATACATATTAGAGTCCGCGATCAGTTCTTCCGGCACACGCACCCAGTGCATGATCGGATCTGCCAACGCCACGCCGACTATAGTGATCACCACTGCCACCGACAGCGAGAATATCATCGACGTAGACAATGCCTTACGGATATCGTCATTTCTTCGGGCGCCCAGGAGCTGCGCGATCATCACGCTCGCACCCATGGACAGACCAGTCGCAACACTGATCAGGCACATGGCGATAGTCGAAGCACTGCCGACAGCAGCCAGAGCGTCGGTGCCAACATAATTGCCTACCACGATGCTGTCCACGATATTGTACAGTTGCTGGAAAATGCTTCCCAGCAAAATAGGAAGACCAAATAATATTATCTGCTTCATTATCGGTCCGCTCGTAAAATCTATCGTCCCTTTTCTCTTTGTGCTGCTTATTGCTGCCATCCGTTACTTCTGTTCCTTTTCATTATCCGGGGAGCGTTCCGGTTCGTATCCACTTGCCTCACGCTCCCCGAGTGTCATTTATAATACTGTTATCCGCCTGTTGTCAGCCTGCGAGGCCTCCTGCAATTAGATCCCTGCTAGTCCACACGCAATTAAGCCTCAGCCCAGCTGCCGATAAATATCAGCCTGCAATTCCAGCTGCAATTAATCCTCAGTCCAGCTACCGATAAATATCAGCCTGCCAGACCGTCCGCAAATGCTCTCATAATATCCGGAATCTGAATCTGCTGAGGACATACGCTTGCACATCCGCCGCATCCGATACAGTTGGAAGGCTGCTGGCTGTCGCTGATGCGATGAGTCTCCATAGTCTTCTGGAATGTACCCTTGCCAGAAACCATGCATCCGTTATAAATCTTCAGCAGCTCAGGGATATCCAGTTCCATCGGGCAATGGCTTGTACAATATCTGCATGCAGTGCAGGGCACGGTATACATTGCAAGCATTTCCTGAACTGCGGTCAGAAGCACCTCGCGCTCGCTCTCATTCAGAGGCTCCCCCTCGCTGAATGTTGCGATATTCTCTTTAACCTGCTCCATGTTAGACATGCCGGACAGGGTCATGGTGACCTGAGGAATGCTCTGGATGAATCTGAATGCCCATCCGGGGATGCTCTCATCCGGACGAACAGCACGAAGCTTGGCAGCCATCTCCTCCGGAAGCTCAGCCAGTTTGCCGCCGCGTACGGGCTCCATAACCCATACGGGGATGCCCCAGCTGTCGATCAGCTCGACCTTCTCTTTGGCCTGCTGATATGTCCAATCCAGATAATTCAGCTGTATCTGGCAGAACTCCAGCTGACCATCGCAGTAATCCCAGAACTTCTGCATAGTCTCAAGATCTGCATGGCAGGAGAATCCCAGATGTCTGATACGTCCTTCCTTCTTCTGCTCGAGGATGTAATCCACTATCTTGTACTCATCATTTGTAAAGTGTCCGAATGTCATATCGCTGACATTGTGGAACAGATAGAAATCGAAAAAGTCAGCTTGCGTCTTCTCCAGCTGCTTTTCAAAAACCTGCTTCGGATTAGCTACCAGATCCTTTTCAAATCCCGGAAACTTAGTTGCCAGATTGTAGCTGTCCCTTGGATAATTCTTCAGGATCTCACCAACAATGATCTCTGATTTTCCGCCATGATACATCCAAGCTGTATCGAAATAATTAACACCGCTCTTGATAGCATAGTCAAACATAGCCTCTGTCTGCGCCATGTCAACCTTGCCGTCACGTTTTCCTTCTTCTCCGGGAAGGACAGGCAGTCTCATGCAGCCGAATCCAAGAGCAGACAGCTTTTCTCCTTTAAAATCCTTATAATTCATACCTTTCTCCTTAACTGTTCTGGTCGATCTGTGTTGATCAGTTAACTAAGTGCATACTTTGCTGATATTTTATCATTAAACAGCAGATAATTCAAATACTATACTGCTCTATATTTACAGCGTCCTGCACGTCCGTTATATCTCATATAACCGAGACCGCCAGACACTTCACGTCATCTCGTCCGGAAAGCCGGGACCGCCAGACACTTTACATCATCTCATCCGGAAAGCCGGGACCGCCAGACTCCTCACATTATCTCGTGCGGTTGCGCACCCACTTATATGTGTTGCAGTAAATGCCGTTCGGGATGCCCTTCAGCACCTGGTCCGCCTTGAGGCAGATAAATGTTACGACCGGCGGCCATTTGAACACGAATGCCGACAGCGCCGACATCGGGATCACGAACAGCCACATGAACGTCGTGTCTATGATCGTCTGATATCTGGTATTGCCTCCGCCTGCTATGATACCGCCCATCAGCGGATATTCATAGGTCGAGCCGATGATCGATATACTCATGACCAGGAAGAACGCCCGAGTCAGTTCGCGCGTTGCGTCGCTGATCGAATACAGCGAAATGATCGGGTCGCGCAGGAGCATCATTATTCCTCCCATAACAATCCCGAAAACCATGAGGAATACCTGGAACAGACGCGTCAGCGGGCGGATGATCTCCCGTCTGTCCGCTCCGACCACCTTGCCCATGACCACCCCTGTCGCATTGGCAGACGAATAACTGAACACCAGGAATATCTGTGAAACCGTTACTGCTATGCTGCTGGCCCCGATCGCTTCAGCGCTCAGATGCCCCAGGATGGCTGTCTGCACCGCCAGACCCAGACCGTAGTTGCCGCCCGCGATCAGTATAGGCAGTGCTACTTTGATATAGTCACGGTAATACCCGGTCTTCAGACGCACCAGCTCCCTCGGCCTTATCTTCAGTTTCTTATCCCTGAAGAACAGATACGACAGTACAATGATCAGCTCAACAATACGGCTGGTCAGGGTCGCGTATGCCGCGCCTCGGATTCCCAGCTCCGGCGCTCCGAACCGTCCGAATATCAGGATGAAGTTCAGGCAGAAGTTGATCACGATCGTGCTGCCTGACATGATAGTCCCGACAAACGCCGTCTCCACACTCTGCAGCGATATCATCAGTACCGACGATATCGACTGGATCGCGTAGGTCCAGCAGATGATACGGATGTATTTGTACGCCTCTGCCAGGATCACCTCATCTGTTGTGAGGAGCCCGAGCAGCTGGGTTGGGAACAGAAATGTCACCAGCGTAAACGTTACTCCGATGGCAAATGACGTTTTCAGACCATCAGAGAAGATCCGTTTGATGGGCTCGCGCTCGCCCTTGCCCCAGTACTGCGATCCCAGCATGGCCACTCCGCTTCCGGAAGCAAAGATCAGGTTCGATACTATTCCCTGGATCTGGTTGACGATGGACGCACCGCTCATCGCGCTCTCGCTGTACTGCCCCAGCATGAAGTTGTCCAGCAGATTGACGAACAGCCCCAGGAATTGCTGCAGCATGACCGCTATCAGCAGCGGAATAAAACCCTTGAATATCATCAGGGTTTCGCGTCTGACCGTATCCTTATCTGCCGTCTGAGCCTGTGTCATAGGATCACCGTCTGAATGCCGCTTCTATCCAGCAGCTCTTTATATAATTCAGTCTGTCCAGAATCTGCGCCTGTGCAAACTTTTGAGTGTTGTTCTGCCCAGAATCTACGCCTGTGCGAACTTTTATGTATCATTTTCTTCGCACGAACGCAGATTCTGGCCAGATTACTGTAAATTATTTCGCACGAACGCAATTTCTGACCAGATCAACCAAAATATCCTACCACTGATTGTAGTGGACTACTTCCTCGTTGTAATGCTCTCTCTTTGCAGTCTTTGCGGTCTCTGCGCTGTAGCCAAGGGCGATGATGGAATGAGCCACGATGCTGTCAGGCAGGCCGAAGAGTTCCTTCTGACCCTCTACTCTGTTCATCTGAGGCCATGTTCCCAGCCATACGCTGCCGATTCCCAGTGCTCTGGCAGCCAGGGTAATGTTCTGGCCCGCAATTGCTCCATCAATGACCCAGTACTCGGGTCCGCCCGGAAATGCCTTGTCCAGATCGCCGCAGATCAGGATAGCACAGGGGGCTTCCTTCAGCAGCTGAGCGGGTCTGCCGTTGCAGTCTGCCATCTTGGCCAGAAACTCTTTATCATCCACTACGATAAACTGCCAGTCCTTAGTATCTGCGCAGCTCGGACCACTCATGGCAGCCTCAAGGATCGTGTGCAGATCCTCCTGGCTGATAGGTCTGTCTTCAAAACGTCTGATAGATTTCCTTGAAAAAATGTTTGTTAATGTATCCATGTGTTCCTCCAAAAATGCTTTTATTATTCGTCAGTCATCCTGCAAGTATCTTCAGTCCATATCAATAATGACCTTCATCGCCTTATCTTTCTGTTCTTCGATCAGGCGATAAGCATCGGCGTAATGGTCAAATGGTACATGGTGTGTGACCAGCGGATTCAGGTTGATGAGTCCTCTGTTTACCAGGTCGATCGCGATGTCCCAGTCCTCAGAGCGGTACATGGCGGTGCCCAGCACGTTCAGCTCATGATCCTGGACAAATCCCATATTCACGGGCCATGGATCTGCCACGACTCCCATAACGATGACGGTGCTGCCCTTGCGCGCGATCTCGATGGCATGGTTCAATGTCTGGCCGTTTCCTATGCACTCAAATATCACATCAGCGCGGTCCGGTCCGAACTCTTCCAGAATGGCATTCTCGAGCGGGGTCTCCATGGGGTTATTCACCGTCAGTCCGCACGCTCTGGCGATATCCAGCCTGCATGCGCTGACCTCGGATACTATAACCCGCTCTGCACCCATGGCTTTCAGCGCCTGACCGGTCAGGTTGCCTATAGTGCCGCCGCCCATGACAGCGATCTTCTTTCCTGCGATGTCTCCTGCCCTGCGGGCTGCGTGTACTCCGCAGGCCAGCGGCTCGATCATAGCCGCATGCTCATAGCTCATGCCTTCAGGGAGTTTGATAGACCAGGATGCTGGTGCCACGAAATACTCGCTGGCCATGCCGGTTGTCTGGAATCCTCGGACTTTGAGTTCCTCGCAGTCATTATAGAGACCATGTGTGCAGGGATAGCATTTTCCGCAGACAACCTGCGGCATCACGGTGACCAGATCACCCTTGGCAAATCCGGTCACATTTGCTCCCATATCCACCACAGTAGCAGCAATCTCGTGGCCCTGCACTACCGGGTACGAGGTGTAGGGGTGCTTGCCATGCCATACGTGTATGTCAGATCCGCACACACCGATCTTCTCCAATTTGATCAGAATATCATCCGGCCCCATCTCAGGGATCGGAACATCCTGAAATATAATATTTCCGGGTTCAGTCATAAGTGCCTGTTTCATCATAAACCTCCTGATTCAGTTCAAATATGTGCTACAGCAGCCTTAAGACCATCTTGTTCAGCCACGATCATCTCAGATCATCTGCCGTCTCTATATGCTGCTGCGCTCAGTTTTCCATTATTATTGTACATGGTTTCTGAGGATTTGTATTATTTAATTGCACTGATCTTTACAGAAAAATTTCAAAGCGGAGATTTCATCCGCCAGATATTCCAGATTGGCCGACAGCGAACAGCTCGCATAAATGCACTTAGCTCCCTGCAATACAAACTGCTCACATCCCGTACCCGGAAATGTGAGCAGTGATCTCAGACTTTATTCAGATAAAACATAGACCTCATTACAGAAGTGACATACACTCGGCGTTCTCGAAATCCGCCTCATGTCCGGATGGCACCAGTGTACCGTCATCCTGGATGCTGTAAACGAATATCTTGCTGGCTCCTGAGCATGAAAGCAGCAGGAACCTTCCGTCCGGAGTGATCAGCTGACCGCGCGGCCACGCACCGCCTGCCTGCACACTCTGGATCAGCTCCATGGAACCGTCATCTCCTAGAGCGAACACATCTACAGTGTTTGTACCGTTTGTAACGTTGTACATATACTTTCCTGAAGGATGTATATCCAGACCCTGTCCCTCTGTGGTCGGACCGTTCTTGCCCCAGTCAGGTCTGCCCTGCCCGGCAGTAATTGCTTCCTCACCGGGGAAGCGCGCTCCTGAAGCCACACTCACGGGTGTCAGCACACCATCCTCGTCATAACTATACGAATATACATCTGATGATGTCTCACTGTTATGATATACATATTTCAGCGTCGGATGAAATGCGGCATATCTCGGGCATGCAGCTGTATCAGTGAAGATAGGCTCACCGTTCCGTACCAGTTTTCCGGCCTCCCTGTCGATACTGTAGGAGAAGAAACCGTCGATACCCTTGTCGCATACCACGAAGAAATCTCCCAGCGGCGACTGCATGGCACAGTGCGGATGAGCGGTCTGCTGTTTGGCCAGCGGTCCGCAGCCTTCATGATAGACCACATCCAGGATCTTTCCTATAGAGCCATCCTCATCCAGCGAGAACAGCATCACAGGCACATCATCGCAGATAATGGCCGGATGATATTCACCGTCATCACCCTTCACAACCTTGGATACAAAGTTTCTGCTGCCATGTCCTGCCATGACCAGGAACTTCCCGCTCTTATCAATGCTCAGATTGCACGGATTAGAAACATATACAGGTACGATCCTGGGCTCTCCCAGAGCGCCTGTCTCCGGATCCAGGTGGAACTCATAGATCGCGCCGCCGCTCGGAAGCCTGAGACCTACGTTCTGCGCATTGTTGACCAGTACGTACAGAACGCCCTTCTCTTTGTTCAGGAAGCTGGCTCCGCATGACAGCCCATCACCAAAATGTTCCAGAAATGTCAGTTCTCCGCTCTCCTCATTAAACTCAAATCTGCCCAGACCGCCTTTCCCCGGTCCTCTCAGCCATCCGCTGACATACAAATAACTCATTTCATCCTCCCATGTCTTTCATACAATACAACAACTTACTGCTTATAATGATACACCATTAACCATTTTCTTAAGAACATCCCATTTCTGGTGTTATACATCATGATCTCATCTGCTCAGAACGTCAGGTTCCCGGTATTGTACATCGTGATCTCATCTGCCCAGAATCTCTGGATATATGCGATCCTCTTGTGGGAAAACCTGATATACATGATACCTTCAGGGGGCCATTTGAGGCACATATCAAACAGTTCCTCATCATCCAGTTTTCTGTCCGAGAAATATATGAACCTGGCGCCGGTATATCTTCTGTTTTCCTTCCCGAGTACCGTCAGTCCTACCACGCCTACGTCCCGGATCTCTGACCAGGCCAGTGACGGTCCTCCCGCCGGGAACACTCTGTATACACGCTCAGCATCCACATGGATCACATTGCTGTATCTGATCGCCAGGACCAGGTACACTGCCAGGAGCGCCACAAATATCCCTCCCACGATCCAGAATCTCATCAGGAAGAATATCACGGCAAATGCGGCAAATACAGCTGCAGTTACTCCGGCTATGATCGTTTTAAAAATATTAACAACAAAGTTCATGTTCAGCAGTTATTCTTCGGTATAAAATCGATAGTAGCGCCATCCAGTGTCACAGAATATGCTTCACCGGCTCGGGTTTGCTTCAGCTCCCCTGTATGACCAGCCAGAATATATTCTGCGCAGGCTATCTTTCTGTCTATCACATCAGGCTCTATCAGATTCTCTCTGTGTCCCGGGCAGATAGCCTTGATCGGGTACTTCTTCAGCTTCTTAAGGCTCTCAAGATATACCGATACAGGTGATGCATACCTCTCGATCAGAGCCGCAGGAGTGTTCTGCACGGTATCGCCGCTGAACAGATATCCTGTGTTCCGGTCGAACAGACATACGCTTCCCCTTGTATGTCCGGGTGTCAGTATGACCTCCAGCTTACGTTCTCCCAGGTCGAACACATCACCGTCCTGCATGGAAACAGGTCCCAGAGGGTCCGGCTGCAGCACCATCTCGCCAGGCCAGAACTTCCATCCCAAGGCTTCCTCCATGCGCTCATCATGAGTGGACGCATGTGAATACAGCTCGTTGTCTTCCGGATGCAGGTAAGGTGCTCCAAATTCCACATTTCCGCCTACATGGTCAGGATGGCCATGCGTATTTACCAGTATTATCGGCAGATCTGTCAGTTTCTCCACTACTTCCTTCATGGAAAACATGCCGAATCCGGTATCGATCAGCATGGCCTTCACTTTTCCGATGACCAGATATTCCTGAAACTTCATCGGGGGTGAAGCGATATTGATAATGCCATTTCCCAGATCATGTGTCTGGATCTCAGTGATAAAATCTGGTTTTCTTCTTTCTTCCATAATCCACCATTCTTCTTCAGATTTGCAAAACACCTTCCGGAAGCATCCTTCCGGAAGGTGAATCAGTTATACAGATGTCTGGAGCGATCTGTTCAAACAAATCTCCGTTTCAGCAATTAGTCATACAGCCAGTCAGCATTCTCATAATCGTATGTCCAGTCACCAGGTGAGAGCTGGTTGTCTCCTCTTGTACGGAAGTCAAGGATTCCTGTACGATATGCGAACTGAGCTGTATTGTAGCACAGATGATAATGCCATGCAAGGTCCTCATAGATGTCGTTCATATGAAGGATGACTTCGGGATCCAGCTCATACAGCTGCTCTTCAAGGAGCTTCTGGAACTCTTCATCATACCATCCGCCGATAGACTGTCTGTTCTGGTTGGACTTGTCGTTCCAGGGGAACAGAACTGAATCCTGCAGTTTGCATCTGTCCATCAGCATATCCCATCCGTCAGTACCCTTTGACAGAGACTTCAGAGTAGGACCATCGCAGGGAACCAGAGTAACGTCGATGTTGATATCCTTCAGTTCGCCCTGGATTACCTGAGACATTACGTCCATACCGAACTGAGAAGTATCATAAGACAGAGTGATCGAGAATCCGTTCTCATATCCGGCCTGCTTCATCAGCTCTTTGGCCTTGTCCAGATTGTAGCTGTAGATATTGGTCTTGGAAGCTTCTACGATGGCTTCGCTGTACTCCTGAACCTGAGGTGCAACTGCGCTGATGGCAGGGAATCTCAGTCCCTTGTAAGCTGCAGATACGATATCTTCATTGTTCATAGCATAGCAGATAGCCTTACGTACATCGTTGTTCAGAAGAGGTGATTCCTGAACAGCATTGAATGCTACATAGTATGACATGGATGAACGCTCATTTGCGAACTCAATGCCGTCGAGACCCTGGATATAATCAGCATCTGTAGCATTAGGAGATACCATAACATCGATCTCACCGCTTTCCAGCATGATCAGTCTCTGAGAAGCTTCAGGAACGATCTTGACGATGATGTTGTCAACGTTCTGTGTTCCGTATCCGCCTCTGTAGTTCTCGTTCTTGGTCAGTCTGACTTCAACGCCCTCGTCATAACCTACAACCTTGTAAGGTCCTGAGCTTCCGGCAGCTGTGTGATAGTAATGGTCTTCCGAACTCTCATATCCCTCTTTGGAGGTAACGCTCAGATGCCAGAAATTGTTCAGCATGAAAGGATAGAACTTCTGGGAAAATGCAAGTACTCCGTGAGTATCGTCAACAACCTTGCTGTTGGCGATATCGAAGATCGCAGCGTTGGAAGACTGGTTTGATCCCTGATGCATCTCGATGCACCACAGAACGTCTTCTACTTTGATCTGATGTCCGTCTACGGTAAAGATATCATCATCGATAGTGAAATCCATGGACATGCCATCTTCAGCGATCTCATACTCGGAAATGATACCGGGGCCATAACCATCATAAGTTCTGGTCATCAGTCCTTCATAGATACCATACTCGTTGTTCATAGCTGTTGACTGGAAGATATCGAATCCGCCCGGGTCAGCTATGGCAGTGGTGACGATAGTAGTCTCACCCTTTGCCTCGATCTCAGCCTGAGAAGGTGCCTCTGTAGACTTGGTTGCAGCGTTGTCAGCAGATGCAGGCGTCTGAGAATTGGTCTCTGCATTGGTTGCAGGTGTGTTGCCTCCATTGCTGCCGCAGGCTGCAAGTGATGCTACTGTAAGAGCCAGAGCTGCAAACAGAGCGATCATTTTGATAATGTTTCTTTTCATTTCTTCCTTTCCTCCTTAAAGATAGATTGTTGAAAAGTTTAGTTTCTGTTTCTATATGGCCGACGCCTTGCAGCAGGCGACGAAATGCCCTTCAGCATATTCCACCAGCGGCTGGGGTTCTGCACATTCTGCAGATGCATATGGACATCTGGATGCAAATCTGCAGCCCTTCGGCGGATTGATAGGAGATGTAACCTCTCCTCTGATGATCTCCCTGTGTCCCTTACCGGTCAGCCTGGGGGCCGGAACCGCCTCAAGCAGTGCCTTAGT
>JAZUNG010000071.1:0-5324 GCA_045604025.1 Lachnospiraceae bacterium | reverse complement strand
CGAGCTTGCAGGCCGTCCGATGTTCGGACCTGTTGCTTCCATAGGTGCATGGGTAAATACCGTAGGTATCGGCTCCAACTGCGCTCAGTATGGATATTTCTCAGAGAGTGTAACAGGTGTTGAGGCAGTTCTTCCGACAGGCGAAGTTGTAAGAACCGGTGTTAACAGCCTTGTAAACTGCGATCCTATCGCACGTTACACACATGCATGCGACCTTACCGGTATTTTCGTAGGTGCCAGAGGATCTATGGGCGTTATCACAGAAGTAAGCTGCAGGATATTCCCTAAGCCCAAGCATGAAGGCTTTATTACTCTGGGATATACAGATGAGAATATCGAAAATATGATCCGTGCCTGCAATAAACTGTTCCGTGAAGATATTCCGAAAAATATCGATATAAATGATGATGGCGTTGGAGCTATGGTTGGTCTTGAACTGCCGGTTCCTCATCTTATCTCAATGACTATCAGCGGCAACAGTGAGGCTGAGGTTGAGCGTAAGATTGAAGTCACCAGAGCAATTGCAAAAGAAACCGGCGGCCTTGATATGGGACCTATGATGGGCCAGCTTGTTACTTGGGGCGGTGCTCTTAATGCATATATCTATAAGCAGTATGGCGCAGGACACCTTGTATTCATCGATTCCTACTGGCATTCACTTGAGGCATATCCGGGACTGTATCACAACTTCAAGGATTCCCTGAACTCCAGAGGCCTTACCAAGAATGGTATCTTCGGATGGTTCATGAAGGGCGTTGGCTGCTCATTCCCGATCGTTGCATACAGGGAGCCTGACCAGACCGATGTAATGAATGAAGCATGGAAAGAGATTTCCGATAACTGGTTCTCAATCTGGAACTCAGCACCTGGTATGTCAGTTCCAAGCGCTACAGCTTATAACCTTGACCCGCTTAAGCCTGGTTATTAACAGCTGCGCAGAAGAGTTAAGGACGCAGTAGATCCGAAGATCATTATGAACTCGAAGATTATACCGTTTGCAGGGAGGAATGAATAATGGCTTGTGAGAATCTGAAAAAATTTGAGAGAGAATGCATTAACTGCTCTAACTGCGGTCAGTGCGTTAAGGGGCCGGTTGACCCGTTCAGACCAAACCCGATTTTTAGTGAATATATGCCCATCAAGATCTGCCCGATGCATGAGAACAGAGAAATGCTGACATATTCTGCAAATGGCATGAACGCTATGGGAAGAGCTATCCTTGAAGGAAAGCTTGAAGTAACTCAGGACGTTGTTGATGCATATTATCAGTGTGCACTGTGCGGCCATTGCGAGACAAACTGCGGCGAAGTATTCCACTGGATACATACCTTCCTTGGCAAGGACATTGGTGAAGCCGTAAAGAGTACAGAGGTTGTTAAGGCAGCAAGAGCCGACTTCGTTGCAATGGGATGCGAACTTCCTGACAGCTATAAGAAGGTTGTTGAGCCGATCAAAAAGGCTCATAATAGATTTGGCCTTGACCAGGCTAAGAAAGCCGACTGGCTTCCGGAAGGGATCAATCCTACCGAAGGCGCTGACCTTCTGTTCTTCGTTGGATGCGTCGGCAGTTTCAGGAACAAGGAGATTGCTCAGAGCTTTGTTAAGATACTTGACAAGGCAGGAATCCCATTCAATATCCTTGGTGAAGAAGAGTGGTGCTGTGGTGGTCCTCAGCTTCTGAATGCTGGCTGCGTTGACCTTTACAAGGATCATGTAAACCACAATGTTGAGGCTATCCGCAAGTCCGGAGCCAAGACAGTAGTATGCACATGCGCAGACTGCTACAGAACTCTGAAGATCGATTATCCGCAGGTAGTAGGAGATCTTGGATTTGAGGTAGTTCATTCTGCAGAATGCCTGTCTCAGCTGCTTGATGCTGGGAAGATCGTTCTGAGTCAGCCGATCAATGAGACTATAACCTATCAGGATCCTTGCCAGCTTGCACGTGCTGCTAAGATCACAGAGGAGCCCAGAAAAGTCCTTAGAGCAATCCCTGGGGTAGAGCTTAAGGAAATGCAGGGCAATGGCATGTATACCATGTGCTGCGGCCATTACCCGGTAGAGCAGCCTGAGAGCACAGCTCTTGCTGGAAAGAACAGGCTGGAGGTTACAGATGAGACTGGCGCTTCAACTGTTGTTACCGCATGCTCATTCTGTAAATGGTCTCTGACTGGTGCGGCAAAGAGAGAAGGAAAAGAATACAATGTATTAGATATTACAGAGATAATAGCAAAGGCTATGGGACTGTGATAAGTTAAAAAAGACTGGGTCGGTATATGCGTTTATGCCGACCCAGTCTTTTTGTGATCATATGATCTGAATGTTTCGTTTCTTTTTATTGATATTTGCCCGGTGAAAATCGATGGTTCTTGGTGATAATGTCAGCATAGTAGCAATTTCCTGCGTAGTCTTTCCCTGCATTACAAGAGAGTAGATCTGCTGCTCACGCTTAGTCAGTTCGATCTGATTGTCCTCCAGATTAAGAAATTGCTCAGAGGCTGTGCACAGATTGTTTATGATAGAGTCAACTATACCTGACTGTCTGGCATCCAGACCGGAGTCATGAAGAAGATATAGTAGAGGCAAAACAACATGATCGATATTGGCAAGTAATGCACTTCTGTGAACATCCATACTACGGTTTTTCAATGTAGCCGAAATCAGTTCTCTCTGCAAGTCTTCACAGTATTTGATCATATCAGTCATATACAGGTGACCACCGGTCCAGATCTCCGAAGTATCAATGTGCAGGGTATATACCATGCCGTTTACGCTGTAAACACAGATACGATCAATAAATTTTTTGTTAAGTTCGTCAACAACAGTCTGATAAGCATCGATTATAAAAGCCCCGCCATCTTTCGCCACTTTTTTAAACTTATCCAGCTCACCTAATTCATCCATATTAGGAGCGTAGAAATCAAAGTCATGGCTTTTGAGAAAAGTATCATCTTTGTAAGGAGCCTGAAACAGTTCGGCAAAAGCCGGCGTAAATCCGACAGTTCGAAGATTCCTGTCGAAAACTATCATGCGGGCATCCTGAATGGTTGAATTGCTGTTGGATAGTGAATTATTGTTTGAATTATCCATAGTAACCACCTTTATAATGAACACCTTGTTAACAAATTTATACTATATCAGTAAATATATGTTGTCAATACAACCTCATTTGATATTATATAGTTCCGCCTGCAAACTGTGTCATGAACAGATCATAGTATCTGCCATGTGCAGCCATCAGTTCATCATGTGTACCGGTCTCGGTGATCCTGCCATTATCCATTACAACTATCATATCGGCATCAAGGATTGTTGACAGTCTGTGAGCAATGATCAGACTGGTACGGTCCTTCATCAGGTTGGCCATGGCATCCTGGATCTGCTTTTCTGTCTTGGTATCTACAGATGAAGTAGCTTCATCAAGTACCAGGATCTTAGGGTCTGCGATGATAGCTCTTGCGATAGCCAGAAGCTGTCTCTGTCCCTGCGACAGATTGGATCCTGCACGCACCAGCATGGTATCATATTTATCCGGAAGTCTCTCAATAAATGTCCGGCAGTTACTTAAGGATGCAGCATTGATCATCTCCTCATCTGACGCATCAGGTCTGGCATATCTGATGTTGTCTGCGATAGTACCGGTAAAGAGCACGGTATCCTGAAGAACAACTGCGATATTTCGCCTTAAGTATTCCAGATTCAGGTCATATATACTGGTTCCGTCAATAGTTATGCAGCCATTATCAATATCGTAGAATCTATCCAGCAGATTGACTACTGTGGTTTTTCCGCTGCCTGTAGCTCCTACCAATGCGATCTTGGCGCCTTTCGGGATATCCAGGGAGAAGTCATAGAGAACCTGTGTGTCGGGTACATATGAGAAGTCCACATCTTTAAAAGATACCTGACCGGAGATATTCTCGGCTTCTATGCCTGATACATGATCTTCAGCGGGCTCATCGATCATATTGAAGACTCTTTCCGCGCCTGCAATAGCAGTCTGGATGGAACCGAAGATCTGTGCCACTTCATTAACTGGTCTGATGAACTGCTTTGCGTATACTATGAACGCAGATACAACTCCGATGGAGATCATACCGTTAAACGCGAATATTCCACCGAATACTGCTACTATAACGAAGCCGATGTTGCTGATGCAGTCCAGTACCGGTCCCACACCATTGCTTAAGGATTCTGCTTTGATGCCAACCTTCTTCAGTTCCAGGGCGGCAGCATTATATTCTTCGATAACGTCATCCTGCCTGTTGTAGGAAACGACTGATTTGTATCCGGTAACCATTTCCTGAGCCAGACCGTTCAGAGAGCCATTTATCTTCGCTTTCTTCCTGAACTGCTTTGCCATGATCTTTGCCATCTTCTTGGTTGCGAAAACAGTCAGGAAGACAGTGACCATGGTGATCAGTGCCAGTTGCCAGCAATAGATAAATATCACAACAGATGTTCCAATGATCGACAGAGCAGCTGATATAAATGAACTCAGACTCTGAGACAGAGTAGAGGATACATTTTCAGTGTCATTGGACATACGGCTCAGTATGTCGCCATTTGAATGAGTATCCATATATCTGATGGGCAGTCTGTTGATATGGTTGAACAGATCGCTTCTCATACGTCTGGTTATAGACAGGCTTAAGCGAGCGGACAGTCTCGTCTGAAACAATGTACACAGGGCCTGAATTACGAACATTATTAATAGCCAGATGATCAGCACGATCAGCTGCGTGAAGTTCCTGTCATGGATCAGATCTATGGAGTTTCCTTCCAGCGCAGGGATAGCCACGCCCGCTCCTGTGGAAATGATCACAAAGCAGGTAAGCAGTATAAACAGCGGTTTGAAATCAGAGAAGTATCTGATGATCCTGGCTAGAGTGGCCTTGCTGTCAGAAGCTTTCTCAACTATACCATGGTTATCTGTCCTGGCTCCGCCGAAATTGACCTGAGGGTTAGTGGGTTCTGTTTTCTTAGTATTGTTATCAGCCAAGAGAAACACCCCCTTTCAGCTGTGAGTCATAGATCTCACGGTACAATTCGCACCCTTTCAGCAGCTCTTCATGAGTTCCCAGACCTATAATGCGTCCGTTGTCCATAACAGCTATCAGATCCGCATGCATGATCGAAGCGATCCTCTGAGCGATGATCACCCTGGTCAGGTCCGGATGCTGTTCATTTAATGCTTTGTATAGATCGGCTTCTGTTTTCAGATCGAGGGCACTGGTGGAATCATCCATGACCAGGATACCGGCATCTTTGAGCAGGGCCCTGGCTATGGAAGTCGGAGGCCAAGCGGGCTTAGGAAGACAATG
>JAZUNG010000070.1:0-1882 GCA_045604025.1 Lachnospiraceae bacterium | reverse complement strand
AGGAGAGGGCAATGTGGCATTTGCATTTTCATGGTCGACACAGGCTCTGGTCATGCCCAGACTGTGCAAAAGTGAGAGCAAAGGCTATTGGGGAACATCACTCGCCTATGGCGTGGTCGCTCCGTTCTTTGTATTTGCAGGCGGGGTAATGGCTATGGCCATGTTCGTACACAGCGGATATTATGAGACAGATCCTACAGTCATGCTGGCCACTCTGGGAGGCCCGGTATTCTCACTGCTGAGTCTGCTGATGGTGGCATTTGCCAACATAGGAACACAGGGAAGCGGATCGTATGTAAACTGTATGATCGTAAAGAGCGGCCTTCCGAAAGTCAGCTACAAGCTGATGGTATGGATAGCATTTGTCTATGTCAGCATACTGACTCTCTGGGGTTGGGTAATGGATCATTTCGCCTCGTTCATATCGCTGGCGGCATACCTGCAGGGGCCGATCATAGGAATGATAGTAGTGGATTTCCTGGTGGTAAAGAAAAGAAAGCTGTCCCTCAAGTCAGCTTATTATATGAAGGGGCATGATGCCTACAAGTTCACAAAGGGATTCAATCTGGTAGGTATCGGAGTGCTGGTGGTCACATTTATTGTCGGGATCACCTGTGTATACAATCCTCTGACCGGAGCCGTGAAGAGTCCGATATTCCTGGTCACTACCGGAAGTGGATTCACGGCCATCATGGGTGGACTCCTGTACTGGCTGTGCAGCCTCACTCCGTTAAAGAAATATATGATAAAAGACAGGGAAGATCTGGAGATCGTCTGACAAACGGTCAGTCCTTATTCTGCTGATCGGTCAGCTCTTCATACTTGGATATCATATAGTCTACCGTGCGTACAGCACTCTGGCCCCTGAAATGCCAGGCCTCATCGCGAAGGGCTGCGCGGGCAGTGCGGTACTCCTCGGAATTCATGGTTTCATCTATAATGTCTTTTACAAATGGGAAGTCGTCTCTGGTCAGACGTCTTCCCATTTTTGGAAGCGCACCGAAAGACCAGGTCTGACCGTCTGTCCACGCTGCATCATAAGGTGAAGCATCAAAGTCAGTGTCTGTGCAGATCACTGGCTTGTCAAAGATAAATGCATAGTCAAAAATAACTCCTGAGTAATCTGAGATCATGATATCTGCTTCTGAAAGTACCCTGAAGTTGTCATTGTCGTAATTCCAGCTCAGACGGTCATTTTCGGGAAACTCTTTTTCCAGTTCATCCAGCATGTCTTTTTCTGATACTTTGGACTGGGGGTGAGGCCTGATAATGATGCGGTAGCCCGTTTCCACCAGAGCCTGGATAAAGTCCCTGCCAAATCTCTTCAGGATACCACTGCCTCCCCATGTGGGAGCCAGAAGAACTGTTATATCGCTATTATCTTTTTTTGCTGGAATATCATATTCCTGATATCTTCTGTACAGCCTGTCCAGATAGGTGCTTCCGACTATGCAGATCTCTTTGGCCGGAAGATGCCTCATTTCTTCCAGAGTGCGGACGGCATGCTCCTGGATATCGCCTGTGGCAAGCACCGCATCATAATGGTCCAGCGCGAACATGCGGTAGAGCAGCCCGTCACTGAGTTCGTGGAAGATATGCGCATACCATGAAACGTCCTTTGAACGTTTCCACTGGAGCACATCAAGGCCGGGAGTGGTTGACAGGCATACATATGCCTTCATCATGTTCAGATGGGCAAAACCTTTGTTCCCTTCACCTATGAACTCGCTTTTCACATGACTGTACTCCTTTGACAGGGCAGGGTCATCTGAAGACGCAGTGTAATATGTACAGGAAATACCGCGGGATTCGAATTCGTCACAGATCGGTTCGAATACATTCCAGTATCTTTTGTGATCGCTGAAGATAACATAAGGGATCT
>JAZUNG010000069.1:0-17024 GCA_045604025.1 Lachnospiraceae bacterium | reverse complement strand
CACCAGACCAGACGTTGGAACCCCAAGATGCCTCCATACATCTATACCGAGAGAAACGGTATCTACATTATCGATCTTCAGAAAACAGTAGGACTTATCGATGCGGCTTTTGATGCAATCGCCGATATTGCAGCACAGGGCGGCAATATCCTGTTTGTCGGCACCAAGAAGCAGGCACAGGAAGCAGTTAAGACTGAGGCTGAGCGCTGCGGTATGTTCTATGTAAACGAGAGATGGCTCGGCGGTATGCTGACCAACTTCAAGACCATTCAGAGCCGTATCGCAAGACTCAAAGAGATCGAGCGTATGGAAGAGGACGGAACATTCGATGTTCTCCCCAAGAAGGAAGTTATCGAACTCAGAAAAGAGCAGGAGAAGCTTGAGAAGAACCTGGGCGGTATCAAGGAAATGAGAAAGATCCCTGATGCTATCTTTGTCGTAGATCCCAAGAAGGAGCGTATCTGTGTATCAGAAGCTCACAAGCTGGGTATCCCTCTGATCGGTATCTGCGATACCAACTGTGATCCTGACGAGCTGGATTATGTTATCCCCGGAAATGATGACGCTATCCGTGCAGTCAAGCTGATCGTTGCCAAGATGGCTGATGCTATCGTTGAGGCAAATCAGGGAGAGGCTTATGAAGTAGAAGAAGGCGAAGTTTCTGAGGAAGCAGTTGAGACTGCAGAGGAAACAGCAGAAGAAGAATAATTAACAGATCAGGAGGATAAATAAATGGCAGAAGTAACCACAGCTATGGTCAAGCAGCTCAGAGAGCTGACCGGCGCAGGTGTATTGGCATGCAAGAACGCACTCGTTGATAATGACGGTGATATTGATGCAGCTGTTGAGGCCCTCAGAAAGAAGGGTGAGGCTACTGCAGTAAAGAAAGCCAGCAGGATCGCTGCTGAAGGAATTGTCAAGATCGCAGTAAGAGATAACACAGCAGTTATGGTAGAGGTTAACTCTGAGACTGACTTTGTTGCAAAGAATGACAAGTTCCAGGGCTTTGTTGATGAAGTTATCGATCAGATATTTGCTACAGAGGCAGCTGACGTAGAAGGCATGATGAATGACAAGTGGATCTCTGATCCTTCCAAGACCGTTAACGAGGCTCTTGTTTCCATCATCGCTACTATCGGAGAGAAGATCACTATCAGAAGATTTGTTAAGGTTGCAACTGACGGAGTGATCGTTCCTTATATTCATGGCGCAGGCAGGATCGGTGTTCTGGTTGAGGCTAATGCTGTTGATGGCGCTGAAGAGGCTGCTAAGAACGTTGCAATGCAGGTTGCAGCTATGAACCCTCAGTATATCAGCAGATCTGATATGTCTGATGAAGAAGTTGCAAAACTCAGGGAGATCACTGTTGACAGTGCTCTGAACACACCTGACACACTTCCCAAGCCTATCCTTACCAAGCTTTTGAACAAGGCTACTGAGGATGGACTGTGGTCAGCTGAGGATGCCAAGGCTTACGAAGAGCAGAAGAATAATCTCAACTATCTGTTCAACTTCCTTTCCAGCGAAGCTAAGGCAACTGTTGCCGGACTTGCTATGGCTGACAAGGAAACGATCAGCGCTGACAAGATCTTCAATGGTTTGGTTGAGGGACGTGTTTCCAAGCAGCTCAAAGAGATCTGCCTTCTTGATCAGGTTTATGTTAAGGCTGAAGATGGCAAACAGACTGTTGCTCAGTATCTGAAGGCTGTTAACGGAGACCTTGCTGTTTCAAAGATCGTTCGTTTCGAAGTTGGCGAGGGAATCGAGAAGAGACAGGAAAACTTTGCAGAAGAAGTTGCAAAGCAGATGGCATAATCCGCTAAAATTAACAAGCATAATAAAAGGACTATGGCTCGCCATAGTCCTTTTTGTATATACCGGACCTTACAGGTTGTAATGTATTTTAGAATCTCTTTATGAAGTTACCTAGTATCCTGGTATTCTCCTTGAGTGTGATGAAAGCATTTTCATCATATTTTCTGACGATAGAATTCAGCTCAGCTACTTCGTATTTGGATATGACTATCAGCAGTGCAGTCTTGTCATCTCCGGTATAGCCACCCTTGGCAGGAAGCACGGTTAGGCCTCTGTCGAGAGTGGTCATGATATCTTTCTTCATTTCCTCGCAGGGAGAATCTGTAACAACTATGGCTTCAACATTGATATTCTGCTGATGCAGCCGGTCCATTACAACGGCACAGACAAAGGCGTACACTATCGAATAGATGGCTGTTTCAACGCTGAATAATATCAGACAGAGCGCATATAATACGAAATCTATCGCCAGATTGATCCTACCAATGGTAAAGTTGCGGTTTTTTCTTAACATCATAAAGCCGATCAGATCGGTACCGCCGCCTGCAGCTGCAGACCACAGTGTAATACCTGCTCCCAGTCCGGTGACTGCTCCGCCTATCAGACAGTTCGTCAGAATATCATTCGAAATAAGTGCCTTCACAGGAACTATTGACAGGAATAGAGTGGTAGCCGCAACACTGATGATAGTCCTTATAACAAATCTGTGTTCCAGGTTGATCCATGACAGTATCAGAATAGGAATATTGAAAATGAAATACAGAATACCGGCAATATCAAATGAAAAAGTGATATGCGCATAGTCAGCCAGTACAGTTCGTATCAGCTGACAGAAACCCATCAGACCGCCGTTATAAAGATTCAGTGGAACAATAAAGAGGTTAACACCCGCGGCGTAGATCAGGGCACTTATGATGCAGCCAAGGATCCGTATGGCTTCTTTTGATTTGGGGTTGTTAACAGGCATCAGCAACTGCATTTCCCGTGACCTCCCTGAAAAGAATAATTCAGGCAGTAAGATAATGCTGAAATAACTGCCACAGGTATGATAACACTTTAAAATAATTCGTCAACACCCTAATTTTTTTAAAATGACTTTGAATTTTTCGTTCATATGAATGAATTTCTGAAGCAGGTTCATTCACTTGAACGAAAACATTGGATAAAAATGTTCATATGAATAAAACTGTAAATTTGAAACATACATTTGAAAGAATGTTCTGGATATGATCATTCATATGAACGAAATTGTAAACCTGTAACATTCACTTGAACGAATTATCGTGTCTATATCGTTCATGTGAATGAATTATAAAAAGAGAATCCGTTCATGTGAATGAAATATCGGGCGGGAATCATTCATTTGCGGAATAACAAATGAAATACTTCACTGCGTTTTTTGATATTGCGAGTCAGCTCATGATCAACATTTTTTAAACCTAATGATGAACGTATGACGCTAAAAGCTTTATCCAGAGATGCCAGGCTTTTCAGATCTTCAGGAGTCAGGGTAATAACAGTGTAACCTACTTGCATAAAAGCAGCAGCCCTTTTCTTGTCATATGCCGCCTGAGAAGAATTCAGATGAGTGGTATTACTATCGTATTCTACAATAACTTTTTCTTCATACCAAACCATATCACCAGTCAGACGATCACACCCCATATATGTCCTCAGTTCAGTTGGCAATTGTATCTGTCCGTTTAATGTAGGAGGTTTCAGATTATAGCCTCCATAAGATATTGGAAGAACTGTTATTACTGCAAGAGAAGATTCCATTGGAGAGTTTGAATTATCCAGAATAAACTGAGAGGCAAGGCGAGCATTTTTATGCCTTTATAATTATTAATACAATTCAAAAAGTCAAGTAT
The DNA here is from genome assembly GCA_045604025.1 of Lachnospiraceae bacterium. GTDB lineage: Bacteria > Bacillota > Clostridia > Lachnospirales > Lachnospiraceae > RGIG5612. The sequence continues at coordinate 13,338 of JAZUNG010000069.1, read as the reverse complement.
GCCTTCCTTGTTTGTAATAATGGCGCGTTTTCTCTGATAGTATTTCTGAGAGCTGTCTTTTATATACTGAGCGCAAAGATTGTTCCCCATTTCAATTAGCAATGGGAAAGATAAATAGTTACTTGCCTGCAAAAAACATAGCTCAGGGCTGGCAATATAAATAATTATTCTATCTGAAACGTTGACAACTGATATCGATTCAGATCTGATAGTTCCAACTTTGATGAAACAATTATCAGGAAGGTTAGCAGGTCTTACCGAGCACATTGCGATGGAACTGTTTCGACGTGAAGCAGGGTCTGGCGCATATACATGGAGCGGAAGATCAAGATGTGTTTTTGACGCAATTTCTCTGAATATCTTATGATTAGGCGTAAACTCATAATATGAACCAAGATCAGTTGCTGCTCGGCATGTTTTCTCAAAACGATCAATATTCTTTCGCAAAGTTCCGTCCAACCAGAATTCCGCAGCAGAAGGATAGATGACAGGTATTATCATATTGGTACCTCATAGAATAATAAGAATTTTTAGATGACCAGAAAAGTCATCAGACTCATGTATTGTATATTAATAGTATAATATTTTCAAGATGAAACTATTAATGTGCTTGAATAACTATTCTTTACGTGTATCATTGGTGAGCGTTATTTCAGAATAACAATCGTTCATATGAATGATAATAAGGAGAAGTAGAATTCACATGAACGAAATTATGAAGCATAATCGTTCATATGAATGAAATAGTAATCTTGAAACATTCACTTGAACGAATTGCCATGTACTATTTAGTTCAAGTGAATCATTTTACAGAACAGATTCATTAACTTGATTAATTTCACAGAACAGAATCGTTCACTTGAATCTTTTCCCGGAGCAGAAACATCCGTAAATGAGTATTTGGAAAAAACTTCTGGTTCACTTATTCTTGATTTAGTGTTAGAATGTCACCTTGTATGGATAAAAAAGAGATCAATTTTTCAGAGGGACCCATCCTCTCACAATTAATTAAATTCATGCTGCCCATTCTGGCAGCACTGATCATACAAACGCTGTACAGTGCGGTCGATCTGTTGATCGTCGGACAGTTTGCAACTACTGAAAGTATTGCAGGCGTATCCATGGGCGGTCAGGTAGTCAGCTTCATGACGTTCATGATCGCAGGAATGGCTACAGCTGTCACAGTTGTGATCGGCCAGTATATTGGTGAAAAAAGGCTGAACGATGCAGGGAATGCCATTGGATGCAGCCTGCTGTATTTTGCTTTTATCACTGTTGTTGTGATTGCTGTTCTGATCATATTTGCCAGGCCGCTCCTGAAACTCCTTAATCTCCCTGATGAGGCCATGGATGAAGGTGTCAGGTATACGGTGATCTGCGGCACCGGGTATGTGTTTATAACCGCATACAATCTGGTCGGAAGTATATTCAGAGGAATTGGTGATTCCAAAACACCGCTTTTTACCGTTGGTGTATCGTGCGTGATCAATATATTTGCTGACCTGCTGCTGGTTGGGGTTTTTCATATGGCAGCTGCAGGAGCTGCGATCGCAACAGTATTTGCGCAGGCTGTCAGTGTGCTCCTGTCACTGCTCATTACAAAGAAACGCGGACTTCCTTTTACATTTGGTAAAGAGAACATCAGACCACATTGGCCTTTGCTGTGGAAGATCGTCAGGATGTCGATACCTCTGGCGATCAATGAGATCATCCTGGGAGTGTCCTTCATGTTTCTCAGCGCAATATTAAACAGTCTGGGGCTGGTAGCGGCAGCTGCCGTTGGTGTAGCCGGTAAGCTGGTCAATTTCATCATGGTTTTTACCAGTGCTTTTTCCCAGGCACTGGCTGCGTTCGTGGCACACAACATAGGAGCCAGACAACTGAAGAGGGCACAGAAGTCTCTGTTATATTCGATTGCTATTGCTGTCGGATTCGGTGCTGTCATGTTCTACTTCTCGTTCTTCCACGGCCAGTGGATGACTGTACTGTTTACCAAGGATACAGAGGTTGTAATCGCATCTGCCGATTTCCTCAGATCGTACGCAATTGATATATGCTTTTCTGCTGTCATGTTCTGTACCTGCGGCTATCTGAATGGCTGCGGAAAGGCAAATGTAACACTGACTCAGTGTCTGATAGGTGTTGCGGTACGTATACCGGCAGCTTATATTCTGAGGAGCATTCCCGGTGCCAGTCTGTTTGTAATAGGTCTGGCAACACCTATATCAACCATATTCCAGCTTGTCTTCTGTGTGATATATCTGATAGTATCTAATAGAAAGATGAAGCAGATGTATGCAGCAACTGCATAATTACTGAATGATTTTGGAGATTCATATGAAAGATACAATGCTGATATTTGACCTGGACGGAACTCTGTGGGATTCCGGAGAAAATGTAGCGAAAAGCTGGAACGTGATCCTGAAAAAACGTGCTCCCGAACTGCCGCTTCTGTCTGCTGATGACATCAGGGGAGTTATGGGAAAGACCATGGATGAGATCGCTGAGATCCTGTTTCCCATGTATGATCCTGAATCCAGGAAGGCCTTTTATACAGAGTGTCAGGAGTATGAAAATGAATATATAGCCATTCACGGAGGAGAGCTGTTCCCGCTTGTCAGGGAAACTCTTAAGCAACTCCTGGATAATGGATACAAACTGGCTATAGTAAGCAACTGTCAGAAGGGCTATATACCTGCATTTCTTCAGTCCATGAAAATGGATGAGTACTTCTGTGATATCGAGGAATGGGGCAATACAATGCTCTCGAAGGCAGAGAATATTCGTCTGGTCATGGACAGAAATGGTTTTGATAAAGCCATTTACATTGGAGATACACGCAAAGATATGGAATCAGCTGAAGGGGCAGGAATACCTTTTATATTTGCAGAATATGGATTTGGAAATATCCCTGAAGCGGAATATGTGATCAAAGCTTTCAGCGAGATCCCTGCGGTTGTGAATTCAATAACTGAATAATAGTTGTTCAGTCAGTATATTTATTGACAAAAGACATAACACGCTCCCAGTATAAGTCACCACCCATCCATGGAGATGCTATATGGGGAGCGTTTTCTATTGCAAGCATTTCCTTCGGACCGGGATGTGATGCATAGTTTTCTTTCAGCATAGGGAACGGTACATATCTGTCATCAGTTCCATGAACAAAGAAAACAGGTATTTTGGAATGAGCCAGCTGACGGGTAGAGTAACCTTCTTTTCTGATGTTGACACCTGTCATCAGTCTGACTGTCAATATCAGATAGAACATGAATGGAAATGCGGGTATTCCCATCATGTTGACCAGACTGTGCCTGTACTGTGCGTAGATCGAAGAGTATCCGCAGTCTTCAACAGCGCATTTGACATTTGCGGGGAGATCCTCTCCTGCGGTCATCATCACTGTCGCTCCGCCCATGGAGATACCATAAAGAATGATCTCCGGTTGATCATAATGATCATTCAGATATTTGATCCATCCGATAACATCATGTCTGGCCTTCCATCCCATGTCAAATATATGGCCCTCAGAATGCCCGTGAGAGCGCGCAGCCGGTACCAGCAGGGAAAATCCCTGCTCATAGAATCTGATCGCCTGAAAGCCCATTTCCTGCGGAAATCCTGTGTATCCGTGACATAGTATGGCAAATCGGCCGCAGTTATTGTCAGAATTCTCGACCAGAAAAGCAGATAATCTCAGTCCATCATATGACGTTAAAAATATCTCTTTGGCCGACATCTCATCAAACCAGCCCTCATGAAAATCATTTTTCTGTGTCAGAGGCTTATCGGGATCCGGATTTTTCGTCATGGTACTGACACGTCCCCGTGTATAGCTGCGGTTAAGGGCGATGTTGTAGAAACGGATACCGGCTATGATCCCAAGCACGACAAAAAAGAGCAGTACAGCTCCTATAATGATCAGTATGATAACAAATGTACTGAGACGACCCATTGATCAGATGTTGTTATACAGGTATGTGCAGTATGGCAACCGACAATCCGAAATACAGCAGGAGCGAGAGTGCATCAACAATAGTGGTGATGAACGGGCTCGACATTACAGCCGGGTCAAATCCCAGCTTCTGTGCAAACAGAGGAAGTGTACATCCGATGATCTTGGCAACTACAACCGCACAGAGCAGTGCCAGTGAAACAACCAGGATGGTAAGTATATCTCCCACATCCATGCCCAGCCATGAACAGATGAGCATCTTCAGAAAATTGACAATAGCCAGGGAAACACCGCATATAACGCCTACGCGGAGTTCCTTCCATAGTACCTTAAGAAGATCACTGAACTCAATATCATCCAATGACAGCGAACGGATAATGGTAACAGATGACTGGCCTCCACAATTTCCGCCGGTGTCCATCAGCATCGGGATACTGGCGATCAGAGCAGGAACAATAGCCAGAGCATCTTCAAACTTGGTAATGATAAGTGATGTAAAAGTTGCTGATATCATCAGGAGCATCAGCCATGGGATACGGTGCTTGTAGGTCTCCCAGACACTTGTCTGGAGATATGGCTTGTCACCGGGACGGATAGCTGCCATTTTCTCGATATCCTCAGTGGCCTCTTCTTCCATGACATCGATAGCGTCATCGACGGTAACAATGCCTACCAGACGGTCTTCATCGTCAACAACGGGCATTACCATGAAGTCGTAACGGCTGAACATCTGTGCCACATCCTCTTTGTCAGTATGGGTGTGTACACTGATGATATTGGTCTCCATGATATCGTCAATAAGAGCATCTGCTTCGGAAAGGAGCAGAGCCCTGGCAGTTACGATACCCAGAAGGGTCCGATTATAGTCAGTTACATAACTGGTATAGATGGTCTCTTTGTCGATACCGGTCCTGCGGATACGTGTCAGAGCCTCATCAACAGTCATATTTCTGCGCAGGCTGACATATTCCACAGTCATAATGCTTCCTGCGGAATCTTCGGGATACTGCAGGATCTTGTTGATCATGGCACGAGTATCAGCATCGGTATTTGCAAGGATCCTCTTAACGACATTTGCAGGCATCTCCTCGACGATATCTACGGTATCGTCGACGTAGATCTCATCGAAGACCTCACGGATCTCACTGTCGGAAAAACCGGAGATCAGATGCGTCTGAACATCTGAGTCCATTTCGACAAATGTTTCCGCTGCAAGTTCTTTGGGAAGAAGCCTGAAAAGCACAGGCAGATGCTGAAGCGGGAAGTCATTCAGCAGCTCTGCGTTATCCGCAGGGTTCATATCAGTAAATCTGTTGCGGATGGCGGCATATTTCTTGTTCGCAAGGAGGCCTAAGATCTCATCCTGTAACTCGTCAAAATCAATATTTAACAGCTCTTCCATGACATGTCCTCCTTCCCCAAAATAAGCATAATAATATTATCTCATAATACTTGAAAAGACAAGAAAAAAAGGTATAATAAAACCATATAAAAATGGCAAAAACCCGTTTTTTTGAAAGGAGAATAGTATGGGACTTATTAGTGCAGCTTTAGGCGCAGCTGGCGGTACACTTGCCGACACATGGAAAGAGTTCTTTTATTGCGAAGCTCTGGATAAAGAAACTCTTATGGTCAAGGGTGAGAAGAGGATAGGAAACCGCTCATCCAACACCAAGGGAAATGACAACATCATTTCTAACGGTTCAGGAATTGCTGTTGCAGACGGACAGTGCATGATCATCGTTGATCAGGGCAAGATCGTTGAATTCTGCGCAGAGCCTGGCGAGTTTACTTATGACACATCATCCGAGCCCAGCCTTTTCACAGGTAATCTTGGACAGAGTATTATTGAAACCTTCAAGACAATGGGCAAACGTATCGGTTATGGCGGAGATACAGGCAAGGATCAGAGAGTTTACTACTTCAACACCAAGGAGATCATCGACAACAAGTTCGGTACCCCCAATCCTGTACCTTTCCGTATCGTAGACAGAAACGTCAACCTTGATATCGACGTATCAGTTCGCTGCTCAGGCGTTTACTCATACAAGATCATTGACCCGATCCTGTTCTATACCAACGTTGTAGGAAATGTAAAAACTGAATATAAGAAGAGTGAGATCCAGGATCAGCTCAAGACTGAATTCGTTTCAGCTCTGCAGCCTGCATTCGGCAAGCTGTCAGACCTTGAGATCCGTCCTAATCAGATCGTAGCTCATAACAAAGAGCTCGAGGCTGCCATGAACGAAGAGCTTTCAGCTCAGTGGGGCAGCTTAAGAGGTCTTCAGATCGTCAGCATCGCTATCGGCAGCGTAACTCTTCCTGAGGAAGATCAGCAGATGATCAAAGAGATGCAGAGAGCAGGCGCTCTTCGTGACGCTTCTCTCGGCGCAGGCCTGATGACCGGAGCTACCGCATCTGCAATGCAGAATGCAGCAGCAAATGAAGGCGGAGCCATGAATGGTTTTGTAGGCATGGGCATGGCTATGAATGTTGGCGGATCAAATATCGCCAATATGTATGGCATGGGCATGCAGCAGCAGGCACAGGCACCTCAGGCAGCTCCTGCACCTGCAGCAGCTCCCGCCGCAGCACCTGCAGCAGGCGGATGGACATGTGAATGCGGAGCAACTGGAAACACCGGAGCTTTCTGCCCTCAGTGCGGCAAACCGAAGCCCGAACCCGCTCCCGCTCCAGCAGCCAAGTTCTGCTCAAACTGCGGAGCCAAGATCGAGGGTGAGGCTAAGTTCTGTCCTCAGTGCGGCAAGCCTATCCAGTAATTGCCTGGTCGGTTTTAACTGATCAAATGATCTAATGAATTGAGTCGGTCATGTTAATTCCTTTCAAATGGTCTTAACATGACCGATTTCGCAAAACAATCACTTTTCCAGGAGATAATTATGGCTGACATACAAGAATATAAATGTCCCTGCTGCGGAGGCGCCATAGCATTTGACAGCAATATCCAGAAAATGAAGTGTCCATACTGCGATACTGAGTTTGAGATGGAAACACTGCTGTCATATGACAAGGACCTGGCCTCCACATCTGAATCCGATCAGATGAAGTGGGAGAATCCCGGACAGGTCTGGCAGGAAGGTGATGAAGAGGGCATGCGTGTATATGTATGCAAGTCCTGCGGCGGACAGATCATCGGTGATGAGAACATGGGTGCGACCTCATGTCCTTACTGTGGCAATCCTGTAGTTATGATGGGACAGTTCACAGGTGACCTGAAGCCTGATTATATCATCCCGTTCAAGCTGGACAAGGAAGCAGCTAAGAAGAGACTGCTGGAGCATTACAAAAAGCCTTTTGTTCCCAAAGCGTTTCTGTCCAAGAATCATATCGATGAGATCAAGGGTCTGTATGTTCCGTTCTGGCTGTTTGATACATCGGCTCATGGAAATGTCAGGTACAAGGCGACTACTGTACGCAGCTGGCGTGACATGAGGTTTATCTATACTGAGACATCTTTCTATTCTCTGATCAGAGAAGGCGATGTAGACTTTGAAAAGATACCTGCTGACGGCTCATCCAAGATGGATGATGATATGATGGAGTCACTCGAGCCATTCAATTTTGAGGAAGCTGTTGATTTCCAGACTGCATATATGGCAGGTTATCTGGCCGATAAATACGACGTGGATATCGATGCCAATCTGGACAGGATCAACTACAGGGTGAAGACCAGTACAGAGGCTGCTCTGGCGAGCACTGTAGGTGGATATGCAACTGTAGTAGCTGAGGACAGCGCTATTTCCACCGTTAACGGTCAGGTCCACTATGCCATGTATCCTGTGTGGATCTTAAATACTACATGGAATGGACAGAAGTATACCTTTGCCATGAACGGCCAGACCGGTAAGATGGTCGGAGACATACCTGTTGACAAGGGCAGGATCTTCGGAAGATTCGCTATGTTTACAGGTATATTTGCAGCAGCAGCACTGCTGTTGCAGTTCCTGTTCAGTTTATAAGGAGGGCATGAAAATGAAGAGATTAATTGCTTTATTAACAGTTCTTGCCCTCAGTATACTGATGGCTGTGAATGTATTTGCAGCAGGCGAGCTGGTTGTAGATAATGCCGATATCCTGACTGACAGTGAAGAGGCTGATCTGATCGCCAGGCTGACAGAGATGCAGGCAAAATACGGTATGGATTTTGTCGCAGTCACAACTCCGTCAACAGATGGAAAAACATGGCGTGAATATGCCGATGATTACTATGACAATAACGGATATCTGCCTGATGGTATTCTGCTCCTGATCAGTATGGATAGCTCCAACCGCGGATACATCCTGTCAACTGCAGGTAAAGGTATTCAGTATTTTACGGATTACGGACTGAATGAGATCGAAGATGACCTGTACGACTATCTGGTAAACGGTGATTATGCAGGAGCCGTCAACAAGTATGCTGAGGATGCAGATTGGATGGCAGCTCAAGCTGCAAATGGCGAGCCTTATGATACCCCATATGCCGGGCCCGAACCTGTAGGACCGGATTATGAGGCTCCATTCAACTGGCCCAGGGCTATCATCTTTTCCATAATCTTCGGAGCTGTCATTGCGCTGATCATCGTTCTGATCATGAAAGGCCGGCACAGGACTATCATGGCAAAGAATGAGGCAACCAGTTATATGATCCCGGGAAGCCTCAATATCACGAACAGCAGAGACACATTCCTGTACAGAAATGTAACTACTGTTCCGATCCCGCAGAACAACAACCGTGGCGGCTCAGGCGGCGGATCCAGCTTCCATGTCAGCAGCGGTGGTATCAGTCATGGCGGCTCAGGCGGCAGAGGATTCTGATCATTGATCATTGACTCAGAACGGCCATGGAAGTATAATTTAAACAAGAATTATTAAGAGAGGTAATTGTATTTCGTGGCGTTAACATTTAAATTAAATGATAAACAGCAGGAGGCGGTCCTTCATACAGATGGACCGCTTCTTATATTAGCAGGCGCTGGTTCAGGAAAGACCAGAGTGATCACAAACCGCATCGCATATCTGATCAAAGAATGTGGTGTAAATCCCAGGTCCATCCTGGCTATCACCTTTACCAACAAGGCTGCAGCAGAGATGCAGGAGAGAGTAGAGTCTCAACTGGGTATGGATGCAGGAGGAGCGTGGATATGCACCTTTCATTCGGCATGCGTAAAGATACTGAGGATGTACAGCCATCTGATCGGATATGACAACAATTTCACTATTTACGATGCTGACGATCAGAAAACTGTTGTAAAGAATATCTGCAAGAAGCTGGACATTGATACAAAGAGATTTAAGGAAAAATGGTTTCTCAGCAGGATATCTTCTGCCAAGGATGAACTGATCGGTCCGGAACAGTTTGAGAGGGATGCATCCGGTGACTACTATCTGGAGAAAGCTGCCAGAGTTTATACAGAGTATCAGAAGGAACTTAAAAAGAACAATGCGATGGATTTTGACGATCTGATCGTGCAGACTGTTGAGCTGTTCAGGAAAGAGCCTGAGATCCTGGACAGGTTTCAGGAAAGATTCAGGTATATTTCCGTTGATGAGTATCAGGATACCAATACTGCACAGTTTAAGTTTGCCAGCATGCTGGCTGACAAATACAGGAATATCTGCGTTGTCGGTGATGATGACCAGAGTATCTACAGATTCCGCGGGGCCAATATTGAGAATATCCTGAGTTTCGAAAAGGTTTTCAAAGATGCGAAGGTCATCCGTCTGGAGCAGAATTACCGTTCTACAAAGACTATTCTGGACGCAGCAAATGCTGTTATAAAAAATAACAATAAACGTAAATCCAAGAAGCTCTGGACTGAGAATGAAACAGGCGAAAAGCTCAGGCTGTTCTATACTGACAATCCGTATGTAGAGGCAGACAGAGTTCTGAAAGAGATCCGTGATCTCAGGAAAGATGGATACAAGCTGAATGACTTTGCTTGTCTGTACAGGACCAATGCCCAGTCAAGAGCGCTGGAGGAAGCATTTATACGCGAAAACATCCCTTACAAGATCGTAGGGGGAGTAAACTTCTATCAGCGCAAGGAGATCAAGGACATCCTGGCATATCTCAAGACTATTGACAACGGCAGAGACGATGTAGCTGTAAGGCGTATCATCAATGTACCGAGAAGGGGTATTGGAGCGTCTACCATCAATTTGATCCAGTCAGTAGCCGACGACAGGGATATCAATTTTTATTCCGCACTGAACACAGGCATCAGCGAAGGACTTTTTGGACGAACAGAAGAAAAGCTCCGTACGTTCCGCGATATGATCGAATACCTCAGAGTTTCATCTGATGAAATGAGTCTGACTGAACTGATGGATGAACTGCTTGAGCGGACCGGTTATGTGAAAGAACTGGCAGCTGAAGACACAGTGGAGTCTCAGACCAGGATCGAGAATATAGACGAACTGATCAACAAACTGGCACTGTATCAGGACAGCAATGATGATCCTACACTGAGCGGTTTCCTGGAGGAAGTATCCCTGGTGGCAGATATCGATTCATGGGATGCAGATGAAGATTATGTGTCGCTTATAACGATCCATTCTGCCAAGGGCCTGGAGTTTCCTGTAGTATTCCTGTGCGGTATGGAAGACGGGCTGTTTCCTATGAACGCGTCTATATGTTCAGAGGATGAAGACGATCTGGAAGAGGAAAGACGTCTTGCGTATGTTGCCATCACCCGCGCAAAAAAGCTGCTGTACCTGACTGCCGCCAGAACCCGTATGGTGCGTGGAGAGACCATGGTTTCTATTATTTCCAGGTTTGTTAAGGAGATACCTTCAGAGCTGATAGAGGAAGACAGAGGTAATATCTTTGTTCCAGGAAGGAGAGAGATGGAAAAGGTAACCTCACAGAGTTTTGACCGGTTCAAGGCAAAACCCTATGGTTCATCCGGCGAAGGATCGTTCCTTTCATCCAAACCATATTCTGTTCCAGCTAAGAAACAGTTTGAAGTGAAAGGAAGCAAGGGAGATGGTCCCGGATATGCTGTCGGAGACAGAGTCAGCCATATGAAGTTTGGTGAAGGAACCGTTCTTCAGATAGATCAGGGTGGCAGAGATTATGAAGTTACCGTAGATTTCGAGGATTTCGGAGTCAAGAAAATGTTTGCGACATTTGCAAAGCTGAAAAAGATATAACATTCACAGAATTTTCAGACAATTATTATGCGCAATTATTGATGCGATACTTGAAAAAAACATATCGATAAAATATAATATTTTCAGAGCAACTTGTTACATCAGTATCAGATGAAGGGAGTTAATTATGGCAGATTTAAAATTAGATGAAGTATTACAGTTGTCCAAGTTGAATACTTTTATTAAAGAGAAGACTGAGAATGAACAGGTAAGAAAGACCATCAAGGTTGTCCTTATCATTACTGGTATCGTTGCCATAGCTGCAGTTGCTGCTTATGTTGTTTACAGAGTTCTCAATCGTTATGATGATGAGTATGATCTGTATGATGATCTGGATTATTATTATGATGAGGATGAGGACGATCCTGTAGAGAAGGCCGTAGACGCTGCAGAGGAAGCATTAGAGACCGATTTTGCAGAGTAATCCGGCTGGATGAAATTTAGTTTTCCGGGCAGGTCTGTAACTGGCAGACCTGCCTTTTGTGTATTTCAGACATCACGTACAGAAGACAGCAAAAGAAGTGTCTAAAAAATATCAACTGAGGGTAGAAGATAAATGAGTTTGAAGAAGGGTCAGACTTACGAAGGAACAGTATCAGGATACAAGTTTCCCAACAAGGGAAAAGTCATCCTGGATGACCATATAGTATATGTGAAGGATACACTGCCGGGGCAGGAGATCCGTTTCAGACTGTCAAAGAAGAGACAGGGCTCCAGTGAGGGAAAGCTCATAGAAGTACTCAAAAGATCCGAACTGGAAAGCAGCACTCCGGTCTGCAGTCACTTTGGAGATTGCGGAGGCTGCATGTATCAGAGACTGTCTTACGATGATCAGCTGAAGCTGAAGGCTCAGATGGTCCAAGATCTTATAGGCAGGGTATATGATGAATACGAATTTGACGGTATAACAGGCAGTCCTGATATGTTGAAATACCGCAACAAGATGGAGTTTTCATTCGGAGATGAATGCAAGGACGGGCCATTTGCCCTGGGGCTGCACAGAAAAGGCAGTTTTCATGATATCGTAGATATCCATGACTGTGCGCTGGTTGACGATGACATTAACACATTAAGAAACACGGTCAGAGATTATTTTAATGAATACTATATCTCAGGTAGAATAGATTTCAATCATCAGTACTCACATAGGGGGTATCTGAGACATCTTCTGATCAGACGGAGCGTTAGCACCAAAGAGCTGCTCATTGCCCTGATCACGACTACACCTGATATGAGTGACTGTCTGAATCCAGATGATGAGCAGGCTATTATTGCAGGCTTTACCAGAATGCTTCTTGATATGAAGCTGGAAGGAAAGATCGCTGGTATCTGTCATGTATATAACAATGCATTGTCCGATACTGTAAAGAATGAAGATATGATCATCCTGTATGGGACAGATCATATCACAGAAGAGGTCCTGGGACTTAAGTTTAATATTTCGCTGTTCTCATTCTTCCAGACGAATACAAGGGGAGCAGAGGTTCTGTACAGTATCGCCAGGAAATATGCCGGCTTTTCGGAAGACGACACGTCTGGTTCAGATAAAAGAGCCAGTGTGATCTATGATCTGTACAGTGGGACTGGTACTATAGCACAGCTGATGAGCCGGGCAGCAGATCAGGTGATCGGAATAGAGATAGTGGAAGATGCAGTTATCAGCGCTGCCCGGAATGCAGAACTGAACGGAACAGAAAATGTGAGGTTTATCTGCGGCGATGTTATGAAGATGCTCTGCGGTGAGGAAGGAGCAGATCTTCCCAGACCTGATTTCATTATGCTGGATCCACCTCGTGAGGGTGTTCATCCCAAAGCACTTGCAAAGATAATTGATTATGCTGTTGAGAATATTGTGTATATCAGCTGTAAACCCACATCGCTGTCCAATGACCTGGAGAGCTTTAAGCAGGCAGGATATATTTTGAAGAATGTTTCATGTGTTGATATGTTTCCGATGACAGCACATGTGGAGGCGGTGGTCTTGATGACAAAAGTGAAGTAGCAGGGATGCCATAAAAGGCTTGAAATCAAGGGATTCCGAGGATGTTGCCCTAAAACGGGTGATGTCCCGGAATCCCTTTTTTGTTTGCTTTCAAATCAAGCTGACTACCATAAAAACATAGGTGGAGGCTACAGAAACACTTTTTGCCTTATCGAGACTGTAGGTTTGTTGGAAAACGGTAGCTATGGAAGTCGGATCGTAGCCATGTCGTTCTGTGAGCCAAGGA
>JAZUNG010000068.1:0-10043 GCA_045604025.1 Lachnospiraceae bacterium | reverse complement strand
AATCATGCATCAGAAGGTGCTGCTATACTGGATGATGAAGGGGAGATAGAAATCATTATTCCAGAAGGTCAGGAAGGAGCAGGTTTTTAGGGAATGGACCAACCTGAACTTCTACTTTTGGAACTACTACGGAATGCCATCACGGACACTGATCTGCATTTGGCAGCAAAACCTGACAAGCAAACCTGGCAGAAAATGATCCGGCTTGCAAATATACATGATGTCATACCTATGGTCATCAGGGCTGTATGGAAGCTGGATCAAATACATAACATAGGTTCATTTTTTGTTGTGCAGGCACAGAAAAAGACTGTATTCCAGGCGCAGAAAAGCGCAGATTTCCTGTTGCTATATGAATACCTTTCTGATCGTGATCTCCATCCGGTCGTGATGAAGGGGATTGTTTTACGGGACATCTATCCGCAGCCTGAACACAGGACTTCAACGGACGAAGATATCCTGATCGACCCGACTGATTTTCCTCAATATCACGAGGCATTTCTGAAATACGGACTGACACCAGTTAGTCCGTCTGCTGACCTACTCTCTGAAGATGAAGTGTCTTACGAGAGCAAGGAAATGCATCTGTATATCGAGGTCCATAAGACGCCGTTTCTAACAGATACAGAAGCATTTTCGGATTTTAACAGCTGCTTTCAGGGAGCACGCGAACGCAGTATCACCCAGAATATCTACAACACAGAAATATCTACCCTGGCGCAAACAGATCATCTGATATATCTCATTCTGCATGCCCTGAAACACTTCCTGTACAGCGGGTTCGGCATCCGCCAGGTCTGTGATATAATCCTTTTTTCTGAACACTACAGACAGGAGATTGACTGGTCGGTTGTCTCTGCCGAGCTGGAACGGATGCATGCCATGGATTTTACCAGGGCTGTCTACAAGATTGGACTGACATATCTGCTGCCTGAGAACCATCTACAGGCATATATAGACAGCTGGGACTGCATGCAGATCGACGAAGAACCACTCCTTCATGACATCATGGATGGCGGGCTTTATGGAGCATCATCTATTGCGAGGCTCCATTCCAGCAATCTGACCCTGCATGCAGCAAAGCAGCGTGATAACAATATTTCCCAGAGATCCATATCGACATTATCGTCGATCTTCCATACTGTCTTCCTCCCGCTGGACAAGATGTCCGGCCGATTCCCATACCTGAGGAAGGCTCCGATCCTTCTTCCTGTTGCGTGGTGTCAGCGCGTCTTCGGTTATCTGAAGGAGCGCATTTCAGCCAGGCTCAGTAAACATTCCAGACGTAATAACAAATCAAGAGCATATGCTTCTCAAGCGTCCACTGCGGCCAAGAATACTATTATTAATTCCGGTACAGCCGAGTCCATCCGTCTCGGCCGCAGCCGCCTGGAGTTGTTCAAACTATACGGAATCATCAAATAAATACTTGTACGAACACATTAACTATGATGCCATTCAAGTAGGAATTTCCTACTTTCCTACTTTTGTTTGGAGGTATTATTATGTCAAGTACAGTATTTGTGGATGATGCACGTGTTATGTCCAAAGGCCAGGTTACAATTCCCAAGAAAGCTCGTACAGCTTTAGGAATAAACACAAGTGACAGAGTAACTTTTATTGTTGAAAACGACAGCGTGCGTGTCGTTAATTCAGCTGTATATGCTTTGCAGTTGTTTCAACAACAGATGAAAGGTGCTGCTGGCCAATCAGGACTGTTTTCTGAAGAAGATATAGAAGAATGGATCACCAATTCCCGCAGGAAGGAAGTTTCAGGAATAGTTTCTTGACAAATACACTCATTGAGTGCATGATAATAGGCAAGGAGGAGTGATCATGGATATACGTGAAATGAGGGTAGAATTGGGAGACACCCAAACTGAATTTGCTGAGCGCTATCATATTCCCTTTAGAACGATTCAGAACTGGGAGACCGGAGTTCGCAGGCCTCCTGAATACGTCATGAATCTCTTGGAACGTCAGGTAAAGGAAGATCTGATCAACAGAAGAACGTCTGTCCTGCCGAAGTATGATTCAAAGAAGATCAACCTTCCACGGAGAGAGAATTACATCGGCTCTCTTTCGTGGCTGAAAGCTGTCCAGGAATGTTTAGGGGAAAATGTTGTTTTTGCCCTTGATCAGGCTCTGATGTGCCAGGGCAGATTTGGTGGACGAAATGATGAATATATTGTGTGGGTATACGGTGATGAGTCACTGGATCGTTTTAACGGTGTAGCTGTGCTGGGAAGGACTGTAAGTCCCCTCTGTATTCTTGAAAAGAACGGCCTGAGATTCACTGATCTGAACCGAACGATATCGGATGCACTTGCCAATGAATCTATCCTGGATATGCAGGGAATAACTGAAGCTGTCAGTCACTATTATTTCTCCAACGGAGAGAGCTTTGAGGGACTTTCTGTAACTCCGGAATACCAGGAAGCGTTTGAAAAACTGGTGCAGGACGCCAAGTTCTATTACGACAGCTAAGGGGCAGGCATGAATATTTCAGCAGAAGAACAACTGATGTACACTGTCATGAAAGCTATATATGAAAGCGGAATCCCGATCAGCTTCAAAGGTTCTATGGTCCTGAAGGCTTGTCTGATGGAAGCAGGATTCATTGATGACACCCGTCATACAGTTGATATTGACGCAAACTGGTATTCAGATGAATGGCCTTCTGGAGAACAGATGGAGCAATCTATTCAGAAAGCTCTCCGAAACAGCAGCATTGATCTGATTGTCAAGCTATACAGGATGTACGGCGAAGGTCGTTCGGCAGGTTTTGAATTATCCGATCCAGCTTCCGGCGAATTCTTGTTTACCATGGATATTGATGTGAACCGTCCTTTAGTAGAGACAAGAATCTATGAAGTCGCAGAAATACGGTTCCGGGGTTCAGCACTGTTGCCAATGCTGGCGGATAAACTGTCTGTCGTATCCAGTGAAAAGATTTTCAGAAGGATAAAAGACCTGATCGATTTATATTACACGGCACAGGTGTACACGCCCAACTGGCAGGAAGTCCTTCAGGCAGTGAAAGATAACGGAAGAGCCCTCGGATCATTTGACTATTTTTTAAACAAGATCGATGAACTTCGGTATGCCTATAATAAGTTCCGGTTTGACGGGGGTATCTCTAAACCAGCCTTTGAAGATGTTTATCAAACAGTGCGGGAATATTTTGCAGAAGTTCTTCCTGTAAACAGCGACTGAAACTGTCTAGGAGAGTTGGATTTTGTTATAGAATGTGATAACAGAGTAATCCCTATTGAAGGAAAAAGCAGTAAAGAGCATTATGAATATAGCTGCATATCATTTGCAGCAAGCAATTGAAAATCTGATCAATATCCAGCTTTATGATGTCACCACAAACATCGTTTCAAAGTGGTATGAGAAAGTCATCTGATATTTCTCTACACAGTCTAGTTGTTCAAACTATACGGAATCATACGCTGAGAATTATCACAGTTCAACATTGATTTTCATGCAATATTAGTATAAAATCTTGTCACATTCTGGTTTTCTTGTTCCAGAATGATCAATGTGAGGGGATTTATATGATCAAACCGTAGCGGCAGTCCTCTCACTATGTCTGCAGCCATGCCGGCACTTCTATTACATTTCGGACATCTGTTTCCGGCAGTCTGGTGCATCTACTGCAGACAGAATCATCAGTTCTTCGTTTCCTGCATCGGTTTTTCATCTAAACATTGATTTCCTGCAAAACCATATATTTCTAATTACAAATTATAGTCCTCACTATTGTAGATGGTGGCGAGGACGTAACCCCTCGTATCACTTATCATTTCCTGGATGGCAATGGCAATCCTTATTCTTTCCTGAATACAGCTGGTGAGACTGTTACATCGCAGATTATCAAGAACGGTGAGAGCTTACAGGAAGTACCTGCTCCTGGTCTGCTTAATAATCAAGCATTCAATGGATGGTATTACTGGGAAAACAATACATATGGTTCACAGGTTGAATTTGGTACTCCCATCACCGTAACAGAAACTAAAGACATTTATATTAAGGCTCATTATGGAAATGTTATTTATATAACATTCTGGCAGTATGCTGCTGGAAAAGTAGTTCTGGAACGCAAGCAGCTTGCGATAAACGAAGAAACCGGCAAGGCATCTATGGATATGAGTGATGTTACAGTACCTGCTCCTAAAACAACCCTGAAATTTATGGGTTGGTCTTTGACTCCTGGTACAGATGCTAGTGAAGATACAGGTGATACTGTCGGTAGTCGTCCATTACTTAATAATGGAGTAGTTGAATTCGAAGAAGATACAGATGTGTATCCTGTTTTCTATTCTGGTCTGTGGATAGTATTTGTTTCAGCTGGAACCGGTATGGGTGCTAGTTATGTTGAACCATATTTCCTAACTGCTGATAGCGAAAATGCAAGCGCTGCAGAGCCAGATGATCCGACAATGCGTGGTTATGCATTTGATGGGTGGGTATACAATGTGCCTGACACAGACTATGTTGAAGCCGAGACCAGTGGTTTCTTTGATTTCACACAGTCATTTGAGCAGCTGTCAAATCTTCTAAATGATAATGGAGAAGTAGTACTGTATGGCCACTGGAAAGGTGGCAATACATCTTATGTAGTAGCTTACTGGTATCAGGATGTCGACAATGATAAAACCTTAACAGATCATTCAAAGAAGACATATTCCTATGGAGGACAGACTGAACCTATTACTACGGTAAATGGCAGAGCTGTAACTACAGGAATGACACTAACCCCTCGTACAGAGGATACTAATACAGCTAAAGCCGGCGTAGGCTTCACATATGCAAATTATTATGATGATTCTGTTGGTAATACTACAGTTACTGCCGCTGAAGATGGATCAACAATTTTGAATGTGTACTTTGATCGGGATCTGATTACAATGCGGTTCTATAAGACGGCAGGCAGTTATTCTGATGGTGGCTGGGGATCATCAGCAGGATATACCCCTCCTGTTGCGTATAATAGTCAGAACTGGACAAATGATCGATATGCAGATACATATACTGGTCTATATGGTCAGAATTGGACTCAAGCTGGCTATGATAATGATTGGCCTTCTCCTGGATCCGGTTATGTATGGCGTTATTATAGTGACGAATACACCGGAGGCACAAACAGGCAAAGCGGCACTGTATTTCCTGGAATCACCATTCTGGGTCAGTTTAAGCTGGACTTAGATACATACGATTCCACAAAAAAAGAAATCCGCATTTTTAAAGTCCAGCGTAATGATTTGCGAAATGTGTATTTTTATCAGCAAAATACGGATGGATCGACTTATCCAACTTCTACAAATATCTCCGCAGTTGCCGTAAATGGAGCCACATTCTCCTTTACTGATAAATACGTGGGATTTAAGATTGTGGGATACCGTCTTGGAAATAGTGCAAGTGGAACTTATACGCCTGTTAACAGCACGACAAATGCAGATGGATCTCATAATTATAGTCCTGCTAGTGTAACTTTAAATAATAATCTCCATATCCGACTTGAGCGCGAAAAATATAAGATTAAGTTCTTAAATCCTTTGAACAACAGTGAATTGTTGACTGAAAAAGAGTTGCCTTATGAGGCTCCTCTCTCTGGCGCTAAGCCTACCGCTGCCGAAACAGCCAATATAGATTTGGGTCAGGCTGGTTATGAGTGGGACGGATTCTGGTATTTGGATCAGGCATGCACAGTATTAGCTCTATTTGGAAGCAATATTGCAAGTGAGCTTGGCGATGCATATGTTGAACATAATGAAACGGATCATACTGTTGTAGTAAGCACAGATTCTGGCAATGTAACCTATAAATATACAGTGCTTGGTGGTATGCCTTTAAAGGGAACTAAGGTTTATGCCGGCAAGAAGATGCTCCACTTCTATATCAAAATTGATCCTAATGGCGGACAGTTAATGACTGGCCAGGCAACATGGCGTTGGGTAACTTATGGTGATAAGACCACTTATACATATGACAATATCGAGCGTAACTATATTGAGTATAAGGGTACAGGAACACCTTACTATTATTACTACGACGAGTTTGAGACAGATAGAAGTGATGATATCTGGCATTATAGATACATGAGTATCAATCCTCGAACTGCTTATTATACCAGTAATACAGTGCCTAATGATTGGGTTCAGACATTTAGTGATGGTAGTACTGTTGCGCATAGTGGTTCTGAGGCTCAGGCGTGGCTAGATACTGAAACACAGTATTCCTATGAGAAAGATGCATATGGACTGATAGGTTGGTACGATATCACCGATGGTGTGGAAAACATGAAGCCATTCAAGAGCTACACTGAAATCACACGTAATACCATCATCCAAGCACAGTGGCGTCGTACTGGTGAATATCAGGTAAGATATTCTGTTGACGCTGTAGATGAAGATGGAAATGCACTTGTTTATCCGGAGGGTAGTGAACAAGCTGGAGATCGTGTAGTAGGCGCTAATTCTCCTGTTGATGGTGCTAAATATGCAGACCAGTCTGATTCGGCAATATTGGATAAGATGGGTGTTATTCCTTCAGGATATAACTTTGTTGGCTGGTATTACAATGGTAACGTATATCAGCCAGGTGATGTATTCCAGATTTTGGCAAGACTGTCAGACGACAAATCACTTATTTGGATCTATCCAGTACTTGAGCCAGTTGAGGTTCTGCCAGTTGAGGTTATTCATATCACATTTGATCCAAATGGTGGTGTCTTTACAACTGCTGCAGACACAGAGATTTCTAATATCATTGCTTCTGTAACAGCTGATGAAGCTGGTTCATACGCACCTGAGTTTGTTAAGAATGAGGATGGCACATATTCAATCAACAACCTGAAGATCAACGAAGGTCTGTCTCTTCTGAGTGCAGCTGCTGTTGAAAGAGGTGTAATAGTTGACAATGAAATGGTTCCCGGACGTGGATACCGTCTGAAAGAGTGGAATACCAAGGCAGATGGAACAGGAACATCATTCCCTCTTGATACAATAGTTGGTGTAGACGATAAAACACCAGTCGACAATACTGTATATGCTATCTGGGAAGAGCTCTTCTATATCTACCATACAGCAACCGGTAAGTTCCAGACTGTTGTAAAGGGCGATACCACTGACCGTTGGGCGTTCACAACAGGATTTAAAAAGGACGGTACAGTAAACCTGACACAGTATACCTCACACTACTACGGTGGATTTGCGGTATATGCTGCTGGAAATGCAGCTGCAGCTGGTCTGGAGTTTGAAGGCGGAGATGTTAAGACCGGCTGCTCTATAGCAGACAGCTACTGGACAAGATATAAAGCAGCCAGAACCGCTGAAAAATGGAATCCTGGTGACACTGGTGCAGTTTATTATCTGAAGGAAGTTCCTACAAGCTATCTCGCAAAACCCGTAGCTGTTACTATCCGTGACGATTACGGAAAAGGAGATGTAGTGAGCCTGCACTTCCTCTCAGTGACAGATACCAGCATCTACCGCGAGGGTGGAATCAAACTGAATAATTCAGATATACTAGGTGCATTCTCTCAGAGTTTCACGTTAACACAGAACAATAGTGATACAGCACCGACCACGATCACAGCTGATTCTCAGTTCAAACTTCCTGGTTATCTGACTGTTGTCTACGGCGGCGGAGATGAAGGTACAACTGTAGTTGATGAATACACTGGCTGCCAGGCATACTGGACAACGTATGATAATGTCAAAGTATATGGCATCCAGCAGAACATCAGGGATATTGATATATCTCTCAACTAACTATATTAATTGATGGTCTGTGCAGAGCACATCTGCACAGACCGTTAGGAGTATAAATGAAACGCAGATTATTAATCATCATAGGCGCAGCAATCGTCATTATAGCAGTATTGGTGATCATAATGTTGACTAAAGGGACAGGTGAGAACCAGCAGCAGATAATCTCGGCAGACACAACTGTTGAGATGGAAGTATTAGTGACAGAAGCTACGAGCATAAATGATGATGCAACAACAGAGTCAATAACTGATCAGATTTCATCAGATTCGGAAACTGAACCTCGTTCAAGAACTGAAATTGAATCTGCCAGTTCCGAAATGGGAGATCAGATGGTATCTACAGATGACAATACTGATCTCATGGATGACGATGAGGTGTTGATCGGAGATTATGTTGTTGAATATGAAGCAGATGAAGGTTTTGACATTATAGATTAATTGAAAGGAAGTGGAACAATTGGCAAGAACTCCTTACATTTCTTATGACGCGGATTTTGCGACATTGTTTGAAGCATTAGGAATCGATATCCCACTCTGGTCAGATGATAATAATCATCGTGGGTGGATGCAAGATGATTTTGCAAATGCCATAACCCAGGCAAAGGGATCAATTGAAGAATATATTGATAACGATACTGATATAACTGCAGAAGATGAAATTCTATATGATAGATGGTTTGCGATGCTTGAGCAAACATATCCAGTAAGTTACTGGTCAAATGAGTATCATCGCATCTTCTGATGTAATCATGTAATCAGTTTTATAACATGCAACAGAGGGAATATACCCTCTGCTGCATGTAGAGGTCCGTCTTTTGAATGATAATTGCAAAGGATTATTTAATATGGCACTCGCGGGAGTGCCTGTTTCATGTCAGTTCCGCTTTCCAGATACGCGGGGCTTTTTTCGTAAGTTCAGTTCCGGTATTACAGAAGATGCTTTAGGACCAGTAATAGTATCCGATCAGGCTTTTACAGACTGGGAACGATCTGGCAATGATATAGACGCATTCGGAGAGTTCTGCCTAATGTGTCAGCCTGTTTCAGAGGTGCTAATGGAGAGAGATTGCTGCGTATTCCATGGTTCTGCGCTGAGACATCATGATAAAGCAATCTTGATCGCCGGTGGAAGCGGGTTGGGGAAATCAACTCACACCAGATTATTACTTAACAACCATCCGGATGAGTTTAGCGTGATCAATGGTGATAAGCCAGTTCTGGAATGTAAAGATGATCATGTCATAGTTCATCCATCACCATGGACAGGTAAGGAAGGTTTACATGGTGCGCCAACAACGCAATTAGCCGGACTCTTTCTGATACATAGAGCTGAGAAAGATTCGGTTGAAAAGTGTCCTGACGGTGAGGCCGCCTTCTTTTCCTTTCCCCTTGTATTTCAGTCGTTTAAAAATGAAACTGTTATACGGAATTCTGGAAGAATTACAGAGATGATAGTAGACAAAGTACCTTGTTTTCGATTTATGAGCAATGATATCAGGAAGTCATCAGAATTATTATACGAAGCTATCAGAGAGGTTTGCAATTAATGATCTATAAGATAAGACCAGGTATTGTAAGGTTAAAAATATGTGATGTTGATATCTTGGCTGCAACTCGCGAAGTATGGGAGAATTGTCCTACTATCAGACCTCTTCCGCGTTTATGGGCATGCTGTTGGGCTATCATGGAGAAAGGCAGTACAAGCGCGGATGTGATCCGTACATTTGCAAAACTTTTTGGACAATCTGAAGATGAGGCAAGGCAAAGGTTAGACAAGATTTTTTCTGAACTCTATAAACAGGGTTATCTGATCCCTGTCCACGTGGATGCATCTGATGAATGACGTTCAGAGAACACTTCTGCAGATCATAAGCGATTCTCTTAGTTCAAGTGATGAAACGAACTACCGTTTAGTTGAGGATAAATGGGAATCACTCCTGAATCTTTCATATGAGCATAGTATCCTGCCACTAGTATACGACAGGATTGCTCGCAATGATTCGTTCGTAAAATCGGATAAAGCCATACGTTTCAAATATCGGGACATGGCTCTGATGTCATCCATCCGCCAGATCACCCAGAACAACGAATTCCTGACACTCATTCTTCATGCTCAGGCACAGGGGCTGGACCCTGTTGTGCTAAAAGGTGTGATCAGCAGGGATCTCTATCCGCAGCCGTATCTGAGGCCATCGGTGGATGATGATCTGCTGATACCAGCGGATGAGACTGCGGCTTATCATCAGTTTCTGATCAGTGAGGGTAT
>JAZUNG010000067.1:0-5972 GCA_045604025.1 Lachnospiraceae bacterium | reverse complement strand
ATATTTTCGCATTCATCCAGACCGACCCTGACGCCGTAGAGTTTTACGAAACGTCCCAGCCTGCCTCTGATCATGTAATAACCGTCTTTGTCAACCGATGCCATGTCGCGTGTATGAAGAACTCCGTGCCACTCATCGGGTTTTGCCAGATCCTCTACGCACGTTGCGTACCCGAGCGCTACATTGGGACCATAATATACCAGCTCTCCCGGAACGTCTGTCTCTGTGATGACATGTCCGTCCTCGTCCTGTATCTCGAATCTGCCTCCGGGTATGGCAATGCCTATGGACCCGATCCGATTCAGGCACTCTCTCCATGGCAGATAGCTCATCCTGGCCGTAGCCTCCGTCTGCCCGTACATTACATAGAACCGGACACCGTGTTCGGCTGCCCACCTGCCGTACATCTCCTGGAGTTCTACGGGCAGATGCCCTCCCGCCTGGATCATGGATGTGATGCTGCCGTTATCGGTCCTGTCAAAGAAATGTATCCTGTGGAGTAGCTCATACGTGTAAGGAACACCGCTTATGCTGGTAGCTCCGTGCTCTCTGACCAGATCCCAGAATCCCTGCTGCACTATCGATCTGTCAGTCAGCAGGATCTCCGCACCTGTATGCAGATGGCTGTTTATCACCGACAGTCCAAATGTATACTGCATAGGCAGAGTCGTGACGGGCAGCTCTGCACTGGTCAGTTCCAGATACTGAGCTATGGAATCCGCATTGGATTCAACATTTCTTCTGCTCAGACGGATCAGCTTGGGACTGCCGGTACTTCCTGACGTAGACAGCAGCAGAGCCAGGTCTTCATTCAGTTCAGGCGAGCTGCATCCGGTCCTGTATAAGCCATAACGTCCGTAAGTTATGACTGCCTCCTCTGTGATGACCTCCGTCAGCGGTTCTTCGCAGACCTTCTCCTGCTCTGCCCAGAAATACTCGGGCCTGTAAATATCATACAGACCTTTCAGCTGCAGAGGATCTATGTGGCTACCCAGAAGGAGGGAAACGCACCCTGATCCCATGAATGTCAGATATCCGACAACTGCCTCCGGCATATTGTTACACAGACAGAAGATCAGACTCCGGCCGCACAGCATCTTGCCTATGCGCTCCATCTCATTTCGGATATCGCCATAGGTAAGGAACCTGCCATCGTCTGATCTCAGTGCCGGTCTGTCAGCCGGCCATCTGTCAATTCCAAATATCATTTTCTGTCACTTGCTCATATCGACGCCCAGCTTCTCGAGGATCTCGATACCAAGGCTGTATTTGCCAAATGAAGTGATGTCGATAGTTGAAAACATCACTCCGAACTTCTCTTCGAGATCGGCAACCATTTCCACATGAGCGACTGAATCCCATCTGGGGTAACGGTTATAGACCAGAACATCGTCGTTCAGGTCTTCATCCGTTGCCCGCAGATCTGCTTTCAGTATCTTGTTGTATTTCTCAAGATTGGTCATTCTTTATATCCTTAATATGAAACCTGTGACCCTCCCGGCATGGATGCAAGGATGCACCTCCAAGCCGATTTTTGATTATGAGGCGAGGAGATGCTCCTTAGCGAGGTTCCATGCCGGTTGGCTCGTCACTGTTTCTGTTTATGCCTCAAATTTACAATGAAATCTGCTTTCAAATTCAGTGATCAGATCGCCCCTGAATGCAGGATCTGCAACTCCGATCAGCTGACGCGCGCGTTCCTTCAGAGTGTTGCCCTTCAGCTGTGCGATGCCGTGCTCGGTAACTACATAGTCCACGTCGCATCTGGAAGTAGTAACTGCAGCTCCGTGTGTCAGGAACGGAACTATCTTGGAGATGGTTCCCTTCGCAGCGGTGGAAGGCATGGCCATGATAGTGCGTCCTCCTCTGGACATATTGGCTCCGCGAACGAAGTCTACCTGTCCGCCTACACCGGAGATCTGCTGGAGACCAACAGACTCAGAGCAGACCTGACCCATCAGATCCACCTCAACACATGAATTGATGGAGACCACATTGTCATTCTGCCTGATGACATATGGATCATTTACTATATCAACCGGTTTCAGTTCTACTGATGGATTGTTGTTGGCATAGTCATACAGCTTGTCAGTTCCCATGAGGAATGTAGCCACGCATTTGCCGTTATCGATCTGCTTGCATTTGTTGGTAACAACTCCCGCGTTGATCAGTTCTACCACACCGTCAGAGAACATCTCAGAATGGATGCCCAGGTCCTTCTTGTCCTTGAGGAACAGCAGGACCGCATCAGGGATGGCACCGATACCGAGCTGCAGACAGTCTCCGTCATTTACCAGAGAAGCGATATTCTCACCGATCTTTCTCTGCACGTCACCGATCTTCGGAGGCGGCAGCTGGATCAGATCGGTCGCTTCTTCCACGATCACATCCAGTTTGCTGATATGTATGAAGTTGTCGCCCAGAACGCGCGGCATCTTCGGGTTGATCTGTGCAATACGCAGGTCAGCCGCCTCTGCAGCGGGCTTGGTATAGTCACAGGAAATACCATATGAGCAGTAACCATGCTCATCGGGCTCACTTACCTGCAACAGC
The DNA here is from genome assembly GCA_045604025.1 of Lachnospiraceae bacterium. Lineage (GTDB taxonomy): Bacteria > Bacillota > Clostridia > Lachnospirales > Lachnospiraceae > RGIG5612. Next base: position 3,419 of record JAZUNG010000067.1, on the reverse strand, counting down.
ACTACATTGGGATGCAGCTTATTTCTGATGAGATCCGGTGCTTCAGAGAAGAATACAGGAGTGAAATCTCCTCTTCCCTCGGCGATAGCTGCTCTGGTAGAACCACCCAGGAACAGCGCGTTGTGTCTGAAATGCTCACTCATCTCAGGTGCGCAGTATCCTGCCTTGCCCATGGCAACCATATGAACTATCTCAACATCTTTGTATCCATATTTATCTGCACATGCAACCATTGCATCTGTAAGAATGGTAGGCTCTCCGCATGCATGTGCAACTACTACTCTGTCACCAGACTTGATACGTCCTACTGCGTCTTCAGCAGTGCATATCCTGTCGGCGTATTCTGTTCTCCAATCCATATTATCTCCTTATGTTCACATATGAATGATCACATGGCTTTCCGATCATTCAGTTACATCCAATCCATTAATAAAGGCAATAAATTCATCTGCGGCATCGCTCTGCCAGATCGTAAATACTCCGTATGGGGCTGCCGCATCGCTTTTGGCAGCGCATGCAGATGCACAGCCGCATACTATCAGCGACACATCCTGACCTGCCGGTTCACCCGTGAATGTGTGCTGCGCAAGGTGCTCAACCAGATATCCTGTGAGCGCTGCCCTGTCATAACGCGGATTGCACCCTCCGCAGTATTTAACATAGATCTTCATTTCCCTGAATGTATCCTGTTCAGGATATCTCTGGCCTGCGCGATCAGATCATCGCTGACCCCGGTGATCAGAGATACTTCCTTCAGCTCAGGAAATGCCGATCTCAGCTCGGATTCCACCAGTTCTGTCATGGTAGTATCAGCTGACATACACCCGACACAATTCCCAAGCAGGCGTACATACAGTACGCCTGCCTCGAATCTTTCTATAGCGATATCGCCGCCGTGGAGGGCAAGACCGGGTCTCACCTTCTCATCCAGCACCTTTTCAATATCTTCCTTCTTTATATCCATTTCCACCTCAGAAAGATAGCACATGTTTGTTTGTACATCGTCGCAGCGTGGATGCAAGGATGCATCTCCGAGCCGATTTTTGATCATGAGGCGAGGAGATGCTCCTTAGCGAGGTTCTACGCCGCTATCATATGATCAATCCTCAATATGTGCGATCTTCTTAGCCAGTTCCTTCTTGAACGCAAGGTTGCCCTGACGCTGGATCATGATACGCTGTGCCTGAGGTGAGCCTGCGCCGTGCATGGACTCTGTACGGTATCCAACAGCAGCTGTGCCCAGAGCAAGATTCTCGATGAGACGAAGGATCTTCAGACGGTTCTCTGTGGATACTTCCTCAACACCCTTGAGATACTTGTCGATATATTTGCCCAGCCTCTCATCTCTGAAGTCTTTCTCTGAAGGAGCGGTAACCATCAGACCACCTGCGATATCCTCTGCCAGACGAACGATCTCGTAAGGGAATCTGGTTACATTCTGCTTGCAGACATTTGCCAGGAGCAGGTCTATGATATATGCGCCGGACTCTGTAGGATAGCCCTCGGTTGAGCATGCCAGACCGCAGCAGTACAGTGTCTCGTTGAGGTGGATCATCTCGATCAGTTTGTCCTTGACCGCAGAAGCCTTGGCTGCGCCGTTGTACTCGGCAACTACTCCGGCAGCTCCGATCAGAACGTCACCAACGCCGACCTTGCATCCACCGTAAGACTGACGATGATATCCTGCAAATCTTTCAACCAAAACACCTGCGAACTCTGTCTCGCCGTTCATGAAGATGCGCTCATTGGGAACAAATACATCATCAAATATTGTCAGCGCCTCTACTCCACCAAACTCGCAGTTACCGACATCCAGTGTAGTGCCTTCCAACTTACGTGTGTCACATGACTGACGGCCGATGATCATGAAGATACCTTCTGTATCAACAGGAACTGCAAATGAGATAGCATAGTCCTTGTCATCAGGTCCCATAGAGATAGTAGGCATAACGATTACTTCGTGTGAGTTGCAGATACCGGTCTGATGAGCCTTGGCTCCGCGGACTACAACGCCGTCCTCTCTTCTTTCAACAACTCGCAGGTACAGATCGGGATCTGCCTGTGCATGTGGTGCCTTGGAACGGTCGCCCTTGGGGTCGGTCATGGCTCCGTCAACAGTGAGGTCATTGGAAGCAGCGTAGATCATGAATTTCTTGAAATTCTCATGATAGTTAGTGCCATACTTCTTGTCGATCTCATAGGTGGTTGAAAACTCAGCATTGAATGCATCCATACCAACGCAGCGCTGGAAGCATGCAGCTGTCTTCTGTCCGCACAGTCTCTGCATCTTGACCTTGTTCTTCAGGTCTTCTGTGCTCTGATGGATATGCTCGAAACGGTTGATGATCTCACCTGTATAAGGTGATGTAACAGTCATCAGATCAGCATACTCAGGATCCTGAGCCAGATCAAAAGTCATCCTGACTGAATTAAGAGAAGGACGAAGGATCGGATTGTCTACCGGATTCTCTACCTTCTCACCGAACATGTAGATCTGCATGTTCATCTTGCGAATACTCTCAATATACTGTTCGCCTGTCATAAGTGCCATAACAAAAATACCTCCTCGATAAAAGCATTTATTTTCAACTTTTCACGTGGTGTTGCATTAATGAAATTATATTTAATGCTCAGGGCCTCTTCAATATGCAAAAATGCAACGTTATCGGTCCATCAGCCCCATCTGAACATATTTCTGTCTCTTGCGTGTAAACGTGGACGCGTCCATTCCCAGATAGTCTGCAGCGTCCCTGATATTGCCGTATTTTTCAAATGCCTTTTTCATGTATTCAGCCTCGAAGGCTGCAACCTCTTCCCTCAGATCCATCTGAGGAGGAAGCTCAAGAGGAACTCCCTTTTTCACGAAGTCTGCCCTCTCAGGCTGCGCATCGCCCGTGAGGAGCAGGTCGTCAGCATCTATCTGTTCTCCCTGGCAGATGATAGCAGCACGGCTGACTGCATTTTCCAGCTCCAGGACGTTTTCAGGCCAGCTGTATCCCAGCATTTTCTCGAACCCCGCCTTGGTGATACGAATGTGAGTGCCTTTTTCCCGGTTGCATTTTTCCAGAAAATACTCAGCCAGCGGAACGATATCATCACATCTTTCACGAAGCGGCGGCACTGTCAGGGCAAACATGGAAAATGCGTACAATATGTCCGGGCTTACCTTCTTCATACGCCTCATCTGCTCCAGACTATATGTGCTTCCCGCTATAACCCGAATATCCAGTCTGTGCATGATACCGTCACCCAGCACGCACTGTTTGTCTCTGATCAGTGAGAGCATCCGGTCCTGTATACTGCCCGGCATTTCCGAGAGGTCTTCAAAATATACGGTTCCTCCCTGCGCGCTTTCGAGCATTCCTATCTGATATCTGTCTTCTGTATCTTTTCGGCCAAACAGATATCCGGCCGGGTCA
>JAZUNG010000066.1:0-18670 GCA_045604025.1 Lachnospiraceae bacterium | reverse complement strand
ATTGCCTTCAAGTACACCTACTACTGTACCCTGTCTGGTTTCTGCTTTAATCTTCATAGCCGGTCTCAGACCTCCCAGAATGTCACATTTGCTGCTGCCTCAACACCATCCAACACAGTAAATGCATCTCCCAGATGGCCATTTTCACCCACCGGCATGGCTATGACCTTCTTGGCCGCCATCAGCGGAATTATCACAAAACGCTCGTCCGGGGTGAAGGCACATCCCCTCGACATTGCCTTCTCTCCTTCACCCGCCAGACGGATCGTCTGAGCTTTGGTCAGTTTCCCGGTCTCTGTGTCTACATCAAAAACGACCATCAGATCCGGATTTCTGACTATGTTGTACAGAGTCTTTCCATCGCTGCTCAGCCTGATATCCGAAGCCTCTGCAAATCCCTTGTCAGGGATCTTCTCCGGCATCACAAAATCATCCGGCAGAACATTTACCGTATCAAGTACCTTCAGATGACCTTCCGCATCATATTCGAACGTATGTATGATCGGATTGGTCTCATGGTTCATGAAATAGAACGGCTTCTCTTTATGGAATACTCCATATCTGGGTGAGCTGGCCGGAGTATCTCTGTATGGAGCGTCTCCCGCCAGCACCAGCTTCTCATTCTCATAGTCGATGGTAAATACATATACAGTATCTCCACCCTTATCGCAGACTATAAAGAACTTTCCATCCGGTGACATGGCCACCTGGTGAGGGTGCGCGCAGTTCTGATTGGGATGAGGGCCCTTGATAGAGTGTTTGAATACATCCACCGGTTTGTCAATGCCGCCGTCTTCTCTCAGTCTGAATAAGACCGTATTCGGCTCGTCGTACTCCAGCGCAACGACCAGGTTACCGTTTTCGTCCCTTTTGGTCACAGTGATCGGCACTCTGCCGGCATGATTGGTAACCACCAGATATCTGCCGTCCCTGTCCAGTGTCAGGCTGCTGGTATTTACTCCCAGTGCGGGAGCCGCATTGATCAGGTCCATGTCTCCCGTATCCGGGTTCAGCTTAAAGGCAAATATCCTGCCTCCGCCGCCCTGCATACCGGGATAGTTGGTGGTCTCATCCACGCAGTAAAGAATGCCCCTCTTCTGATCCAGAGCTGTATATCCGACGTGGATATCTTCTTCCCTGCTGTCCTTAATGTATGTGAACTCCGCCTTCTCAGGATCGAATCCGTAAATGCTGAATCCGAGTTTTTTGACGTCTCTGCCCCATTTGCCTATGTATGCGTATGTTTTTGCCATAGTTTTATCCTTTCACATTCATTATCCCAGTCCGTTCAGCTCTCTTGCCCTGCAGCAGGAAACAAAATGTCCCGGAAGAACTTCCTCTATCACCTGAGGTTTATTACACTCTTCGGTTGCATAGTCACATCTGCTGGCGAAGCGGCACCCCTCAGGAGGATTGATAGGTGACGTAACCTCACCTTTGATGATGATCTTCTCCTTGGGATGCAGAACATCTGTCGTCGGTATAGCAGACAGCAGCGCCTTGGTATACGGATGCAGTGTGTGCTCAAACAGCTCATCTGTCTCACAGGATTCAACCAGCTGTCCCAGATACATGACTGTGATATTGGTTGATATATGTCTTACAACTGCAAGGTTATGGGTAATGAACATATATGTCAGACCCATTTCATCCTGCAGATCCATCAGCAGGTTCAGTACCTGCGCCTGAATACTTACATCCAGGGCGGATACCGGCTCATCACATACGATAAACTTGGGCTCCAGCGCCAGCGCTCTGCCTATACCTACTCTCTGGCGGCGTCCACCATCGAGCTCATGAGGATATGTCAGTCTCAGCTGTCTGTCTATGCCGACCAGATCCATCAGCTCCTCTGTACGTTTGTCCAGCTCCGCGCGTGACATCTTGGTATGCAGCATCAGCGGCTCTCTGAGAGTCTGCTCAACGGTCTTTCTGGGATTCAATGATGAGTACGGATCCTGGAAGATCAGCTGCATTTCCTTTCTGAGTGCCTTCAGCTGTGCGGGCTTCAGACGGGTGATATCATTACCATCGAACCATATCTTGCCGTCAGTTGGCTCATACAGGTGCAGTATGGTTCTTCCGAGAGTGGACTTGCCGCATCCCGACTCTCCGACTATGCCCATGGTCTCACCTTTATTGATAGTCAGTGAAACGTCATCAACCGCATGAAGCATACCGCCGCCTGTCTTAAAATACTTTTTCAAATGATCAAGCTGTATCATCGGCTGCATGTCATTCCACCTCCTTTTCATCATTTAACCAGCATTTGCTGAAATGCCCGGGAGCAACTTCACGAAGCTGTGGCTTTATCTTATGGCATTTCTCAGTCGCATGAGGGCACCTGGGTGCAAAGCAGCATCCCGCAGGAAGGTTGGCCGGATCCGGCGGCAGACCTTTGATATTGGCCAGTCTGTGCACTCTGGATGAGACATCCGGTATAGCTCCGAACAGTCCCTTGGTATATGGATGATCCGGATGCAGGAACAGAGACATCTTGTCAGCATATTCAAGGATCTCTCCTCCATACACTATCGCTACGGAATCTGCTGTTTCTGCCACGACTGCCAGATCGTGAGTGATCAGGATCATAGCTGTGGTCAGCTGTTTTCTGAGGTCTGCTATCATGTTCAGAACCTGTGCCTGGATAGTTACATCCAGAGCGGTAGTCGGCTCATCAGCAAGAAGAAGTGCAGGCTTGCATGCCAGTGCTATGGCTATGACAACACGCTGTCTCATGCCGCCCGAGAACTGATGAGGATACTCGTTTACTCTCTGCCTCGGGATACCTACCAGCTCCAGCATGTCTCCCGCCTGTTCAAGAGCGGTTCTGGTCGTCTGTTCCTGGTGCTGTCTGAATACATCTGCGATCTGGTTTCCTACGGTCAGGACCGGATTCAACGCGGTCATGGGATCCTGAAAGATCATGGAGATCTTTCCGCCTCGGATCTCACGCATTTTCTTCTGCGAATAGTCCAGCAGATTGTCACCGTTAAAGACGATCTCTCCGGCAGTTATCTTGCCCTGGGGCTCCGGCAGGATCCTCAGAATTGATTTCGCGATAGTAGTCTTACCAGCTCCGGTCTCTCCGACCAGAGCCAGGGTCTTGCCCTTTTCCAGAGTAAACGATACGTCATTTACAGCGTGGATCACTCTGCCGCCGGAAGTATACTGAACACTCAGATTGTTGACTTCAAGTAAGTTCTTGGTTTCCATATCCACACCCCCTTAGTTCTTCAGCCTGGGATCCAGTGCGTCTCTCAGACCGTCACCCATCAGGTTCAGTACCAGGACGGTAAGAGCTATGGCTACTCCAGGGAATATCAACTGATATGGATACGAGTAAATGGCGCTTCTTGCGCCTGAGAGCATCGCTCCCCACTCAGGTATAGGAGGCTGTATGCCCAATCCAATATAACTGAGGGATGCGAGCTGCAGTATATTGGCCGCAACGCCCATGGTCGCAGAAACGATCAGCGGCTGCCAGCTGTTCGGAAGCACATGACTGAGTATCTGTCTGACCTTGCTGCAGCCTATCACCTCTGCGGCGACTACATACTCCTCTTCTCTTGTCGACAGCATCTTGGCTCTGAGGAGTCTCGAGCACTGCGGGAAACTGCTTATTCCCAGCGCAAGAATGGTATTGATATAACCGCTTCCCAGCGCTGTTGCTATGGCGATCATGAGGATCGTGCTCGGTATAGACTGAACGATATCCAGGATACGCATGATCACTTCATCGACCTTACCACCGAAGAAGCCGGCTATGGATCCGAATATGATACCCAGGATCATCTGAGCGACAACGGCCAGCAATCCTGCGGACAGTGAATATCTGGAACCATACAGCAGACGGCTCAGGATGTCACGGCCCATATCATCCGTTCCAAACCAGTGCGCTGCGCAGGGGCCGACATTCTTGCTCCTCAGATCCATTACAGAATATGAATATGGAGCGATCAGTGGAGCTAAGATGGCAAGGATGACCAGGATCAGGAAAATGATCGCTGCGACCATGGCCAGCTTTCTCTGTGCCAGACGCTTGATGATAGTTCCAAAATATGATTCTTTTCTCAGTTTTACTGTTTTGGCCTGTTCCATGTCTCTTACCTCCTTCCTGCGAATTTGGCTTTGATACGGGGATCGACCAAAGCATATGTGATATCAACCAGAAGCATTACCAGTGTGAATATGATCGAAAGGATGATAACACATCCTTCGATGACCGGATAATCTCTCTGGTTGATAGCCGAAACCATATACATTCCGACACCGGGAATGGAAAATACGGTTTCTATTACAACAGAACCTCCAAATATATGGCTGAACTGGGAACCTGCGATAGTAATGATGGGAAGCAGCGCATTGGGCAGCGCCTGCTTTACTATGACCTCTCTTTCAGAAAGGCCCTTTGCCCGGGCTGTCGTATTGTAGTCCGACCGGATAACCTCCAGCATACTGGAACGCGACTGTCTGGCCAGACCCGCTATACCGCTGAAGGCCATGGCCACACACGGTATGATAAATCCGGTCCAGCTTTCTATTCCATAAGGCTCAACCCAGCCCAGCTTTACCGCAAACAGCGCAACCAGCAACAGACCCAGCCAGAAGCTTGGCATGGAAACTCCAACCAGTGCTACGACCATGCTGACATGATCGCCAAAACTGTTCTGTTTTACTGCTGCGATAATGCCCAGCGGCACTCCGATAGCCAATGACAGAACCATGGATGAAAATCCCAGGATCAGCGTATTGGGCATACGTTTCATCATCTCCTGGGTTACGGATTTATTCGTATAATAAGACTCTCCGAAATCAAACCTGATGAAAACGTTATACATATATCTGCCCAGCTGGACGATATATGGATCGTTAAGTCCCATTTCTTCTCTTTTTTCTTCGATCTCCTGTTTGCTTGCTCCTGTGCCCAGGATCAGCTCTGCTGCGTCACCGGGGACAACGAACATCAGGGTAAATATGACGATCGTAACGCCCAGTACGACCGGGATCAGCATGATCAGTCTTTTTATGATAAACCTGGCCATATAAAACCCTCTCTTAGATTGTCAGCGGGGCGGCCTACAATCAAGCCGCCCCTCAGATAGTGCAATGTTATACTTGTGTGGAAATTACTCGTTCCAAGTGTATGTGCAGCTGCCGGGCATAAACCATCCACTGGCCTCAGCTGCGTAGCTGGTCATCCAGTCTCTGGAAATGCAGTAGAAGTAAGGTGTAAAGAGTGAGATCTCATACAGCTGCTCCATCTGATAATACTTCATGAATGCGTCAACAGACTCATCATTCCATGTGTTTACGTTACGTACAGTTGCCAGGAGCTCATCCAGCTTGGGATCAAGGATTCCGCAGGGAAGCAGTCCATCGCCTGTTGCGGCGGGATCCCAGTTTGCTCTCCAGTTTACAGTATGATAATCAGCAGCGCCGCTGGTTCCGATCTGCAGATCCCATGCAGTATAATCTGCTGCGGTTTCCTTCTTGATAGAAGACTCAACGCTCAGAAGCTCTGCATTAACACCGATATCCTGCAGATAGTTCAGGATCATCAGACCGGTATCAGTACCCATATCACTGGTATCTGTAAGGATAACAAGTTTCTCATTGTTGTAACCTGACTGGCTCAGGAAGTCCTTGGCTGTGTCAACATTGTAGTCGAAATAATCCAGATCATCCCACGCCTCAACATAATCGCCAAGTGCAGAGTTGAATCCGTGTGCAACCTCTCCTGCTCCGTCCATAACACCGTCCAGCAGACCTTCGGCATCGATTGCATATGCAATAGCCTTACGAAGGTTGATATCCTTGCAGGGGCTTGCTTCGTTGCAGTTGAACTGCATGAACTGAGTAGCCTCAAACTTGTCATATACTACATAGCCTTCAGACTTGTCTCCTCCGGGCATGTAAGGAGCTGCCTTGTCATAAGTTGTGCTGGGGATGATATCGATCTTGCCGGTATCCAGTCCTGTCAGCTGCTGTACAGCCTCAGGGATAATATCGAACTCGATAACATCAACGTTCTGCCACTGATAGTTCTGACGGTCAATATCTTTTGCCCAGTAATCAGGGTTCTTCTCCAGAACGATCTTGCTTCCTTCTACCCATTCGGTGATCATATAAGGTCCGGTAGCTACAGCCTGAGTCTTCATCTCATCGCCTGAATCCTCATAAGCCTTCTGTGTAACTACATGAGTCTGGAACATAGCACGCTCAAACAGACCTACGTCGTTGCTGTTCAGTTTCAGAGTCAGATGGAAATCATCATCTGCAGTGAAGCTCTCGATGCACTTAAGATTTCTCTTCTTGGGCTCTTTTGCAGTATCAAAGCTCCAGAGAACATCAGATGCTGTCAGATGGTTGCCTGCAGTATCAAAGATGTTGTCATACAGCTCGATCTTGTAAGTATAGTCATCTACACGCTCAAAACTCTTGCCCAGGCAGGGAACCAGGTCTCCGCCGGTACCGTCCATCTGGAACAGCGGCTCGAAAACGGAATAAATGATGTACTTACGGCCAGTACCGTCATTGGACAGCCATACGCTCTCATTGGCGATATCTGCAGATGTTGCGATCCTGATGAGTGTGCGTCCGTCCTCAGTATAGTTTACTTCAGAGATACGGTCTTCAGCTGCCTTTGTGTCAGAGTCATCTCCCATCTTGCCCTTGGTAGTTTCTTCCTGGGCATTTCCGGACTCAGCAGGCTTAGTATCATTATTGCCGCTATTGTTGCTGCCACCGCAGGCACACAGGCCGACGATCATGATAACAGCCATCAATAAACATAATACCTTCTTCATTTTCTCTCCTTCCGTTTGTGTCTCACACATGTAACTTTCTTCCGGACTATTCAACATCCCTTACTGAATATCCATAAAAAAATAATATCATCCGTTAAAATCCAACTCCATTCAAATGAAAATGCGGTATTTCATTTTCTGCAATTCTTTGTCTGCATAACACAGAAAAAACAGCTGCCCAAAAGGCAGCTGTCCAGCCGATTAATCTATCATAGATTTATCCTATGATCTCTTTTAATGTTCTGTAAGCATTCTTCCAGCAGATCTTTTCAGCCTTTTCGGATCCGAATGCGTCGGCGATCCGGTCGGTCAGCATCTGATACCCGCCGTAGTCACCCCACTCCATGACCGCTCCCATGCCGTCATAGTCCGATCCCAGTGCAGGCAGGTCCCAGCCGCCCACATCCGCCATGTGTCTGAGGTGAGTGATGACCAGATCACAGCTTACATCACGGTCTGTCTTCCAGTCCTCTGCCGGACGCAGGAAATTGGTCGCGAAGTTCACTCCCACTACTCCGCCCTTGTCAGCAAGAGCTTTCAGCTGATCGTCAGTCAGGTTGCGGCCTACATCGCGCAGAGCTCTGCAGCATGAGTGGGAAGCAATAAACGGCTTTTCAGAATAACGGGCGACATCCCAGAAACCACCCTCTGACAGATGCGATACATCCACAGCGATGCCGGTCTCATTCATCTTTTTCACTGCCTCGATACCGAAGGGCTTCAGTCCCAGTTTGTGGAGCTCCGGGTCCATGCTCTGCGGGAATCCGATAGAGTTCTCATAGTTCCAGGTCAGAGCGACCATGCGGACACCCTTGCGGTAGTACTCGTCGATATTCTCCAGATTTCCTCTTATGGTTATTCCGTCCTCAACAGTAAGAATAGAACTCATGAATCCTGCTTCATTGTTTCGGAGAATATCTTCTGTATTATACGCCGGGCGGATATGATCCATGTTCAGATCCATTTCCCTGAGATATGCCACGTACGCTTTGTCAAAATACTCTTCGGGCGAATCAGTTATCCCATGCCGCTCAGCTGATGCATTGGTAGGAACAAATATAGCGAAGCACTGCGCCAGGCAGCTGCCATCCTTCAGCTTTGCAAGATTGATATGAGAGTCCTTCATACCGTCCAGATGCTCGCCCTCATAGAATCTCATGATCGTATCGCAGTGAAGATCTATTATTTTCATTATTGTCACCCCTCTCTGATCTTTTATGCAGATGATAACACTGTACGCCATATTTTCTCAATGTAAAACACAAACTATTTTTCAAATTACCTCTTGACGCATAATACTATGCAATGTATAGTATTATGCGAAGGGAGGTAAATTATGGATATACAGATCAAACGCGGACTGCTGGACATATGCGCTCTGGCAGCGATCAAATACAGAGATTCCTATGGTTATCAGATCATCAAGGATATGAAGCCATATATGGAGATATCGGAATCCACTCTCTACCCGATCCTGCGCAGGTTGGAAGAGGGACAGCTCCTGACTGTTTACTCAGTGGAACACAACGGACGTCTTCGGAAATACTACCATATTACCGATAAAGGACTGGACAGGCTCAATGCCTTCACAGATGAATGGAAGGAGATCACGCAGGTGTACAGCTTTATCATAAGGGAAGATGACAGAAAGGAGAACGTTGATGAATAAGCAGGAATATCTGGACGCTATAACAAACAGACTCGATGGCGTACCGGAAGATGAAATACAGAAATCCATCGATTACTACAGCGAAATTATCGATGACCGCATAGAAGACGGCATGACGGAAGAAGAAGCGGTTTCCGCTGTCGGTTCGGTCGACGACGCGGTAAATGAGATCCTTGAGAACATTCCTCTTTCTAAGATCATCAAAACAAGAGCGAACTCCAGGAGGAAGATAAAACCCATCGAGATAGTGCTGCTGATCCTGGGCTTCCCTATCTGGTTCCCGTTGCTGCTCGTCTTTATCATCCTGATACTTGTATTTTACATCGTGCTCTGGGTGATCGTGATCGTGCTGTTCATAGTGGACCTGGCGATATTTGTATCAGGTGTAGCTGCGATCATTGCAGGCATATGGGGCATGTTCAAGCTGGGTATCGCCTACCCTTTGGCAGCGATAGGAGGCGGACTGCTCCTGATAGGACTCTCACTTCTGTTGCTAATACCGCTGATCAAGCTGGCCAAGGTTGTTGCGAAGTTCGCCAAAGTTCTGGCTCGCTGGATCAAATCATGGTTTGTAAGGAGGAAGAAAAATGCGTAAATGGGTAAAAGCCTTATTGATAACAGGACTGTGCATTCTGGGAGCCGGTATTGCAGCATGCATCATTGCATTCGCCCTGAACGGATTCAGACTGTGGCGCAATCCGATACCTGCGCCGTCAGGGAGCTCTGAAACCAGACGCGAAGAACTGCACGAGATCATCACCGAAGATTTTTCAGATATCATCATTGATACCGTCACATGTGATGTTGATATAAGGAAGTCTCCGAACTCAGAATGCAGACTGGATTATACATATACTCCGGTTTCAGACCACTCAGAGGTCATTTGCAAGGTGGAAAACGGCACACTTATTTTCCGTCATGTTTACCAGAGTGCAAACGTCAGGTGGTGGGATGTTTCCAGACTGTGGAAGCAGCTGACCGACCTGATCAACAACGTTGGCATATTTGACGGAGGCAGCCATCTGGTCGTTTATCTTCCGGAGAAGGAATATGGAGAGCTGAACATCGATCTGACTACCGGCGATTTAGATATAACGGAAGTAGCAGCATCGAATATCATTACAGATCTGACCACAGGCAATATTAAAATATCTGATATTCAGACCGCCGGCCTGGAAGCAGAGCTTACCACAGGCAACATTGCACTTGACGGGATAAGCAGCACCGGCAAAACAGTTTTAAGTGTGGTCACAGGTGATCTCAGCATTACAAACTCTGTCCTTAATGAGGCGGAGATCAATGGCACCACCAGTGATATCTATGTGGAGAATCTCGAGGCAAACAAGCTGAAGGCCTCTACGGTAACCGGTGATATTACCGGAAAGATTGCTTCTGATATCAACGTTCAGTGCAGCGTAGTGACCGGAGATTCTTCCGCTCCTTCCGGAAGCAGAGGTCATTGGGAGATCAGCGCCGTCACCGGAGATATCAAACTGCAAAATATCTCAAATTAAACTGAAGTTGTCTAAGATACTGCTTGCTACCATCCATTTGCTCCAGCTGTGACCAGTTAATAGAATGATTATTTCCAAAAACTTCAGCAATGACCAACATGTAGTTTGAAGTTTTCCAATATCTTCGGATATGACCAGTGCAAATTGTATATAAGTGGTCATAACCAGAGTTTTTGGAAAAAACCAAAGTATAAACTGATCACCGCCGAAGTTTTTGGAAATAACAAAAGAATAAACTGGTCACCGCCGGAGTTTTTGGAAAAAACAAAATAATAAACTGGTCACCGCCGGAGTTTTTGGAAATAATAAAGCATGAATTGGTCACAGTTGGAGCAAATGGAAAATAATAATGTAGGTCAGGCTGCAATTCACCAAATAGAACATATCTGCACACGCAGAATTCATCACTATAGTGTTTTTAGCAAAAAATCACCCCGCGGCGCAAGCACGCGGGGTTTTTTCTTTTTAGTTGAACGCTTGACTAAATGTAGTAGGAAGCTTACTCAATGATTGTAGCAACCTTGCCTGAACCTACTGTACGTCCGCCTTCACGAATAGCGAATCCAAGTCCCTGCTCCATAGCGATAGGATGGATCAGTTCAACAGTGATCTCAACGTTGTCACCAGGCATGCACATCTCAACACCAGCGGGAAGATTGCAAACACCAGTAACGTCAGTTGTTCTGAAATAGAACTGAGGACGATAGTTTGTGAAGAAAGGTGTATGACGTCCACCCTCGTCCTTGGTCAGGATGTAAACCTGGCCAGTGAACTTCTTATGGCATGTTACGCTGCCGGGCTTAGCAACAACCTGTCCACGCTCGATCTCATCACGGCTGACACCACGAAGAAGAACACCGATGTTGTCACCAGCCTGAGCCTCATCAAGAAGCTTACGGAACATCTCAATACCGGTGCAGACGGTCTTTCTGCTCTCTTCCTTGTTACCAAGGATCTCAACTTCTTCCTGAGTATGAAGAACACCACGCTCTACTCTACCAGTTGCAACTGTACCACGTCCTGTGATAGTGAATACGTCCTCAACAGGCATAAGGAAAGGCTTGTCTGTCTCACGTACGGGATCAGGAATATAGCTGTCAACGGTCTCCATCAGCTCGATGATGGCATCCTGCCACTTCTCATCGCCCTCAAGAGCCTTCAGAGCTGAACCTCTGATGATAGGGCATCCCTCGAATCCATACTCTTCAAGGATCTCAGTGATATCCATCTCAACGAGCTCAAGAAGCTCATCATCATCAACCATATCGCACTTGTTCATGAATACAACGATGTAAGGAACACCTACCTGACGAGCAAGAAGGATGTGCTCCTTGGTCTGAGCCATAACACCGTCTGTAGCAGCAACTACGAGGATAGCACCGTCCATCTGAGCTGCACCAGTGATCATGTTCTTTACATAGTCAGCATGTCCGGGGCAGTCAACGTGTGCATAGTGACGGTTAGGTGTCTCATACTCAACGTGTGCGGTTGAGATTGTTATACCACGTGCTCTCTCTTCGGGAGCCTTGTCGATGTTATCGAAAGCTACGAACTCACCAAGACCATATCTCTCATGAAGAGTTTTGGTAATGGCGGCTGTCAGAGTTGTTTTGCCGTGGTCTACATGGCCGATTGTTCCGATGTTACAATGCGGCTTTGTTCTGTCAAATTTAGCTTTTGCCATTTTGTAAAAATCCTCCTTAGATTGTCTAACCCTTCTCGGGTCGATTTGGTTAACCCATAACGGGTCAGATTCCATAAAAGGTCACCTATCATTATATTTGATAGAACCCTTGTTTTCAAGTATTTCTTGATAAAATTATTCCTTGCCCTTGGCAGAAATAACCTTATCCTGAACGTTCTTCGGAACTTTCTCATAATGCTCGAAGAACATTGAATAGTTACCACGTCCCTGAGTCTTGGAACGAAGGTCTGTAGAGTATCCGAACATCTCGGCCAGAGGAACGAATCCCTTGATCATCTTGCCTCCGCCGATGTCTTCCATACCCTCGATACGTCCACGACGTCCGTTGATATCACCGATAACGTCGCCCATGTAATCTTCGGGTGTGGTTACTTCAACCTTCATGATAGGCTCAAGCAGAACGGGCTCTGCCTTTGCCATAGCATCCTTGAATGCCAGGGAACCTGCGATATGGAATGCCATTTCTGAGGAGTCGACCTCGTGATATGATCCATCCCATACGGTTGCCTTGATACCCAGTACAGGGAATCCTGCCAGGATACCGGCCTTGGCAGCCTCTTCGATACCTTCGCCGACTGCGGGGATGTATTCCTTCGGAATAGCACCGCCGACAACCTCGCTGGCGAACTCGAATGTCTTCTCGCCATTCGGATCCATAGGCTCGAATCTGACTTTGCAGTGACCATACTGTCCACGACCACCGGACTGCTTTGCATACTTGCTGTCGACGTCCACTGTCTTGGTAAATGTCTCCTTGTAAGCAACCTGAGGTGCTCCGACATTTGCCTCAACCTTGAACTCACGAAGCAGTCTGTCTACGATGATCTCCAGATGGAGCTCGCCCATGCCGGCGATGATGGTCTGTCCGGTCTCAGTGTTGGTATAAGCTCTGAATGTTGGATCTTCCTCTGCCAGTTTTGCAAGGGCCTCAGCCATCTTGCCCTGTCCGACCTTGGTCTTGGGCTCGATAGCAACCTCGATAACAGGCTCAGGGAATTCCATGGACTCGAGGATAACCGGATGCTGCTCATCACAGATGGTGTCACCTGTGGTGGTATTCTTGAAGCCAACTACTGCAGCGATATCACCGGAGTAAACCTTTTCCAGCTCTGCTCTCTTGTTGGCGTGCATCTGTACGATACGTCCGGCTCTTTCCTTCTTGTTCTTTGTTGCGTTCAGAATATATGAACCGGAGTTCATGGTTCCAGAATATACTCTGATATAAGCCAGCTTTCCTACGAACGGGTCAGTCATGATCTTGAATGCGAGAGCTGCAAAAGGCTCTTCATCAGATGAATGACGAACGATAGGATTGCCGTCCATATCAACGCCCTCGATAGCGGGAACGTCTGTAGGTGCAGGCATGAACTCAAGAACTGCATCCAGAAGCTTCTGTACGCCCTTGTTTCTGTATGCGCTTCCGCAGCATACAGGGATGACTGTACCTTCGCAGGTAGCTCTTCTCATGACTGCCTTCATGTCCTCAACCGAAGGCTCTTCTCCCTCGAGATAAGCCATCATCAGGTCATCATCGAGTTCGCAGATCTTCTCGACCATATCGGTGTGATACATTTCTGCCTCATCCTGCATATCTTCAGGAATAGGAATGATAGAGATGTCCTCACCCTTGTCGTCGTTGTAAATATACGCCTGCATCTCATACAGGTCGATCAGTCCCTTGAATTCATCTTCCTTACCGATAGGAAGCTGGATAGGAACTGCATTTTTGCCCAGACGGGTCTTGATCATTTCAACAGCATTATAGAAGTCTGCACCCAGGATATCCATCTTGTTGATGAATGCCATACGGGGTACATTGTACTTATCTGCCTGTCTCCATACATTTTCAGACTGAGGCTCAACGCCGCCCTTTGCACAGAAAACGCCTACAGCGCCGTCCAGTACACGCAGAGATCTCTCAACCTCTACTGTAAAGTCAACGTGTCCGGGGGTGTCAATGATATTGATACGATGCTCGAGAGCACCCGGTGCTGCCTTGCCTTCCTTCTGCAGAGTCCAGTGACAGGTGGTTGCTGCGGAAGTGATAGTGATACCTCTTTCCTGCTCCTGCTCCATCCAGTCCATTGTTGCTGAACCTTCATGGGTCTCACCGATCTTGTAGTTTACGCCGGTGTAGTACAGGATACGCTCGGTAAGAGTAGTCTTTCCCGCATCGATATGGGCCATAATACCAATATTCCTGGTACGTTCCAGTGGATATTCTCTTCCAGCCAATGTCTTTCCTCCTGATTAAAATCTGTAATGTGCGAATGCTTTGTTGGCTTCTGCCATCTTGTGCATATCTTCTTTTCTCTTTACGGATGAGCCAGTCTCATTTGCTGCGTCCATGATCTCGTTCGCAAGACGCTCTTCCATAGTCTTCTCACTTCTGTTGCGTGAGAAAGTGGTCAGCCAGCGAAGTCCAAGAGCCTGACGTCTCTCAGGTCTTACTTCGATAGGAACCTGGTATGTAGCTCCACCAACTCTTCTGGCCTTAACTTCGAGCTGGGGCATAACGTTGTTCAGCGCGGTCTCAAAAACCTCGAGGGCAGGCTTTCCTGTCTTTTCCTCGACTCTTGCAAACGCACCGTAAACGATCTTCTGAGCTACGCCCTTCTTACCGTCCAACATGATGTTGTTGATAAGCTTTGTTACTACTTTGCTTCCGTACAGCGGATCCGCCAATACGTCCCTTTTTGGAGTATGTCCTTTACGTGGCACGTTACTTCCCTCCTTAACTAAAATAATAATAAGTCTGCGTGTTGCTACGCGCTTCGCACTCCCGCAACACTACTCGTATTCCCACTCCGGGCTATCGCCCTGCGTGCTCATACGATCAGGCCGTCTGATGTCTGCACGTCTGTGCAGGTAAACCTGCCCATCCGGCAGCCGCCATCCGGCGACTTTTTCGTTAAATCATCGGTACTCACTGTGATGTGTTCATGCCGGACATAATATAGAATAAGAATATTTGATGAGAATATCTCGGATTAATATCCGGCCATCATTCAGTTGTAAAATGTTAATTATTTCTTTGCGTCTTTGGGTCTCTTTGCGCCGTATTTTGAACGGGCCTGACGGCGGTTCGCAACACCTGCGGTATCAAGAGTGCCTCTGATAACATGGTATCTTGTACCGGGAAGGCCCTTAACACGGCCGCCACGGATCAGTACTACGCTATGCTCCTGAAGGTTGTGTCCTTCGCCGGGGATATAGCTGGTAACTTCGATACCATTTGAAAGACGTACTCTGCAGATCTTTCTAAGAGCTGAATTAGGCTTCTTAGGTGTAGCTGTCTTAACTGCTGTACAAACGCCTCTCTTCTGAGGTGAAGGTGAGTCTGTAGTCTTCTTGCTCAGAGAGTTGTAGCTCTTCTGAAGAGCAGGAGCAGTAGACTTCTTAACAGATGTCTGTCTTCCTTTTCTGACCAACTGATTAAATGTAGGCATGATATTCTCCTTTCTGTATAGATTATGCCTCGCCTTATGCGCACAAAACCAGCGCGCAAAATGCGCGTGCCTTGTGATTATATGCAATTCTTACGGGGTTGTCAATATTTTTTTGGGGCGGCCCAAGGAAGAACCGCCCCCAATAGTTCTGTCTGAGCAGATGCGGCTTTATCCTGCAATATGATCATATGAGTCTGCGCATATTTATCTCGCAATATGTTCGTATATATCAGCGCACTGTTATCTCACGAAATAATCTTATGTGCCGGCTCAGATTTATCTCACGATATAATCATATGTGTCTGCGCACGGAACAAAATATACAGGTACCTTTCCGTCCAGTAGCTCAGGAAGCCATTTGTCCGCCATATATTTCATGCCGGGTTCTTCGAAGTTGAAATGGCCCATGCTCAGGATAGCTCTGGGTCTTCCTGCAGCGCATGAGTCCAAAACATACTCTGCGATCGTCCAGTCGATAGTTTCCAACGGGATGATGGCATCGAATCCTTCGTCCTCGATCTTTTTGATCTTCTGATCATCGGACCTGCCGCTGATATGTTCAGTAATAAACACTTTTTCTGCCGGTGCATTCTTGTCTCCAATGACACAGATACCATTCAGGTTCAGCTTCTCCATCAGCTCATCAGCCAGTTCCCGAACGGTTCTTCCGGGCATGCAGTACTCGAGCGGCTTCTTCTCGCTGCCGGTCAGACTATTTCTCCGGCCGGTCTGTGCCTTTCATGACATTCTCCGTCTGGGCTGTTCTCTTAAGGACATTCATTATCTTTTCATAGTTCTCCGGTCTGTGTGGGAATGTGCATCCGGAGCAGTCCTTGACTATGCGTTTCTCCCCTGTGGCTGTCGGCTTTTTGGACTCCACAAATCGCGGAGACCCGGGGCAGTGTTCCAGTCTGTACATAGGACAGTAACAGAACAGACAGTTAAACTCATCCAGCCCCTCATGGCAGGGGAAGTATTCGCATTCTCTGTTTTCAAAAAAACGACTCGAATTTTTCATACCAGGATTCCTTTCTGTTATTTGTCATTATACAGTATTGCCGCGATATTATCATGCTATTTTTTCCAGGTCAGCTGCTGCCTCTCTTTTCATCATTTCAGGAAGTGCTCAATTAGCATATCCAGGTCCCTGGTCGAAAATGGCTTTGCAGAGGATTCAGCAGTGATCAGCAGTCGGTCGCCAGGAAATATGCCATTTTCCATAAAGATATGGATCTTTCCCAATGCATTTGCGCAGTAAACCTGATCGTCCAGTAGCCCTAAGTGTTCCATATAGAACTCCTCCCTGGTGCGTACATTCAAGATAGTGAAGTCTGGTCTCCACGTCTGTCCGTCTTTCAGGTGTAATGGATATTCATACCTGTAGGGGATCCCCTTAGTGAACAATGTGTCAGCGATGATCTTCTCAGATTTGGACCTCACACGCTCGCCTTTCAGAGTATAGTATTCTGGCGATCCCGGCTCAAATCTCCCCGGATCGTAAGTGACTGCTGACCACCTTCTGGCATATTCCTCGTCGTCCAATTCTTCTGCTTCAACCAATGCCTTTCTTTCATCAGACAATACGCTATAAATATTCTCAAGCACATATTCATCATACCGATCAAGGAATTCTGTAATGACCGCCAACTGTTCTTCCGCTTTTCTGAGATATTTCCCGTCATATGATTTTTGAGCAAGCTGTGATACTCTGAAAAGATCCTTTTTCCCAAGATAATGCTTCTCCCATTTTTTATTATTCATAATATTCCAGTAATATACCGGTTTATTATTGTCCCTGGATATACTCAACGTACCATTGGGTGCATTCTTCAATCTTGCATTTATTCTTTTTAGCTGCGTTTCAATCCTTCTTTTTCTTGTTGTCAGGATTTTAATTACATTTGTTTTCATGTATAACTCCTCCATTAATTATATTGATTTATTCTCAGGCATATTCCTTTTACGAGAATATTAAAATGAACCAAAATAGACCATGTCCACTCAAGGACATAATTTCTTGTTGAGCTGAATGTGCGTATTATGAACTGCACCATTCGGAATATAGTTACCTGGGTATTTTGAATTGACTACCAAATTCATCATCCACTCATAATTTGAGTTCTTTAAGTTTTTGAACAGGTGGGTTATTCCAATATCCATTCCATTTTTAGTTTCAGGGACGTTTTGAATGGGATATTTTTAGCTATCACCATTCAATATGATCAGTTAATGAACGAATTGAATGGCGCATCATATAATGTGTCCATTCATAATTATGCTTTTTGAAGATTTTGAGTGATTCAACATAGACCAAATCCACTCAAGTCTACAAGTATAATGAGATTTGAGGGGGTTGCTTAAGAATACACCCGATCAAGATTAATAATACAAAGAGATTCGAATGGGCCAACCTGGAATATGCCTATTCAAGATTAATAATATAAAGAGATTCGAATGGGCCAACCTGAAATACGCCCATTTAAGATTTTAGTTTTGCTGGAGTTTGAATAGTTTCTTATTCAAACTCCAGCAACAGACAACTAAAACAGATTGCACTGATGTCTAACAAACAGACGACTAAAACAGATTGTACTGATGTCTATTAAAGGTTTTACAGGTCCTGGATCAGATCCTGGCTACGCCTGTGTCTCTGGCGGCCTGCGCAACTGCAGCTGCAACTGAAGGAGCTACCCTCTCATCAAATGCAGCCGGAATGATATAGTCTTCATTCAGCTCATCATCAGGGATGATGGATGCCAGTGCATTGGCTGCTGCTATCTTCATGGCTTCGTTGATCTCGCTGGCGCGTACATCAAACGTTCCTCTGAAAATACCCGGGAACGCCAGAACGTTATTGATCTGATTCGGGAAGTCGCTTCTTCCGGTGCAGACGATGCGGGCTCCGCCTTCTTTGGCCTCATCAGGGAAAATCTCGGGTGTGGGGTTGGCGCATGCAAAGATGATGGCGTCTTTGGCCATGGTCCTGACCATATCAGCAGTAACCATGCCGGGGGCGGAAACACCGATAAAGATGTCAGCTCCCTTGATCACATCTGCCAGGCTGCCCTGGATCTTCTGAGGGTTCGTGATCTTCGCGATGGCTTCCTTGGCAGGGTTCAGGCCTTCTCTTCCTTCATAGATGGCGCCCTTCCTGTCGCACATGGTAACATCCCTGATGCCGTAGCTGATCAGCAGTTTGGAGATAGCTGTTGCGGCCGCTCCTGCTCCGCTGACTGCTACGCGTACATCACCCTTGTCCTTGCCAACGATCTTCAGCGCATTCATAACGCCTGAGAGCATGATGACTGCAGTACCATGCTGGTCGTCATGGAATACGGGAATGTCGCATTTTTCCTTCAGCTTGTCCTCTATCTCAAAGCATCTGGGGGCTGAGATATCCTCAAGATTGATGCCGCCAAAGGAAGCTGAGATGTTATAAACGGTATCCACAAATTCATCCACGTCTTTGGTCTTTATGCAAAGAGGAAAAGCATCTACGCCTCCGAAAGCCTTAAATAAAACAC
>JAZUNG010000065.1:0-2981 GCA_045604025.1 Lachnospiraceae bacterium | reverse complement strand
AGCGCATATACATTCCAGATCTATTTCGACTTTTCCGGATACTCGGATATGGCTATAGGTCTGGGCAAGATGATGGGATTTGAGTTCGTACGGAACTTTGAGCATCCGTATATTTCAACCAGTATCACGGAATTCTGGAGGAGATGGCATATCTCGCTGGGTACATGGTTCCGCGAATATGTATACATCCCCATGGGCGGCAACAGAGTCAGCATACCGAAGCATATCCGCAACATTCTTGTTGTCTGGATCCTGACCGGATTCTGGCATGGAGCAGCGTGGAACTTCGTGCTGTGGGGTCTGTATTATGGTGTGCTCCTTCTGATAGAGAAGTATATCCTGGGAAGGGTTCTGAATAAGATACCCAGGGTCATCAGACACATTTATACCATCATACTGTTTGTGTATGGATGGCTGATATTCTCGAGCGAGACTCTTAAGGATATCGGACAGAATACCGCATCGATATTCGGAAAGTTCGGACAGGGATTTGCAAATGCTAACACAGGTTATCTGCTGACTACGAACCTGGTACTGCTGATACTGTGCGTATTCTGTTCGCTTCCGATAGCAGGGAAACTCCTTGACAGGCTTCAGGGGTCCGGCAACCGCATAGCCCGTATAGTGGCAGTCGTGATATACGTATTGCTTTTTGCAGCGTCATTTGCATATCTCGTAAATGCAACATACAACCCGTTCCTGTATTTCAAGTTCTGACAGGAGCATGATAAACATAAATGGCTGAAAAGAAACAGAACCGGAAAAAGATTGAGCAGAGAAACAGAACCAGAGGGAGACTGGTAGTTGCCCTTCTGTTTGTGCTGCTTATCATAGCCTCCGATATAAGTCTGATATTCAGTCACAGCCGTGAGTTTTCAGCAAGAGAGAACAGAGTGCTCGCGCAGAGTCCGGCTCTGACAGGCGCGGGACTGACAAGCGGCAGGTTCATGAGCGATTTTGAAAGCTTTGTTGAGGACCAGATGTTCCTTCGTGACGCCTGGATATCTGCCAAGCTCACTATGGACAGGCTTCTGGGAAGAAAAGAATCTAACGGAGTCTATCTGGCAGGTGACGGATATCTGATCGAGAAGGCAAAGGAGCCTTCTGAAAGAAGTTTTGACAGAAATATCCATGCCATCACTCAGTTCGCTGAGAGGAACGATATCCCGGTGGTAATGAGTCTGATCCCAAATGCAGTCACGGTGTTGAACGATCTGCTTCCTGCCGGGGCGCCGGCTGGCGATCAGAAGGCAGAGATCCGCGAAGTATCTGAACAGTTGAGCCCGTATCTGGACTTTGCTGACGTTACAGATGTTCTGATGGAGCATGCAGGTACTGATGAGCAGCTATACTACAGAAGCGATCATCACTGGACCAGCCTGGGAGCAAAGTACGCATTTGAGGCACTTGCCCCGCATCTGGGACTGACACAGACCGTTTCAGAGTATACAGTCATGACAGTGACCGATTCCTTCTCCGGGACACTTGCCTCGTCGTCAGGTGATACAGGAGTTAAGGACCGTATTGAGATATATGTTGCAGATACCGAACAGCAGTATGTAGTTGAATATGCGTCTGAAAACCGCAAGGTCGCGTCAATATACAGTTCAGAGGCAGCGGTCAGCTCCAATCAGTATGAAGTGTTCTTTGGAGGCAACTATCCGCTGATCAATATAACGACACTGAAGGATAATGGCAGGAAACTCCTGCTTATCAAAGATTCATACGCAAACGCATTCGTGCAGTTCCTGCTTCCTTATTATGAAGCAATATACATTGTCGATCCCAGATACTACAGTGATGACATAGATCTGCTGATCAAAAACAATGCCGTTTCTGACATTCTGATCCTGTATAACTGCAATACTTTTGCAGAGGACAATTCCATAGCGGCCGCTCTTGAAGAGTAGTGGCTGTGGTTTTTTCTTGTTATACTTATTCATTTGGAGTACAATCTGTACAAAACCCCACATATAAAGGAGGATTGAAATGAAATTTTCTGAGATGCCTTATGAAAGGCCTGATATCCAGGAGCTCAAGGATCAGCTGGCAGCCATGACCGAGGAACTGAAAGCTGCCGATACCTACGAGAAAGCGAGAGATGTTTTTATCAGAAAGGACAATCTGGAAAGACATGTCTTCACGCTCAGCACTCTGTGCTCGATCAGGCATTCAATAGATACAAGAGACGAATTCTACAAAGAGGAATTCAAGTTCTGGAATGCCGCATTTCCTGAGATACAGGAGTATTCACAGATGTGGACTATGGCGCTGTTGGAAAGCACCTATCGGGATGAGTTTGAAAAAGAGTTCGGTAATATCATATTTATAAATGCTGAACTCGAGATCAAAGCATTCTCACCTGAGATCATCCCTGAAATGCAGCAGGAAAATGAACTGGTCAGAGAATATGACAATCTGATCGCATCAGCTCAGATACCGTTTGAAGACGGAGTATATACACTGTCTCAGATGACACCGTTCAAAAACAGCGCAGACGATGCTCAGAGACTGTCAGCATGGAAGGCTGAGGGACAGTGGTACAAGGACCACCAGGCAGATCTGGACCGCATCTATGACAGCCTGACCCAGCTCAGGGATACTATGGGCAGGAAGCTCGGCTATGATGGTTATACTCAGCTTGGTTACTACAGGATGGAACGCAACTGCTATACCAAAGAGGACGTTGAGAAGTTCCGCGCAGCCGTACGCAAATACATCGTTCCTCTGGCAGACAAGATCTTCAGAGAGCAGGCGGTGCGTCTGGGCAAGTCTTATCCGATGAGCTTTGCTGACAATCAGCTGGAGTTCCGTTCCGGCAATCCGAAGCCTCAGGGCACTGCAGATGATATCCTGGCAGCAGGTATGAAGTTCTACAGTGAACTGTCACCTGAAACAGAGAAGTTCTTCAGGACCATGCTGGATATGGAACTGATGGATGTTCTGAGCACTGAAGGCAAGGAAGGCGGCGGATACTGCAC
>JAZUNG010000064.1:0-6237 GCA_045604025.1 Lachnospiraceae bacterium | reverse complement strand
GTCATTGTCTTCCTAAGACCGCTTGGCCTCCGACTTCTGGGTTGACCATATCTCTTCTGCATCATGCTCCACCCATCCCGGATGCGGATAAATCTGCGTGAACTCCTTCTGAGCCATGCTGACTATGCTGCCGGATCTGTCGAAAATAATGCATCTGTTACTGGTCGTCCCGGCGTCCAGTGCCATGATATACTGCTCGCTCATGATCGTCTCATCTCCCCTGATAGTAACAATTGTTATTCAGATAAAGTTGATCTATCTGATAGCTGCCAGTTTCGCAAAGTATGTATTGTGAGCCTCCTGATATTCGGCCTCGAATGTATCATTATGTCCTTCATGAAGTGATGTTACATAATTATGTGCCAGTGCTGCCAGTTCCGGCTGTACACGGGCTATGACTGAGATACCGACATTGGAGCACAGATCAGATATTCTTTCCATATTGGTCAGAACATCCAGAAATGCCATGCCACCATTGATGGTGCAG
The DNA here is from genome assembly GCA_045604025.1 of Lachnospiraceae bacterium. GTDB lineage: Bacteria > Bacillota > Clostridia > Lachnospirales > Lachnospiraceae > RGIG5612. The sequence continues at coordinate 5,750 of JAZUNG010000064.1, read as the reverse complement.
TCTCCGGCTCTGAGTCTGGCCAGATGATTGTCATGCATGGTGTTTATGACGTCATCCATAACATCCTCAAGCGGCTCAATATGCCTTGCAGCCTCAACATCTCTTTTTTCAAATGCCTGGGTCGTATATGCCATTATCTGTTCCAGAAGCGACATGGCTACATCTATCTCATCCAGAGCACTCTCCGTAAAACTGATCTTCGATTCATTCAGCTGGATAGCTACCTCTGCCAGGTTTACTCCGTGGTCTCCCAGACGCTCAAACTCATTTACCAGTCTGTTGTACTGGTTCAGGATCCGTATATGGCCGTTCTCTACGATATACGGAGAAAGCTGTACCAGATAACTGCCTACATTATCAGTCAGCATATCTATATCGTCTTCCCTCTCGAGCAGGTCATTGATCCTGGCTTGGTCAAAAGTTCTGAGACTGGCAATACCTTCCCTTATGCTTCTGATCGACAGTTCCAGCATGGTCCTCAGGACTGCATAGCAGGAATTGAATGCCAGCGCAGGTGTCTTGAAGAATACCGGATTGAGTGCCTGCAGTTTTTCTTCATACTGACTGGCTCTGGTCTTGTCATCATGTATGAGTTTTCTTCCCAGTTTTTCAAACATTACCATGAATGGAAGCAGTGCAAGGGCACATGCAATATTAAAAATAGTATTTGTATCTGCGATAGATCCAGGCGTCATGGACATTTCCCAGAGGCTATTCAAAACTCCCGTCAGATGAAGTATGTTGACAACAACGAGAACAAGCACTGTTTTTCCAAGATTATACAGGACATTGCACAGACCTACTCTCTTCTGATTGGCTTTGGCACCTATTGAGCAGACGATCGCGGTCGTTACACAGTCACCCAGGTATATACCGACCAGCATAATGTAAACCGCCTTGAATGGGATCATTGTACCCATTGAAAATGCCTGCAATATACCGATAGTCGCAGAAGAACTCTGCAGGATGAACGCCACTCCGGCACCTACCACATAGCCCAGCCACATCCGGTCGCCTATACTTGCAAAAATCGAATCCAGCACACCGTTTTCCGACAGGACGCTGACTGCGCCAGTCATATTCAGAAGACCTGAAAACAGTATACCGAATCCGATACAGATGCTGCCAATATTATTGGCTTTCTTAACCTTTTCGAAGCCCATGATCAGGACCATGCCTGCTACCAGGGCTATGGGAGCCAGTGTCGACGGCTGGAAAAATCTCAGAACAGTGGATGCAGAATCACTGACATCCAGCAGTCGGATGATCTGACCCGTGACCGTGGTTCCAACATTTGCTCCGACAACTATACCCAGTGACTGGTGCAGGGATATGATACCCGCCGCAACCAGACCTGATGTGATAACGATAGTAGCTGTCGATGACTGGATAACCGCAGTAATAAGAACGCCAAGCAGGAATGCCTTGACGGGGTTGTTGGTTACCTTCTCCATCGCCACCTTAAGTGTGCCGGATGAACCTTCCTTCAGGCTGTTGCCCATGAGCCTCATTCCATACAGGAACATGGCCAGGCCGCCCAAAAGAGATATTATGTTGAATACACTCATAGTATTATAGTTCTGATGATTATTTCAGAAACTCCTCCAGGCTGGCTTTCGGCTGGAAACCGATAGTTCTGTTGGCCTCCTCGCCATTTTTGAAAAGAATAAGTGTAGGGATGCTCATTACGCCGAATCTGACTGCCAGTTCGGGCTCAGCATCAACATCGATCTTGCCCACCTTGATCTGGCCTTCCTTTTCCTCAGCTATCTGAGCAACAACAGGAGCCATCATAGAGCAGGGGCCGCACCATGTAGCCCAGAAATCCACCAGTACAGGAATATCAGACTGTACTACTTCTGCTTCAAAATTATCGCTTGTAATTGTAATCTCTGCCATTTTTAAAACCTCTTTTCTGGGGTATCCAAAATACCCCATATAATTATATAACACACGTTAGTAAAGTGCTATCGATATTTTTATTTATCTGTAATATAATCCCTGAGTTCTCCTGCTATCTGCTGCGGACAGTCTGCCCGAATCAGTACTCCCTCGGCAGTATACTCCTCACTCAGGATATGTGCCTTGCTGTGAAGCCTGTTCACCAGGTCTCCTCTGGCAAATGGCAGCATGACTTCCACGACCTGGCTGTCATGATACACCCGGCTGACGATCATCATGATCAGTTCAGCCAGGCCCGCTCCGTTCTTCGCCGACATCCAGATCTCATCGTCTTTTACTTTCGGTATCTCCCAGTCCCTGTCTTCTACCAGGTCGGATTTATTCATTATATACAGGCGTGGTACGCTGTCAGCCTGCAGGCTCTTCAGAGTGTCTTCTGTAACCTTTCTGTGCTGTCTGTAGTAAGGATCCGACGCATCCAGGACTATCAGCAGGAGATCTGCGAAAACTGCTTCCTCGAGAGTGGATCTGAATGCCTTGATCAGACCATGCGGGAGATTCTCAATAAACCCTACGGTATCCGACAGAAGGAAGTCCTTGTTTCCCTCTACATATATCCTGCGGATGGAAGTATCAAGAGTGGCAAAAAGCATGTCCTTTTCGAAAACCTGCTTCTCTTCTGACCCCTGGCTGGTATCCAGAAGATGATTCATGAGCGTGGATTTGCCTGCATTGGTATAACCTACCAGCGCAACTCTCGGAAGACCGCCTTTCTGCCTGCCCTGCCTCTGCACGTCTCGGGTGCGGCTCAATGTCTCCAGCTCATGCTTCAATTCAGATATACGTTGATTGATCTGTCTTCTGTCCAGCTCCAGCTGGGTCTCGCCGACACCTTTGTTGGCTCGGCTTCCGCCGCCTCCGCTCTGCCTGCCCAGATGCTGCCACATGCCTGACAGCCTGGGAAGCATGTACTGCAGATATGCCGATTCCACCTGAAGCCTGGCTTCTCTGGTCCTGGCTCTTCTGGAGAAAATCTCCAGGATCAGTGTGGTCCTGTCCCAGATAGGGATCTTTACGATGTTCCCCAGGTTTTTGAGTTGTGCAGGAGACAGATTGCCTTCGAAGATACAATACTGCGCTTCCAGGGCTGCAGCCAGTTCTCCCAGCTCTGCTGCCTTGCCGCTTCCGAGATAAGTGCCTGCCTCCGGGTGCGGAAGTCTCTGAGTCAGCGTGCCTACAACCTGCATATCGCATGCCTCGATCAGACTGACCATTTCCTCCATGCTGTGATCAAAGTCATAAACGAAATCCGTTTGCTTCTTTCCGGGCTCTATCTCCAGGCCCACGAGGATCACTTTTGGCACTTCATCGTCATTCATCAGTTCAGTTGTGTTCTCATTTATATCATCAAACATCAGCTATTTTCCTTATTAGACTCACGGTTTAGCCATGGATTGGTTTCCCACCCACAGCATTTCATAAATAATATGTCAGTTAACGTCTTTTATGTGGCTGCACCGGTATTCTAACCTAACCGTCGCACTATTGTAATATACCCGGTTCTATAAAATCAAGATTATTCAAAAAGGGGGCAGTCCTTGTTTATTTGGATAGTTGTGGATTTTAAACTGACTTCCAAGTATAATTATTCCCATGGAATATCTGACTTTTAGATCAATCGAAGAAACCGGGATCGCTCATGCGATCTATACACCCATGGGAACCGGCGGCTGGAGACTGAATGAGCCCGAGGATCTGGATAACTATACCGAACTGGGAGGTATGTTCGGTATCACTCCGAACATGATGGTCAGAACCAAACAGCTCCATACAGCAGGTGTCCGCGTGATCACTGCGGACATGGCAGGTGAGGGCGTGATCAAAGATGTCAGCGCCGAAGGCTATGACGGGATGGTCACCAACGTCCGGAAGCTGATGCTCTGCACTGTAGAGGCTGACTGCGTGCCGGTATATCTGCTCGATCCTGCATCCAAGGCTGTCGCTATGGTCCATAGCGGATGGAAAGGAACTGCGGGCCGCATTTCCGAAAATGCCGTCAATCTTATGAAAGAGACCTTTGGAAGCCGTCCTGAGACAATCATTGCTGCCATAGGGCCATGTATCTGCAGGGACTGCTATGAGGTCAGCGAGGATCTGATCGGACCTTTCATGAAGACATTTCCCGAAGCTGACGTCAGACGATTCTTCCGTGCAAAAGATAACGGCAAATATATGCTGGATCTTAAGGATGCGGTTCAGACCACTCTGATCCAGACCGGCATTGACCCGGCTCATATAGAAGACTCCGGCTACTGCACATTCCACTCAGGCCGGTTCTACTCCTGGAGAAGAGATGCAGATCCGGACGTTCGTATGCTGACTGCTATCTGGCTGGCATAGCATGCCGTTTTGATGCATTCTGACATATTTTCAAGCTGTATCTGCTATGCATATTTATTGCATTTTTATGTTGTAGTCTCTCGGAAAATAGTTTAAAATACTGCTTTAACAGCATTTTTCCGGAATGAATTGCAGGAGATATACAAAATGAAAAAAGTCGTCAAGTTCGGAGGCAGTTCACTGGCCAGTGCCGAGCAGTTTAAGAAAGTAAAAGCCATCATTGATGCAGACGAGTCCCGCCGTTATGCGGTCCCCTCTGCTCCCGGAAAGAGATTCTCAGATGACACCAAGGTCACTGACATGCTCCTTCATATTTATGAGCTGGCTTCAAAGGGTGAGGATTTCTCAAAAGAGCTTGCCGCTGTGAAGGCAAGATACGATGAGATCATTACCGGTCTTGAACTGACCGGATTCAGCCTGGACGATGATTTCACCGAGATCGCGTCTCAGCTGAAGAGCGATCCTCAGAGAGATTATACAGCGTCCCGCGGAGAGTATCTGAATGGCAAGGTTCTTGCCAAGTATCTTGGCGTGCCTTTTATTGACGCAAAAGATGTCATCTTCTTCAATGAAGAAGGTGATCTCAACAGATATAAGACTGAAAAAAGAATGGCTCAGGCTCTGGAAGAAAATGAGCGCGCTGTTATTCCGGGATTCTACGGTCTGGGAAAGGATGAGAATATCAGGACATTTTCCAGAGGTGGTTCAGACGTGACAGGATCTCTTGTTGCTCAGGGCTGCAAGGCCGATATCTATGAGAACTGGACCGACGTATCAGGCTTCCTGGTAGCAGATCCGCGTATCATAGACAACCCTGCCGAGATCAGATATATAACTTACAGAGAGCTGCGCGAGCTGTCATACATGGGTGCTTCTGTTCTGCATGAAGATGCCATATTCCCCGTCCGTAAGAGCGGTATTCCGATCAATATCAAGAATACAAACAGACCCGAAGATGAAGGCACATGGATCGTTGAGAGCACTGCAAAGAAGCCTGACTTCATCGTGACCGGTATTGCGGGCAAGAAAGGTTTCTGCTCCGTTCTGATCACCAAGGCTATGATGAACTCAGAGGTCGGGTTTGGCAGGAAGGTGCTGCAGGCATTTGAGGATAACGGTATCTCATTTGAACATATGCCTTCAGGGATCGATACCATGACCATCGTAGTTCACGAGGACGAGTTCCTGCACAAGGAGCAGCGCGTAGTATCCGGCATTCACCGTCTGGCAGATCCTGACTCCATCGAGATCGAATCGAACCTCGCACTGATCGCAGTCGTGGGACGAGGCATGAGGAGTGCCAGTGGTACTGCAGGCAAGCTCTTCTCCGCTCTTGCCGATGAAAAGATAAACATCCGCATGATCGATCAGGGCTCATCCGAGCTGAATATCATTGTAGGAGTGGAAAACAAAGACTTTGAGAATGCGATCAAGGCCATCTACAGAGT
>JAZUNG010000063.1:0-15539 GCA_045604025.1 Lachnospiraceae bacterium | reverse complement strand
AAGACTCCGCTCCAAACACGCGGACGACAGAAACCTCCGCATGAAACACTTGGACGACAGAAAGCTACGCACCTAACATGCGGACGACAGAAACCTCCGCACCTAACATGCGGACGACAGAAACCTCCGCACGAAACACTTGGACGACAGAAAGCTCCGCACCTAACATGCGGACGACATAACAAAGGACATACAGACATGTTGAAAAACATCAAACGCAAGGCCGCTGTAGCGGCGATCATATTGATACTGACCATGGCATTCGTGCCGTGTACCATATATGCAGACAACCTGCAGAGCAGTGGCCCGCTGATCGCAACTTATGAAAGCGAGGATGAGGCAGAGGATTTCCAGAAAATGAGTTTCCTGCCGCCCATCCTGATCGTTCTGGGCGTGATCGTGGTCGGAGGCTTCGGTGTCTGGCTGCTCAGGAGGAGGTAGGCGCGGCCAGCCTGCAGGTACGGGAATGAAGACTGGCTGCTCCGTCGGAGGCAGGCGCAGCAGGTGAGAAGCATCTCATCACAGGATCGCGGCTCGACTCATACTGGCAGCAAATGACATTGATACGAGGGGACTATGAAAAGAAAACATATAACACTTTTAGTCCTGGCACTGATGGCAGTGCTCATATTGGCGGGATGTGCACAGAATGGTGCAGGCGCGGCGACGACCACGCAGAAACCGCAGCTTGCGACCGAAGAAATTGAGATCGACCAGCCCGCGCAGTCAGACACCGAACAAGCCACAGCAAGCACACAGGCTGCATCCATGACCGCCACGGGAGAAAACCTGCCATCTACGATAGAAGGAAACCAGCCGTCCACGACAGAAGAAAACCAGACATCAGCTGAGGAGACCATGACCACAGACCAGCTCACACTATACATAAATGATACCCGCCTGGATGTCGTCTGGGAGGATAACAGGTCGGTTGCGGAATTGGCAGAGCTGGTCGCAGACGGTCCTTTGGAGATCGCCATGTCCATGTATGGCGGGTTTGAGCAGGTTGGTTCTATTGGCAGGAGCCTGCCCAGGGATGACGCGCAGACTACAACATCCGCCGGCGACATCGTGCTGTACTCGGGCGATCAGATCGTCATTTTCTACGGCTCGAACAGTTGGACCTACACTAGGCTCGGCCAGGTGCAGGGCATGTCAGCCGGTGAGCTGGAGGAGCTTTTGGGCAGGGAAGACGTTCTCCTGAAACTGGAAGCAGAGTAGCTTCCCACGCAATAGCAAGATCATAACATGAGTAACCGAACAGTTTGTTTATTGAATGATTCATTTCCGCCTATCATAGACGGCGTTGCAAACGCCGTTATCAACTATGCGCAGAATATAGATGCATCATATGGCCGCGCGGTCGTGGTGACACCGTCCGTACCAGGCGCGGACGACAGCACTTTCACATTCCCCGTGATTCGCTACCCCAGCATTGATACACGCAAGCAGATGGGGTACGTGACCGGTTATCCGTTTTCACTCGACATCATCCGCAGGGTCAGGCAGGAGCATCCGGAGATCCTGCACCTGCACTGTCCGGCCACGTCAGCTCTGCTGGCGCGCCAGGTCAAGGAAATACTGGGGCTTCCGCTGATAATGACTTATCACACGAAATACGACATCGATATTGCGAATCTCCTGCGCAGCAAGATCCTGCAGACCGGCGCGATCATGGCGCTGCTGCAGAATATCAGGGCATGCGATGAGGTGTGGACCGTCAGCCACGGAGCTGGCGAGAACCTGCGTTCTCTTGGATTTGAGGGAGAGTATATCGTGATGCCCAATGGCGTCGATATGCCGCGCGGGATGGCGGATGATGCGGTCGTAGCGGAGGCCACCGGCGGATACGACCTCCCTGAGGACGTGCCTGTTTTTCTGTTCGTGGGACGCATGATGTGGTACAAAGGTATACACATCATACTGGATGCCTTGGCTGCTATGAAGGCAGCAGGTGAGGCGTTCAGGATGGTATTTGTCGGAGATGGCGGCGATCTGGGTGAGATCCGCCAGGTGACCGAAGAGCTGCAGCTGAACGACGTCTGCTTCTTTACAGGTGCGATCAGCGACCGCGAAATAATCAGGGCATGGTACAGCAGGGCGGATCTGTTTCTGTTCCCGTCCTCATTTGATACAAACGGACTCGTTGTGCATGAGGCAGCGGCATGTTCGCTGCCAGCAGTGCTGATAGTCGGGTCGTGCGCAGCAGAAGATGTAACTGACGGCAGAAACGGCTTCCTGATAGAGGAAAATGCGGAGGCGATGGCAGCAAAGCTCATGGAGCTGTGCGCAGCCCCGGACAGGATCCAGGAGACAGGCAAGCGTGCCTGCAGCGAGCTGTATCTGTCGTGGGAGGATGCGGTGGCACAGGCCACAGCGCGATATGAAATAGTGCTGGAGAACAACCTCCGCGGCGTATATAAACGTAAACCGACGCTGCAGAGCAATATCCTCAGGCTTCAGAATGATCTCATAGAGAAGCCGCGGACCGCGGTATGGGAGTTCCTGGACAGGTATCTGTGATACCTGAGTGAGGACATCATAGGCAATCTCATAGGCGGTATGTAAGGCAGAAAGAAATAGCGGGAAAATGCACATGATCTTTACGCAGTAAGCAGGCGTATCACGGATTTTTTCGGTTAGGACCTGTCAGTGGCTGAAACATCATAGATTCTATATCATTTTTTACAGAAAAATCCACTTGGGACCTGAAAAATGATCGTTTCACAAGTCCCAAGTGGAAAAATCCGTGAGAGCAGTCAATGATTACGTATGTTCACAAGTCCCAAGTGGAAAAATCCGTGAGAGCAGTCAATGATTACGTATGTTCCCAGGTCCCAAGTGGAAAAATCCGTTACAGAGTAATATCCCGACTTGCCTCTTACTCTATATCATCCAGAAAACGTCCCGGTTTAGTGAGCCATTTGGCGGCATACTCGGCAAAGTAGGCTGCGGGCTGTGCGAACTGGCCGGAGAACTTCAGGTGTCTGCATATAAAGCCTCCTTTTGATGTGCGCTTTGATGGCGCAGGTGTGGAATTCCGAAGACAGATTTTAAGAATTATTGCTGTAAATGATTATAGCATATGGCTGGCCTATTGTACAAAAAAAGTGCATTGTGTATACTATATATGTGCAATGTATACAGGATCCAGATCATGGGGGATAATGACATGAACAAGATCGCAGTAATCTTTCCCGGTATGGGGTATGGCAAGGACAGGCCGTTGCTTTACTATGCCGCCAGGCTGGCGCGGGAGGTGGGCTACGAGATCAGGTATGCCGACTACGAGAGCCTGCCGCGGATGACGGGTTTTACACCGGCGGAGAAGCAGGCGTGGACTCATCTGGCTTACAAGGTGGCTATCGAGCAGCTCGCCGATATCGACTGGATGGGCAAGGATGTGGTGTTCATTGCCAAGAGCGTCGGCACGATCATTGCGTCACAGTATGCGCGGGCTCATGACCTGAACCCGGTCATGATATTGCTCACGCCGCTGGATGAGACATTTGATTTTCTGTGTGATGGCAGGAACTATATGTTCAGCGGTGACAGGGACAGATGGATCGACCACAGCCTGCACGAGGATGCGGTCAAAGGCCGCATCACGGAGACTTACTATTATGCAGGTGCCAACCATTCGCTGGAGACCGGTGATACGGTCTGTGACCTGGAGAACCTGCAGGATTGCATAAGGCATATCCGCGACATCCTGACCGGCGAAGAGTGGGCACAGGAGTAGCGGGGCAGCCCGAATTGCCTGAAGAAGCATGCCAGTGGTCAGTGCGGGGTAGCCTGCATTTTCTGAAGGAGTCTGTCAGCGGTCAGTACGGGGCAGTCTGCATTCTCTGAAGGAGTCTGTCAGTGGTTAGTGCGGGGTAGCCCCTGATATTTCAGCGAGGTTGAATGATGTTTTTTATCATGGGGATTTCGAACGGGCGGAGAGACTTTGACTTCACGCAGATGGTCATTTGCTCCGCCTGTGGCAGATACGGCAGATACGTGGTCTACATGACCTACACGTTTCTGTCGCTCTTTTTTATTCCGACGTTCAGGTGGAACCGTAGGTACTTCGTGCAGATGAGTTGCTGTGGCACGACGTACCTGCTGAATCCGGAGGTGGGCAGGCAGATCGCGCGCGGCGAAGACGTTCAGATCCGTCCGGAAGATCTGCAGCGCGTGGGATATGATCAGGGCAGCTGGGAGGATTCCGGCTGGAACCGCGCCAATTGGACAGTTGACAGCGGTGACAACTCAAGTGGTGCGTATGGCAACGCGTATGGCGCGGGCCCCACAAAGAGATGCACAAACTGCGGCTTTACTACGAACGAGGATTTTGATTTCTGCCCGAAGTGCGGCAGGCAGTTTTAGCGGCTGGATTACAGACCTTAGATCTGTTCAGGCAAGAACGGATACGAAGATTAAGAAGAAAGATGTCGGACATACTATTCATGGATCCGCTCAGTTAGGAACGATCAGGAACAGGAGAACCAGATGGTCAGAGAAATAGTTAAGGATATTATGTTTCTCGGGCAAAAGTCCGAGCCGGCAGGGCCTGACGATCTGCAGGTGGCAAAAGATCTGCAGGATACCCTTACAGCACACCGCGGTGTGTGCGTGGGCATGGCGGCAAATATGATCGGTGTGAAGAAACGCATCATTATCGTATCCACGGGATTTGCGGACGTGGTCATGTTCAATCCGCAGATCATCAGCCAGACCGGGCCATATTCGGCTGACGAGGGGTGCCTGTCACTGTCTGGGACGAGGACCACTAAACGTTTTCAGAAGATCCGTGTGCGTTACCAGGACATGTCACTTCAGAGCCATACCCAGGACTTCTCAGGCTGGATAGCACAGATCATTCAGCACGAATGCGACCACCTGGACGGGATCATCATATGATCGGGCAGAATATGCGATGAATCCCGTATCAACCATTCGAAATCTATCAAAATCAGAGGTTTGGAATATGATGCATCTCTGAAAATCCTGTATCAGCCACTCCAAAACTATCAAAATCACAGATATAGAATATGTTGCATCGCTGGTAACCCCGTATCACCCACTCTAAATACATATATGTTATATTTTTGAATGGTTATTGCTATAGATTATCCTCCATAATTCTGCTTGCTACTGTTCCAAAATGATAAAAATGGTCATTTTAGAATGGTTTGTATCTGTTATCCGGTCAGATCATTCATTCAAAAAACATAAAAATGGGGTATTTGGAATGGATTTTTCAAAAGTAGAATTCTATTTTATATTCCATAATGATGAAAACGGGGTATTTGGAGTGGGTTTTTCAAAGATTTCTCTCTTTTCACACAGATTACATAAGCGCATGCTACACTATCGCTCATGAAAGGTATAAAAGCACTGCTCGGGCGGAGCCGGCAGGCAACTGAATACATGATCAGCGAGATCACCCACATCTGCCGGGACATGAAGAAACGTGCGCCGGGCAGCGAAGGCGAGCGGGAGGCTGCGGAGTACATGGCGGGCATCCTGCAGAGCGAGTGCGGCTGCAACAGGGTAGACATAGAGACATTCTCTGAGCATCCAGGGGCGTTTTACGGTTATCTGTATTTCTCATGTGCGCTGGATGTGCTCAGCTGCGTGCTGTACTTCATTAATCCCTGGCTCAGCATCGCAGTCGGAGCGCTGTCTCTGGCACTGTTCATCCTGCAGTTTCTGCTGTACCACGAGATCATCGACATATTCTTCCCCAGAAAAAACAGCGTCAACGTCACCGCCATCCGGCCATGCAGCGGCGAGACGCGCAGACGCATTTTCATAAATGGGCATACGGACGCAGCATGGGAATGGCCGCTCAATTATTACTGCGGCGGAGTGGTGTTCGAAGCGCACGGCGTGACCGCCGTGGTAGGCGTATTGTTTTACATCGGGCTGTCGATCTGCACTCTGGCAGGCGCAGGCAGCTGGACATTTATCCTCAGTATGATAGGGCTCACATTCATTCCGGCCTGGATAGGACTGTGCTTCCTGTGGAACAAACGGCGCGTTGTCGACGGAGCCAATGACAACCTCACAGGGTGCCTTTTGGGCATCTCCATCCTGCGGGAAATGGAGCAGCATGGCATCTGCCTGGAGCACACTGAGATCGGCGTGATCCTCACTGGTTCGGAAGAGAGCGGGCTGCGCGGAGCCAAAGCCTGGTGCAAGGCAAACAGGGGCGAGTACAGAGATGTACCGACATATATTTACACGTTTGATACGATCCACGACCCGCGCTTCCTGATGGTCAATAAAAAAGACCTCAACGGGACACTCACAGCCGATGCGGAAATGGCGGATTGGTTTCTCCGGGGGGCAGAGCAGGCGGGCGTGCCATGCCTGAGCGGATGGGTGCCTCCGATGGGCGGCGCGACCGACAGCGCCGCGTTTACCAGAGGCGGATTCAGGTCTGTTTCGATCACAGGCCTGAACCACAATCTCGAGAGATATTACCATACACGCCGCGACACCTACGACAATCTGAACGCGGAGGGCATTGAAAACTGCTACAAAGCAGCGGTCAGCACGATCGATATCATTGATAATATGTAATGCAGTGCCGGGCGTGCGCTGTTTGAGCCGATGAACGTTGTGATCCTGAACGGTGAGAAGGTAGGGAAATAGATGGGCTGACGACTGATAAAACAGTGTGAAATAACTGATATCAATTAATATATAGAAAGATCTGGGGTGAAGTCCCGGGTGCTTAGGCCTGCCGCGAAAGCAGGCCTGTTTTATCCTGGGGTGTTTTTTGGACACCTTATATGAGACGATACAGGCGATCCATTCAGGAGGCTGACCACAGGAAACATTTATTTAGAAGGAGGTTTCTGAAATGAAGACAGTGAAGATCAGGGTTACTGATGAACAGCTGAAAGATTTTGTTCGAGGAAGGATATCATATGGTGAATTTGCGGGTGACACTGAGGATTTTGTGAGCCGTAAGTTCGTCGGCGATCCTGAATACCGCATCACCCTGGATGACCTGACAGAAGGTATCAGAAGTTACCTGAATGCGTTGCGCAGCGGTACAAGAACTGCTTTCGACTTTATAAACAACTGGTTTTATGTTCTGATCTATGACTTGGAGGATCTGATCGGGCTGCCACAGCTAGTAGGCATGTCAGACACGCAAGGAGATGGCCTGGCATATGAGACCATATGGTCAGGCAATCCATTTTTCAATGATGAGCATGAGCTGGTCATATTTATTATATCCAGATTGGATGAGATGGAAGATTATATATGGCAGGAAGAAAAAATACCTGGAGAAATGCTTACGGATCTCGAGGACCTGCTGACTGTCATAGACAATTACAGCTGGAATGCCGGACGTCCGAAAGATGAGTGGAAGCTGACTGCATGGCAGAAGAAACAGTTTGTCTACCGCAATAGTGACGACCATGATCTGGATGACGCTGATGAGGATATTGTCAGGCTATGGAAGCAGTATCTGGAGGAGTTGTGTGAGCAGGATGATGTCAGGGCTATTCGGATCCTGGGGTATGCGTGCTATGGCAATGACAATCCCGTATATCCATGCGACTGGGAGATATCCAGAGACTGTATGGTGAAGCTGATGGAAATCGGCCCGGATCAGTTGAAGGCACAGGCAGCCAATACGTTGGGCTACATATATTATTACGGAAGGACGAATGGCGGTGAACCGCAATACTACGAGGCATACAGGTATTTCTCACTTGGCGCCTTCTTCGGATATTACGAGTCTATCTACAAGGTCGGAGACATGCTGATGGCAGGGAAGGGTACCCCTCAGAACAGGACTGCAGCATTTCACCTCTACCAGTTCGTTTATAATGACTGCTATGACCGGTTCCTGGACGATGGTATTGGCGCACAGTTCGCTGATGCTGCCTTGAGGATGGGAGGTGCATATCATCACGGCAACGGCACTTATCAGGACCTGAAAATGGCCTATATCTATTACATGCAGGCAAGGCTTGCTATCAGAAACCGCATGGCGGACCATACTTTTTTTGGTGATGCGAAAGTGTCTGCATCTATCAGTTCTGGCATAGCGGAGATACGTGAAGAACTGGGGGATGAGTGCAGGCAGAAGAGAGCTGAGATCGATCTATACTCGCTCATAGAGAATGTAATGCTCACAGACAGCAGGTATGTCGAGATAGTTACTGTCAGGACGAAGACGAGCACTTCGCTCACTGTCAGGAGGATGGAGATGTCGCCATGGGAGCCAGAGTCCAATGCGCTGATCACGATACCAGAGATATCCATGTGCAAACTGACCAGGGAAATAAAAGTGACTGCGCCTGCATCTGTCCCTGTTGAATTGAGAGTAGATGATAGTGAGATCAAGGTCAACCATGTGAAGATCAGAAATGATAAGATTCATTTCTACAACGGAAGGCGACTGGTCATGACAGTTGGCGGTTATGGCTGGTATATCAGAGCAGAGAAGGGATCTGAGCAATATGACGGAGTGGATAACTGACAATCCGGCGTATACAGCTCTGATAGGCTGCGTACTGCTGGTGATCATCGTATGTATCGTACTGACTGTCGTCAGGCGGGCAGTGGCCAGGAGGAGACAGGACTATCTGGGGCTGGATGAATTGGATGGACAGTCATTTGAGATCTGGTGTGCCGAGCTGCTGACGGATAATGGATTTGAAAATGTCCGCGTGACCAAAGGCAGCGGAGACCAGGGAGTCGACATCCTGGCGGAGAAGGACGATGTCCGGTTTGCCATCCAGTGCAAGCTTTACTCGTCTCCCCTGGGCAATCGTCCAGTCCAGGAGGTATTTGCAGGGAAGACTATTTATAACTGTCATGTAGGTGTTGTTATGACGAACAGCACCTTTACATCTGGTGCCAGGGAGGCAGCAGAGAAGACCGGCGTCATACTGTGGGATGCCGACAGGCTGGAGGCGTTCCTGCAAACTGCCAGAGACTGAACTGATCACACTACATGCAGTATGGCCTCAGAGAGCATTTTTGTGTGCGATATTTGGGTTGGATCAATATTGACAAACGGCAAATGGGCTGATAATATATGCTTAAAAACGAACATATGTTCGTTTTCTGCGAAGTAAAAGGGATAATAATGCAGGCGTACTTGATTGCAGGCGTCAGGTCGTGCATATTTCCTAACTTGCATATTTCCTAACTTACATATTTCCGATCAACAGGGCAAAGAAAGCTATTAAAGAAAACTATTTAACAAGGAGGTAAGCTCATGAATAAAGTGATCCTTATGGGCAGGCTCACGAGGGATCCGGATATCCGGCAGGGAGCCGATGATGGCAGCGTAGCTGTAGCCAGATATACGCTCGCGGTCGACAGACGTTTCGCCAGGACTGGAGAGCAGAGTGCTGACTTCATCAACTGCGTGACCTTCGGCAAAAATGCGGATTTTGTTGAGCGATATCTGAAGCAGGGCATGAAGATCGCTGTGACCGGCAGGATCCAGACCGGGAGCTACACAGACAAGGACGGCAAGAGGGTCTACACGACAGATGTGATAGTTGAGGAACACGAATTTGCCGACAACAAGGGCGGCTGAAGGACTGACCCGGAATATGCCCCCAGGACTGCTGTCTACTATGCCACGGACCCGAGAAAACCCGGAGAATACACTTTCGTAGCCGAGTTTGACAGCTCGGGCGAGGCATACACATTTGCGGCGGCCCTGCATGGCAGATTCGAGTTCAAAGACCGCGCGATCATCCTGGAAGACGTGGTGCGGGAGCGAGAGATGGCGTCAAGAAGGACGGTGAGGCTCGTTTTCACACCCGAAGGCCGCGTGGAACAGGCGGACGATATTTTCTGGGCGGGCAGAGAACACCCGTCCGCTTTCCTCAGATACGACCAACATTAGTCCTGGCCAGCCGGCCGGGACTTTTGTAGTCAGGACAAGTGCAAAATGATACATTCTGGCACATCGATTATTTTCTATTTCAGAAAAATAATTAATTGTATTTTTCTTATAATATATTTTATTCTGATCCCTCTTTGAGTTATAATTCAATTGACAGAAAACAAGCAGATGAAAGGAGGGACCATCATGTGGATCTGGATATTTCCTGTAGCGATCGATTTTGAGAGAAACACGCGTATGACGCTCGACGACGTCAGGCTGAGAGGCGAGAAGGTTGAGCGGGACTTTATCAGAGCTAATAACAAAGCAGACAGCGACAACGTGGGCGAGAAAGTGTTCAGATATGTGCAGTCGGACGCAGGCAGCATCATTCACAAAATCCTGTATATACTGCTTCCGCTGTTCAGTATGGCGGCACTGGCCTACTCGTTCTTCATCCCATCGTTTGCGGGCAATTCATTGGGCCTGTTCATAGGATTCTTCCTGTGCCTGGCTGCCTGGATAGCCGTGTTATACTGCCTGGTCAATCAGATGAAGGTCAGACATGAAATGACCTGGTACATGTGCCGGCTGGCTGTACGCAACTTCTGCATCGCCATGATCATATATGCCGTCACAGTCACCTTACTGACAGCAGCAGATATTGCGCTGATGCTGGGTGCAGGCGAACAGCTTGCAGGAGCCAATCTGTATTCACTCATAGCACAGGGAACCGCCTGCCTGGCAGCCTGGCTCATGTGGATCATCGAAAAATGCCGCAGGATCGCTGTAATCTGAAATATATGGCAGAGGCCTGCCATATGGCAGGCTTCTGACTATCATTATGTGATACATATATTTGCGCTTCAGACCTGGCAATATGCAAGAATATATATTGACTGAGACGCCTGCATGGAGTATATAAAGTATAGAATAAATACATCGTTTCAGGCTTCAGATCTGGAGATGACGAAATAAAAACAGAAAGGAAATAGTGATCATGGTTAACCAGGATAGTTTACTCGATGGCGGTGAACCGCTGGAGATTGAAAGAAAGTTTCTGATCAGATATCCCGATGTGGAGAAGTTGAATGAATTGGGCTGCAAGAAGGTTGAGATCCGTCAGGATTATCTGCCTACAGTTGACAACAAGGTCAGACGTATCAGAAAGGCCGAGGTTGAAGGCGAGACCAAGTTCTATTACACAGAGAAGATCCGTCTTTCCGACACTGTTCGTATAGAAAGAGAGAAGGAGATCACTGAGAAGGAATACAACGAGCTGGTTCCAGAGCTGGCAGGCGATGCGCAGCCGGTCATCAAGACCAGATACTACTATTATGAGGGCGACCTGTGCTTCCAGATCGATCTGTATCCTCAGTGGACTGACAAGGCTATCGTTGAGGTGGAGCTGGCCACAGAGACCACTCCCGTGAAGCTCCCTTCATGGATGAAATCCATCAGAGAGGTCACCGCAGATCAGCGTTACAAGAACGAGTATCTGGCATTCAAGGGATTCGAGGACTGACCGGAGCATAGCAAGGTGCAGATAATTCGGATGTGCACCATTTAAACTGAAACATCAATCATTTAAGGCTGTTTTATGCAGACAATACTGCGTAAAGCAGCCTTTTCAGTCTTTATATGCAGAATTGCCGCAGTCACAGAAATCATATCTTGATTATTTGCACCTGGGGTAATGTTTAGTATATAATCATTGAAAATGTCAGGGGACAATGAGGGATTATGGATAAGAAGAGCGTGATCATTACAGGCGTGGCTGGCGGCATGGGGTCCGCCACAGCCCGCAGACTGTTAGCTGAAGGGTACAGAGTATTCGGCTTGGACATCCGGCAGCCGGAAGGCACAAGCTTCACTGGATCACAGCCGGAACAGTCTGCCGGCATTCAGACAGATATGTCAGAACAGTCGTCCGCAAGCTTTGTATTCATCCAGACGGATCTTACTGATATGGACTCTGTTCAGCGCGCATTCAGCCAGATCAACGCGCAGACGGATGCAGTCGACTGCATCATCAACATGGCAGGCATTTACGACCTGAACTCGCTCATCGAAATAGATGAGCAGGATTTCATGCGCATATTCAGCATCAATCTATTTTCCATCTACCGCGTAAATAAAACATTCCTTCCGCTACTGTCAGAAGGCGGCAGGGTGATCATCATTTCCAGCGAGCTGGCGCCACTGGATCCGCTTCCATTTACCGGGCTGTACGGCGTGACGAAGGCCGCGGTCGAGAAATACGCATACTCCCTCAGAATGGAGCTGCAGCTGCTGGGCCATCCGGTAACAGTGATCAGACCCGGCGCGATCGATACCGGATTCCTGGGAGTTTCGACGGCACGTCTTGACAGGTTCTGCAACACTACAGAACTCTATAAATGCAACGCGGAAAAGTTCAGGAATATTGTGGACAGAGTAGAGTCCAGAAAGGTTTCGCCGGACAGAATAGCCGGTCTGGTAGTCAGAGCGATCAGAGCCAAGCGTCCGCGCTATGTATACAAGATCAACCGCAATCCGCTGCTGTTGTTGCTGAATGCACTCCCTGACAGAGCGCAGAACCGTATCATCGCCCGCATCATCCGAGCTGACTGATCGATAGTCCGCCTGAGCTGCATTATCGGAACTGACTGATCGATAGTCCGCCTGAGCTGCATTATCCGAACTGACTGATCGATAGTCCATCTGAGCTGGCATTATCTGTTAACTCATGACCGCACATAATTCGGAGCAGATCACATCAGCGGCTTCGTCTGGGGGAGCATCCTCGCACGGGCATCCTCCAGTCCCTGCAGCCACAGCCGCATCTCATCATGCAGGTCAAACAGATCTGCCACGTCCTTTCCGGCAGAGGCCAGGTCTCTGTGGAGCTTCTCGACCAGTGTGTCTTTATTGATCTTTCCGATCCCCAGGATCAGTGCATTATACTGCTTGCTGTCCGCTGACATAGCTATGAAGAGCTGCCCCAGGTGGCGATACTCGTCGAGCAGCGCAGCATCATACATCTTGCGATCTGAATGAATATCACCGGAGCACACAGGGCTTCCACCCAGTTCAGCGTCCCTTTTAGCATAAGTCCCGGCACTTCCTGCATTTTCATTAGCAGAACCCTCAGCATCTCCAGTCAGCCCCAGAATTTCCAGATCCCGCATGACACTCTTACGGGCTTTTTTCATACCGAAGCGGCCGGGCTGTTCTTTGGTCAGCATGCTGAAGTTCATAAAACAGCGCATGAATCTGTCCGCATATCCGCCATCCGCATACTTATTCGGCTCATAGCGCATGTCAAATATACGCCTTCTGATGGCGTCCGTCTCCGGATCGACACCTGCAGCGATGGCAGCCTCCAGCAGTTCCAGCCTCACAGCCGGATTCTTCTCCTCATAATATCTCTTCGGCCATTCAGCCAACGCGGCTGCTGTAGAAAAGTTTTCCTGAGCATCTGTTTCGATGCGGCCTGACAGCTCCATGACTATCCCCCGTAGTGAATTGCAGAAAACCCTCTGTTTCGTATAGAAATTATACCAAATATTGCTACAACTGAATAGTTGGTTAATAAGTATCATATTTTATAGCTTATCAGAGAGATTGAATGTCATATACCATCAGGTTACTTCTATATCAGAGAGATCGTATGTCATTTACATTCAGTTTACTTCTATATCTGGATTGTATTCAGCCAACAAAAAAGCTTTGTCACCGTTTGGTTCAGCGGTTATAATTATCCCATAAAACATGCATCAGTTTACTGTACAGCACAACAAAACGGAGGCCTTTCGATGGAACAGCAGACTAGCAATATGCATCAGACAACCGGACCAGAGCAGCAGGGGGCGGGTCTGCAGCAGACCGACAACATACAGAAAAAAACCAGGAAGAAGGGACCGCTGATCGCTATCATCTGCGCAGTAGTTGTGGTAGCTGTCGTTGTGCTGGTCCTGTTTCTGACCGGAGTGATAGGAGCAGGAGGTGGCGAGATGGTAGTCGGAAAGAAAGTATCATTTGACAAGATCACGGAGTTCTATTACACCTACGACAAGGTGGGCTATCAGGGCGAGTATCAGAGATACTATTTCCACGTGGATGACGGCAGGCACATCTTCTACCACGAATACAGGGAAGTTGGTGAAGATAATTACGGATTTCCCTCACAGGCTGATATAGCTGAATCAGGTGAGATCGAGCTGTCGGACGAACAGTGGAACCAGTTCCTGAGTCTCATAGAGGGCGGTACGGTCATAGCCAGACAGGACCATCTGGAAACCGGAGATGCCGGCCCGTGGCTCTATCTATACTGGACCGGGGACAGGGGCGATATCCAGGAGTTTTCATTCGCTTCCTGGGAGAAAGAGAAAGATTTCGAGGCATTCTGCGAAGAGCTGAAGCAGCAGTAGCGGGAAGAAGGGGCATTCGGGCAGCAGGAGTTACAGTATTCTATGAGCAGCAGTGCAGGCACGGCGCACAGCATGAGCACCAGCCGGGACAGACAGGGTTATATCGATGTACTGAGGGTCGTGGCGACATTTGCCGTGATCATGATACACGTGTCAGGACAGAACTGGTATTTCACGGACGTGAACAGTTTCACCTGGCACGCTTTCAATTTCTACGACTCCATCTGCAGATGGGCGGTGCCGGTCTTCGTAATGATGAGCGGAGCCCTGTTCCTGCCGAGGGACATCAGCCTGAAGACCATGTACGGGAAGTACATCCTGCGCATCTTCGTGGCATTCCTGTTCTGGTCTGTCATTTACGCCATCCCCGCGCTTGCATCCGGAGGCTGGAGCTTCGTAAAAGAGATTGTCATCGGGCCGGGTCACATGTGGTTCTGCCTCATGATCATCGGCCTGTATATCGTCACACCACTGCTCAGGATGATCAGTGCCAACCGCAAACTGACCTTATATTTCCTGATCATATCATTCTGCGCTGCGTTCCTGATCCCGCAGATTGCGCTGGTGCTGCAGGATATCGGGGCTACATCCACCACCTATGCAGGAGTGGCCATCGCACAGGCGCTCAAGGACCTCAGGCTCGATTTTGTGCTGGGTTATCCATTCTATTTTCTGCTGGGCGATCTCATCAACCGGTCCGACCTGAACCGCCAGTTGAGGCTGGCCATCTATGCAACAGGTGCTGCCGGATTTATCGCTACTGCGCTTCTGTCTGCAGTATTCTCACATATGCAAGGGCAGCCCGTCGGATCTTACATGGAATATTTCACGGTAAATGTCATGCTGGAGGCGATAGCAGTATTCGTTTTCGCAAAATACCACTTCAGAGGGAACAGGATCTGGGAGCATATGGCCAGATACAGCTTTGGCGCATTTCTGGTACACATGCTGATCCTGCTCAGACTGGACGACTGGCTGGGAGTAAACACGCTATCATTCGTCCCGGCCATATCACCGCTGGTCATCTCACTGTTAATATTTATAGTGGCCTACATAATATCGGCCATCATCAACCATATACCATTTGTAAACAGATACATCTGCTGACAGATGAAACATAGATCTGCTACGTAAAAATACCAGACCCGCTTGATACAAATTGAAGTCACATGGAACACAACGTAAAAGATATACCAGATGCGTCTGATACAGGCTGCTGGTACACAGATTACAGAAATGCCACGGGAGGCTGCAAATGAATATCAGAA
>JAZUNG010000062.1:0-2027 GCA_045604025.1 Lachnospiraceae bacterium | reverse complement strand
ACACTTCTTGGTGACGGTATCGGTTCTTTTGCAGGCGCAATCTTCGGTGGATGTCCTAATACAACTTATGGCGAGTCTGTAGGATGTGTAGCAATTACCAGGAATGCTTCAGTTGTTACCATCCTTACCACTGCGATCATTGCTATCATCGCTTCCTTTATCGGACCATTTGTAACATTCCTTTCTACTATCCCCAGCTGTGTAATGGGCGGTGTATGTATCACACTGTACGGTTTCATTGCAGTCAGCGGTCTGAAGATGCTTCAGCCTGTCGATCTGAATGAGAGCCGCAACCTCTTCACTGCTTCAGTAATCTTTATCACAGGTATCGGCGGAATGGTCCTGAAGATCGGAAATGTCACACTGACCGAGATCGCATGTGCGCTCATCCTTGGGATCATCGTTAACCTGATCCTGGGTGGAAGATCAAAGAAGACCAATCTTGAAGATAAATAAACAGATCATATGATGATTTAAAAGGGAGATGCTTTTTTAATGGCATCTCCCTTTTATTATGATCATGCAGACCCTTCTTCGAATATATTACATGATGATCACTGTCTGTCAGCCAGTTCCGTTGCCTCCTTGATAATCTCTGGATCGAATCCATACATTTCCAGAAGTCTTATGGCATTTCTGGATGTAGACGGTCCTTCTTTCAGTTTGTAATCAAATGTAACCGTATCAGTAACGGTTTCAGAAAAATGATAATTGGTCATGTGATCTGCCAGCAGACCGGTCAACTCGATATCATGAGTAGCAGCGAATACAAGAGCGTTTTCTGATGACAGTGTTTTAAGGATCACTGTTGAAGCCGCTATTCTCTCTTTGGTATTGGTTCCTCTCAGCACTTCATCAACGAAACACATTACAGGGATATCTCCCAGTTCATCAAATATCCTTTTCAATGATTTGACTTCAACTACAAAATAGCTCTCATTATCCAGTATATTATCATTCAGAGCCATAGATGAAATGACCTTGTAAAAACCGGTATAATAATCAGATGCCAGACATGTATACAGGGTCTGGGCAAATATCTGTCCTATTGCCACGCTTTTCAGGAATGTTGATTTTCCTGAAGCATTTGAACCGGTAAGCAGAACAGATCTGTCTGCAGTCAGACTGTTGCCGACGGCATCATTTATCAACGGATGTTTAATATCTGTAAAACTAACAGCAGGTCTGGACATATCTGTTTTGAATTCCGGGATACAGTATCCGGGAAAACGCATTCTCAGATCACAGATGCTGATATCCAGTTCGATCTCTCCCAGAATAGTATACAGTTCATCAATCTCTTCTGAATGATCCATGGCTACTTTTCGCATATTGTTGAACTTGATCAGATCTACATGGAACAGCATGCGTACATAATCCATGATCACATCAACAAGAGAGCCCGATACACTGTTTGTTATCAGCCAGCTTCCTCTCTTTACAGACGCAAAAATACCTGATAATCGTTTGAGATCTTCAGCATAACCTTCTAAAGGTGTTCCATAAAGCTTCAGAACGGTGATCTTACGGGCTGCAACCACCATTGACACCAGATACTTGACACAGATAAAATAGGCCTCTATTTTTGATTTAAATGCGAAATACGTGCTGATGTTAACAGCGAACATGACAACCAGAGCTATGATCCCTGTCAGAGGATTTACGAACAGCAGGGCTATGGCTGCAAGAAGCAGAAATGCCAGAATGATATGCAGTATATTGCTCTGCCCTTTAACCTCATTCAACTTGAAAATATGATCTCTGAATGATACTTTTTTGGTGATACCGAGTTCGGTAAAAATCTTTCTCAGTCTGGCAGTCAGAGATGTATTGCTTCTTAAATGATCAGCCTGGACTGAGCGATCCTTAAGGATGTCCTCATCCAGACACAGTCTGGTCAGAGCTCTTCTGATATATTCATGTCCGACCGATGACGTAGATGTATCAACGATCTTCAGGACCTCATCCATGTTCAGATCGTTCCATGTCGTAGTATCTGTTTCAAAATATCTATATAAGTCGGATCG
>JAZUNG010000061.1:0-4574 GCA_045604025.1 Lachnospiraceae bacterium | reverse complement strand
ATCCGGGCGGAAGAATACTGCCCTGATCGCAAGGAGCCCTTCGGCTATCTCTCTTTTAAGTTCCATATGTCCTCCTTTTCAGCCACAGAATTCGGCTACGCATCTTTCATATGCTGCTACCGGATCTGCTGCCTGTGTGATAGGTCTTCCGACTACGATATAGTCGGAGCCTTCTATCCTCGCCTGTGCAGGCGTCATAACTCTCTTCTGGTCGCCCACGTCTCCGTCGGCAAATCTGACTCCCGGAGTCACGGTCAGGAACTGCGCTCCGCATGCCTCATGTACCTTACCTGCCTCAAGCGGTGAGCAGACTACTCCGTCCAGTCCCGCGCGTGCTGCAGTCTGAGCATAATGAATGACCACGTCTGCCAGAGGTTTTTCTATCAGCAGGTCTCTTTCCATGGTCTCCTGGTCTGTGGATGTCAGCTGGGTCACTGCCAGCAGGATCGGTCTGGTCCCATCCTCTCTGGTCAGGCCTTCCAGAGCACCCTTCATCATATCTGTAGCACCTGCTGCATGAAGATTGACCATATCCACATCCAGACGTGACAGGACTGCCATGGCCTTCTTTACTGTGTTGGGAATATCATGGAGCTTCAGGTCCAGGAAGATCTTGTGTCCGCGTTTCTTGATCTCACGTACGATCTCGGGCCCCTCTGCATAATACAGCTCCATACCGATCTTTACGAAGGGTTTGCGGCCTTCGAACAGATCCAGAAATTCGTATGTCTGCTGTGCTGACGCGAAGTCGCATGCTACGATAACATCTCTGCTCATTCTTTTCTCCTCTGTTTATACTGTTCCTATGATATCTCTGAGGTTTTCTATACTATAACGGTCCATCACCTGCGGCAGGTCTTCGATGATCTTTTTGCAGGCGTAAGGGTCTGCCAGATTGGCGGCTCCAACCTCTACCGCTGTGGCTCCCGCCATCATCATTTCCAGAACGTCCTCGGCTGTGCTCACACCGCCCATGCCTATTACCGGGATACTCACTCTGTGTGCCACCTGCCATACCATTCTAAGTGCTACAGGAAATACCGCGGGACCTGACAGTCCTCCTGTCATATTTGCCAGCAAGGGCTTCTTCGTCTTCAGATCTATCCTCATGCCCAGCAGCGTATTGATCAGGCTGATACCGTCAGCTCCGGCATCCTCACATGCTGCTGCGATACCTGCTATGTCTGTGACATTGGGTGAGAGCTTGATGATCACAGGCTTCGTGGTCACTTCTTTTACTGCCTTTACTACTGATGCAGCTGCCTGTGCGTCGGTTCCGAATGCCATGCCGCCTCCGTGAACGTTCGGGCAGCTGATATTTACCTCGAGCCAGCCTACCTGCTCTTCTTTGTCCAGGAGGCTGCAGACTCTGACATATTCATCTATTGAGAACCCGCTGACATTTGCCATAACAGGCTTATGAAATACCTGTGCCAGTCTCGGCAGCTCTTCTGAGATCACCTTCTCAACTCCGGGATTCTGCAGGCCAACCGCGTTCAGCATGCCTGAAGGTGTCTCGGCTATACGCGGAGTAGGATTTCCGAATCTCGGCTCTCCTGTAGTTCCCTTGAATGAGAAAGTTCCCAGACAGTTGATATCATATATTTCCGCGAACTCATATCCGAACCCGAATGTGCCGGAAGCAGGTATTACGGGATTGTCGAGCTCTATGCCGCACAGCGTGGTACTTAAGCGTCCCATAGTATCTCCTCCTTCTTCAGTACCGGTCCGTCCTTGCAGATACGTTTATAGCCTGTGATGGTCTTGCATGTGCATCCCATGCATGCTCCGAAACCGCATCCCATACGCTCCTCGAAGCTGAATTCTCCGGGCGTCTGTGTAGCCCTGTAGACTGCCTTCAGCATAGGTCCCGGACCGCACGTGTAGAAGTATGTGTAGTCCTCGGGAAATGCATCCGTTACAAATCCCTTCACTCCGTAGCTGCCATCAACCGTTGCCACGCTCACATGGCATCCCAGATCCTTGAATTCCTGCTCGTAAAACACTTCGGATGCTGTATTGAATCCGAGCACCACATATACATCTCTGCCCTGTTCCGTAAGGACCCTGGCAAGCTTGTACATAGGCGGAACCCCTGCTCCTCCTCCGAGAAGGAGAGGCCTGTCACCTGCTGCCTCTGTGTCGTAGCCATTTCCCAGACCGGTCAGTATATCCAGCTGAGTTCCCGGTTTCATCTGGCTCATGACCTCAGTGCCATGACCTACCACCTTATAGATCAGTGTAAGGCTGCCATCCTGTGAATAGTCACACACTGATATGGGCCTTCTGAGGTAGAAACCATCAATCTTTATATT
This sequence comes from Lachnospiraceae bacterium, assembly GCA_045604025.1. Taxonomy (GTDB): domain Bacteria; phylum Bacillota; class Clostridia; order Lachnospirales; family Lachnospiraceae; genus RGIG5612. The sequence goes on along the minus strand of JAZUNG010000061.1, from coordinate 2,259 downwards.
CACAAACTGACCCGGTGCTGTGATAGCACTCGTATCGCCCTCCAGCTTCATCTCATATACAAGAGGTGCCAGGCAGTTCTGCTCTATTATCGTAAAAAATCCCTGTTTCATATTGTTTCCTGTTTTGTGTTGTAAACGACCTGTCCGTCACATACGGTCCTGATACATTTTCCATATAGTTTCCAGCCCGCAAATGGCATGGCCCGTCCCATTGACAGGAACTGCTCCGGATCAACTGTGACCTCAGTATCCAGATCCCAGACCGTATAGTTCTTCTCCATGAATGTATGTATATCCGCAGTGTTTGCAGAGAATCCGTCCGGAATGCCGAATCTCTTTCTGGGGTTGATCGCTATCAGCTCAATCAGCTTGTCCATGGAGATGATCCCCTCACGGACCAACTTCGTATATAGTAGCGGGAAAGCAGTCTCTATACCGACTATGCCGAATGCGCTGCCTGCCAGCCCCTTTGCCTTTTCTTCCAGGCTGTGAGGTGCATGGTCTGTCGCGATAATCTCTATCGTACCGTCCTGTATGCCCTCTATCAGAGCCTCTCGGTCCTCTCTGGACCTGAGCGGTGGATTCATCTTGAACCATCCGTCTTCCTGCAGATCATTCTCGTCCATGACCAGATAGTGCGGTGCGGTCTCACATGATACGTTCACGCCCTCTGCACGTGCTTTGCGGATGATCTCCACGCTCTCTTTGCACGATACATGGCATACGTGGTATGCACAGCCTGTCTCTGCAACCAGACGCACGTCTCTGGCTATAGGGCCCCATTCACTCTCCGAGCATATGCCTTTGTGTCTATGTGCCCTCGCGTATACCCCGTCATGGATATAGCCGCCATGCAGCAGCGAATTGTCCTCGCAGTGCGCAACTATCATCTTGCCGAGTGCCCTGGCTCGGATCATGGCCTCTCGCATCATCTCCTCGTCCTGCACGCCCTTGCCGTCGTCGGAAAATGCGATGACATCTGCTGCCATGCCCTCGAGATCCGCTATTTGCTCGCCCTGCTCTCCTACAGTGATCGCTCCATACGGATAGATGTGGATCAGTGAGTCTCTGGCGATGATATCTGTCTGGACCTTCAGGTGCTCTGCATTATCCGGAACCGGGTTCAGATTGGGCATGGTACACACTGCAGTATATCCGCCATGCGCGCATGCTGCAGACCCTGACAAGATAGTCTCTTTATAAGAAAAGCCCGGTTCTCGCAGATGTACGTGTACATCGCAAAAACCGGGCAACTTAACATAGCCGTCGAAGGTGACCTCTGCATAGGAAGACCCTGTCGTTGATGCAGTCTTTAACTTATCAGCCGTCATTCCCATGCGCCTTTCCCCCTGACTTTTGATTCTCTTAAAACTGGAAACCTGTCTGTCATATATTTTATATTACGGTACTATATAAGTCAATGAAACGAACTCACAAAACAGAGGGCATTTTCATATGAATTATTAGCTAATTTAAAATGAGCTCTGAAGGAATATACTCTCAGAGCTCATCTTCATAGTCAATAAAAAGTATTTAATCTCTTCTCAGTGCATCGATCGGGTTCAGCTTGGAAGCCTTGACTGCAGGGATCAGTCCGAACACGATACCGATCACCATAGAAAATGCAAGGGCGATGATGCACGCCGGGATGCTGATCGACGTCGGAGTACCCAGAGCACCGGAGATCAGTTTGGCCAGAACTATACCTACGACAACTCCCAGTATTCCTCCAATGCTGGTCAGAGTCGCAGCCTCTGTCAGGAACTGACCCAGGATACGTTTTCTCTTGGCACCCAGTGCCTTCTTGAGGCCTATCTCTCTGGTCCTTTCCGTAACTGAAACCAGCATGATGTTCATAACACCGATACCGCCTACCAGAAGAGAGATACCTGCGATCCAGATCAGCTGCTGGCTGGTTGAATTGGCCAGAGCCTGCAGTTCACTGGCCTGCTCCATGAGATTGGCCGCTTTATATTCATAGCCTGAATTGTCAACAAATTTCTCATTCAGATATTTGGCTGCCGCATTCCCCGCTTTGGCCATGTCATCTGTTGAAGTTGCCTTGATATCCAGCTTTCTGATCTCATCAAACCTGTAGACTACCGGCCATGTATCTACTGGCATGAATATGCTGCCTGATGTGCTTCCGGAGTACATATAATAATCCTGTACGGAATTGATCACGACACTGTTGGCCGCGGTCTTCTCTGCCACTCCGACAACCGTAAAAGGCTCGCCCTTGATCTCGATGGTTCTGCC
>JAZUNG010000060.1:0-14248 GCA_045604025.1 Lachnospiraceae bacterium | reverse complement strand
GGATTCGAACCCCCGACCCACGGCTTAGAAGGCCGTTGCTCTATCCAGCTGAGCTACAGACACATAAAAAGCGGGTGATGGGAATCGAACCCACGTGTCTAGCTTGGAAGGCTAGTGTTCTACCATTGAACTACACCCGCTTGATGTCGTTTTTCAAGCGACGAATTGCATTATACAATCATTTTTCAAAAAAGTAAATAGTTATTTTAATTGATTTGACGATTTCTTTCTTGTTTTTATCAGATTAGAGCATTTTTATGCTCGGTTGATCGTTCCAGGAAGACTACAAACGAGCAAATTGTATTGATATTTGTGCAAAAAGCTGTTGCTAACCATCTGTAATAATAATACAATTATTATATAATAATCCAGAAAGGAGAATTAACATGAAAAAAATAATAGTTTTAATGTTTTCAATATATATATTTGCTGCCTTATTTCCAACAGTGACTCATGCAGGAGGCGATGTTCTGATCAATTCCGGTAATTTCCCGGATTCGGGCTTCCGCAACCTTGTGTCGGATGAGTATGATACTGACGGCAACGGAGCCCTCAGTAGTGAGGAAATTTCCAAAGTTACAAAGATTCAGGTTAAATACTATGACTATGATATCCGGTCTCTTGAAGGAATTGAGCATTTTACAGAGCTCAGATCACTTGACTGTGAGGAAAACAAGCTTACCTCTCTTGATGTCAGCAACAATTCCAAGCTTGAAGTTATCTGGTGCGCAGGCAATAAGAATCTGTCAGTCATTCATTTAAATACCAATATCTGGGAGCTATACTGCTATGGCTGCAATATTGAAGCGCTCTATATAGCCAATGCAACACATCTTCTTGATGCCTATGAAAGTGGTTGGACAAATATTGATTTTGACGGATCGTATCAGTTTATAGAATATGGCAATCCTACACAGAAAATGGTCATATGCTGTGATCAGAACACTGGTATTATTGCGGAAAGTACAACCGGATGGAAGAAGGTTAATTCCAAATGGTTTTACATTGATGCATAAGAAAGAATCGCGACAGGCTGGCAGAAGATTTCCAATAAATGGTATTACTTCAACTCCCAGGGAATGATGCAGACAGGATGGCAGAAGATCTCCGATAAATGGTATTACTTCAACTCCTCCGGAGTGATGCAGACAGGATGGCAGAAGATCTCCGATAAATGGTATTACTTCAACTCCTCCGGAGTGATGCAGACAGGATGGCAGAAGATCGATAAATGGTATTACTTCAACTCCTCCGGAGTGATGCAGACAGGATGGCTTAAACTGTCAGGAAAGTGGTATTACTTAAAATCCTCAGGCGCGATGCAGACAGGATGGCTCAAACTGTCAGGAAAATGGTATTATTTTGAAAACTCAGGTATCATGCTCGCAAATACAAGCAAAACCATAGACGGCAAGAAATATCACTTCAACAGTAATGGCGTATGCACTAACCCTTGATCAGCTCATCAACGATCAGCCGCAGAGCCTTGCCTCTGTGGCTGATCGCGTTTTTGTCTTCCGGTGACAGCTCTGCAGAAGTGCACCCCCGCTCAGGCAGATACAATATAGGATCATAGCCAAATCCGTTCTCTCCTTTTGGCTCATATGCGATCCTGCCTTCAAATTCACCTCTGAAGATCTTGGTCGGTCTGTCAGGATACGCTATAGCCATGGCACATACGAATCTGGCTGTCCGGTCCTCATCCGGCACGCCGTCCAGTCTTCTGATCAGTTCTGCGTTCTTGATATCATAAGATGTGTCCTCACCCATGTATCTGGATGAATATATGCCGGGCTCTCCGCCCAGCCAGTCTATTTCGAGCCCGGAATCGTCTGCGATAACGATCTGACCCGTAAGTCTGCACAGCGTCTCTGCCTTGATGGCCGCATTTTCTTCAAACGTAGTCCCGGTCTCCTCTATATCCGCATTCACTCCGGCTTCTTTCATGGACATGACATGAATATCCGATCCATCCAGCATCTCGCGGATCTCACGGATCTTATTCATATTGCCCGTTGCCATTATTATATCCATATATGCTCCTTTTATCTGTTTGTTGTATATGCTTTCAGACAGATGTTTCCGTTTCCGCTACTTTGCAGGCATTCCCACTGGTCTCCGAAGCTGCTCAGATAGCTTTCCTTGCCATCCATGGCTGCATTGACCTGCGATGTGGAGATCTCTATTGCTACCGGTTTTCCACTGGACGGTGTGGTGATCTCAACTATCACAGCGTACTTCTGGCCTGCTGTAAGAGGTACTGCCTCATTCAGTTCTACAGTATAATATCCTGCATTTCTGAAGGTCCCCTGTGCGTAGATCCTGGACCTGACATCCAGAGAACCGGTTCCTTTGAAGTCCTCGCACACATAAACCTTGTAGGATGTGTTCTCACCTGTTGCGTAGAATCCCACAGCCTTCAGGTCCTCATCCTTACCAGCGGTATAAACATTGGCCATATAAGCCTTGTTCCTGCCATATCCGATCAGTCCTACCCAGCCCGCATCGTCCAGCTGATAGATATTGTCAAAATAGTCTGCATCCTCTATCCATGAGTAAACGACAGCTATCTGTCCGATGACCGAGTCTTCATATGATACATAGAATGTACCGTTGTCTCCGAATTCATTGCCCCAGCTGTTCTTGCAGATAAACGCGCCGTTTGCCTCTACATTCCCCGGGAAATACTCCTTCGGATAGTTGTCATCCCAGCCAATGATCACTATCTCGTGATTGGGCTGCAGATCTCCGGTATAAATATATGAGTAAGTGTCCGCATTGTAGCAGGAGCTGTCCAGATTGGTATTGTCTTCATTCAGCTCGATATAAACAGAGCTCTCTACAGCACCGTATTTCAGGATATTCTTCTTGATGGCTGTGAAATCCCTGCCTGACAGGAACTGTATCTCCTGAACATGCTTTACAGCCTCCAGGTCAGGATCGGAGATACCGTCATTGTAAGGATCGTCCTCCTCTCTGACAGGTCCCTTCCAGGATGTCAGGTATGATGCCGCGATCAGATAATCCCCGCCGAAATCATCAAGGATATAGTTATTGTTGTAGAGCATGTGGTCTTCTGAAAAATCCCAGTTTTCTTCAGGCTGCAGCGTATACTCAGCTGCTGCCAGCGCTGCAAATGCCCAGCACGCGCCCTGATTGCCCTGATTCCGCACATAGCCGATATTGCCTATATTGGCGAAATTGTAATAAGGAGCCAGGTTGTCGATGGAAGGATTCTCACTGACAAATACCGCTGTCGATGTACTCTGCTCCCACTGGTATCTGTAGCCGGCTCCGACTACCATGACCTCTGCAGGGATATACAGGCTCTTCCCATCCATATAAGCGGTGTGTCCCAGCTTGACCTCATTTAATGAGTCATAGCCGCTGCGCACCGTCATCTCATACGCGCCGATATCCAGGGATATGTCTATATTACCTTTGGATATGAATATCGTTGTATCATCCAGCACCCGTATGCCGCACTCAAATGCCTCTCTGAGCAGATCCTTTTCTATCATCAGGGATGCATCCTCCATCAGATACGCCTCTCCCTCGGCAGCAGTGTTCAGATCATCCACCAGTATGCTGATGTTCTGACTGTTGGCATATCTGGCATACGCACTGGTCCATTCAGGCACAGAAATGACCGGAGTCTCAGTCCTTCTGACATGAGACTCTCTGGGTGAGACGGTGATCACGATAAGTACTGCCATCGCCAGTATGAGTGCTGTTGTGATGATGATAAATGCTTTTTTCACTTTGATGGCTTGGGTCCAGGGAATTGATAGAAATATGTTCTGATCATTCCGTTGTATATCTTACGGTTCTTAGCGGCCTTCTGGCCGAAGAATTTCTCAGCATACTCATATGATGTGATCATATATGCCGACCATGAATCCAGCGCTCTGAAGCGCTCACCAAATGTCTTATAAAGCTCCGGCAGGTGTTCCTTGTCCTCCAGACGTTCTCCGTATGGCGGATTGGTGATGATGAATCCGTATTTCTTCGGATGGCTGAGATTCCTGACGTCCCTCTGCTGAAAATGGATCAGCCCGTCCACCTCTGCCTTCTGAGCATTGCTCCTGGCTATCCTGACCGATCTGTCATCGATATCATACCCTTGAATATCTGTTTTCACATCCGGAGTCTCCAGATCGTGTGCCTCAGTAACTGTATCATACCAGAGCTGTGGCAAAATGATATGTTTCCACTGCTGGCTTAAGAAATCTCTGTTCACACCAGGCGCTTTATGCGCTGCCATAAGAGCAGCCTCTATACAGAATGTTCCACTTCCACAGAACGGATCTACCAGAATACGGTCCTGCTTCCAGGGCGTCAGCATGATCAGCGCTGCAGCAAGAGTCTCAGATATCGGGGCCTCATTTGATACAGCCCTGTAACCTCTCTTGTGAAGTGACTCACCGGATGTATCAATAGTGACCAGAACCCTGTCATTATGGATAAATATGCGGATAGGATACTCTGCCCCTGTCTCTTCGAACCATTCAATCCCATATACAGGTTTCAGCCTCTCAACTATGGCTTTTTTTACTATTCTCTGAATATCTGACGGACTGAACAGCTGTGACTTGACAGAAGCTGCCTTTTTTACCCAGAATTTTCCGTCCTTTGGAATATAATCCTCCCACCTGAATGCCCGTATGCTTTCAAACAGCTCATCAAATGTCCTGGCTTCAAATTCTCCTATCTTCAGAAGTACTCTTTCGCATGTACGAAGAAAGATATTGCTCCTGGCAATACCTTCTGCGTCGGCTTCAAATGTCACTCTGCCGTCTTCGACCCGGGTGATATCATATCCCAGATCATATATTTCTTTTTTCAACACTGCTTCCAGCCCAAAATGGCAGGAAGCAACCAGTTCATATATCATGACATTAATTATACATTCTGTCCGCGAAAAGTCCAGCAGCTAAGGCCACATGGCTTACCATTATGCTGGTCGTAACACTTCCTACCCCTCCGGGCACAGGAGTGATGGCTGCCACTTTCGTTTCAGCCTCATCAAATCTGACATCTCCGCAAAGTTTCTGCTTTTCCTCATTCCAGCCGATGCCAACATCTATTATCACCTGTCCCTCTTTCAGATACTCTGCACCGATGCTCTCGATCTGTCCAGATGCGGCGATCACTATATCAGCCTCTCTGGTAACAGCAGGTACATCAACTGTCTTTGTATGACATATAGTTACGGTTGCATTGGCCTGCATGAGCATCATTGCAACAGGACGCCCTATAACAAGAGACCTGCCTATGACAGCTGCCTTCTTACCCGAAAGCTCTATCCCATAGAAACGCAGGATTTCCATAGCAGCCTGCGCAGTACATGGAGCAAACCCCAGATCGGTTCCTGTGAATACACCTGCCAGAGATCCATCTGTGCAACCGTCAACGTCTTTTTCCGGTACCAGCATTTTTCTGGCTTTTTCACCATCAATATGCTTTGGAAGCGGCCGGAACATGAGTATTCCATGGACTTGTGGATCCTGATTGAGTCCTTCAAGCGTGGCAAAAAACTCATCACTGTCAACATCTGCCGGAAGTATCACATTCTTTACAGCAACTCCAACCTGCTCACAGCGTTTCATGGCGCCTCGTTCGTAACTGAGATCATCTTCTCTTTCTCCAACCCTGAAGATCGCAAGTGTTGGAATGATCCCTTTTTCCTTCAGCTGCGCAGTTAATGCTGATGTTTTTTCATTGATCGCTGCCGCAACAGGTGCACCTTTTAATAACTCTGCCATTTCTTTTACCCTTCTACAGCCATTTCTTCTTTTTGAAGAACCACAGGCTTACTATAACAATGATTATACTTACAATGATGACTACTAAATAACTCCATCTCCATGCCAGTTCAGGCATGTATACAAAGTTCATTCCATACCATCCTGCGATCAGAGTCAGGGGCATGAAGATCGTGGTCACGACAGTCAGAACTGTCATGATCCTGTTCTGCTTGATATCCAGATGCGCCTTGTACAGATCCCGGATCTGTATCGTATAGTCTCTTACAGATGCAGCTGTATCATGAAGCCTTTGCATGCGGTTTAAGAACAGTCTGAAATATCTGATATTTTCCTGGGTGAAGAAATTGTTTTCATTTTCCTCCAGCTCCTGGGCCAGATCCATCAGCTGATCATAATGGATCAGAAACGTCCTGATGTCACTGCGGATATCATTCACCTGATTGAATGTTTTCTCAGAATCATCACTGTTCAGATCCTTTTCCATTCTGTCCAGGCGACTCTCATATTCCTCCAATATACGCAGGTCATCCTTCACTATCTGGTCAAGGAAATCATAGATGAATCTTTCCAGACTGGGCATGCGCCATTTCTTGGTTCTGCGGATACTGTCAATGATCTCTTTGACTGTTTGCGAATCATCAATAAATACTATTCCCTTCTCATCCAGGGCAAACGCGAACTTCCTGTCCTCACCGGCAATATCATTTCTGTCTGGCACAGAAAATGTTCCAGTCAGCGAATCGTAGTTTACCTCCGCCTTGGTCATGAACACCTTCGGGATCTCCGGTTCCAGATCGATACCCATATCAAATCTGTCGCGCGATACAGCCCATTCATCAGAAGTCAGCACAGCAACGTACTGCTCATCCGGGCGGACTGCTTCATCTATTCTGGCTTCTTCAAGTCTCTCCCTGATAAGATAATACATAGCTTCCCTCTTATTTATCCAGCAACAGGACAGTCTTTAATACATTTACAGCTGTTTGCTGCAGCTCTCCCAACGTGATACCCTCAGGCTCATTCAAAGTAGTCAGCAGGGTTCTGTCAGACTGGTATTTTTTCGAAATATGGCTCATGTTTCCAGGCATGAGCACATCTACCTGTGCGCGTACACGATATGCGTTGTCCTTCATAGAAGGAAACTCCGGACTGGCTGACTTCTGCATCCACCAGTCAGTCATGACCATACCATCAAATCCCCACTCTTTTCTCAGAACGGTAGTTGCCAGATCATAGCTGTAATGAGCCCACACACCGTTTATCTTGTTGTAGGAAGTCATGATAGTCAGCGGTCTTGCCTCTTTCACGCAGATCTCAAAGTTCCTGAGATATATCTCCCTGAGGGCCTGCTCAGATACTCTGGAATCATTCACATTTCTCTTTACTTCCTGATTGTTGCATGCGAAATGCTTTGGACATGATGCTCTTCCTTTTGACTGCACTCCTCTTACAACTGCCGTAGCCATTTTACCGGAAAGCACCGGATCTTCAGAAAAATACTCAAAGTTTCTTCCACACAGAGGATTCCTGTGAATATTCATACCCGGCGCAAGCTGAACATGAACTTTCTGATAGATCATCTCTTCACCGATCTTTGTATGGAGTTCCTTTACCAGATCTGTATTCCATGTAGCTGCAAGAGCTGTTCCGCACGGCATCAGCGCACAGTATTTCTTCATACGCAGACCGGCTGGTCCGTCACAGCAGGATATCGGGGCTACACCTCTGTCTCTGAGTTCCTTCAGCGTTCCGCCGAATACTGCGGCATTACCCGGCGCACCCAGTTTTGAGTTCATCATGCCATGTCCTCTGGAAAGAGCCTCCAGCTCCTTATAAGTCAGCTGGGCTATAAACTCATCCAGAGTGGCCTTGCCGCTCTTTACATCTGACAGCTTTATACCTTTATCCTCTGTTGGTTCAATAGCCTGTGGCAGATCCTTCAATATGCGCTCTTTCAGATCAACGTCGGCTGACAGCACTTTCTCGCACTGTTCGACTATCTTTCTTTCTGCTATGTCAAATGCTCCTGCCTCGGTATCATTTGCAGTAAATCTATACGTTCCTTCTTCAAGAACAAATGCGCTGATACTCTCATCGTATGAAGATATATATCTGTCATCAAATGTCAGTATGATCTCTTCACACTCGCCGGGAGCTAGTTCTCCGGTTTTTCCAAAAGCTGTCAGGACACGCTCTGCCTTTGCTATACTTCCCTTCGGCTGAGCGCAGTAGAGCTGGACCACTTCTTTTCCCGAAACATTGCCTGTATTGGTCACTCTGACTGTAACTGTGCCACGTTCAAAAGAAACTGCTTCGGTCTTAAACGTCGTATAACTCAGTCCCCAGCCAAAAGGCCACAGTACCTTCTCAGGATGTTTATCAAAATATCTGTATCCGACAAATATACCCTCGGCGTATTCATTGTATTCTTTACCACCGAAGTTTGCCGAGCTTGGATAATCTTCGTATTGTCTTGCAATAGTATCCGGGAGTTTACCGCATGGGCAGACACGCCCATACAGCACGTCACAGACTGCATTTCCACTTTCCATGCCTCCGAGCCAGGCGATCAGAACAGCTGACAGCTTGTCTCCATAGCTCTCTGTCCAGCTCATGTCCATTATACTGCCTGTATTCAGGACGACTACCGTCTGTGCAAATACCGATGTGACTGTATCCAGAAGAACTCTCTCAGCATCAGTCAGAAAATAGCTTCCTGCTTCGAGTATATTGTCTCTGTCTTCTCCTGCTGCCCTTCCGATGACGATAACAGCGGTATCAGAAGCTATAGCCGCATCTTTTACCAGATCCTGACCAACTGGCATCTCCGGATGACTGTAGGGCCAGTGTCCCCACCAGCCATGATCTGCCTTGTTATCCGGTTTGTCTGTCCAATTACGATATGTTTCTGCCAGAGTATGGTCATATGGAGCCCCTGCATTTTCCAGCCCCTCGATCAGATTGACATAATACGGCGCATGGACATCTCCTCCACTGCCATATCCTACGTAGAACCAGTCCAGCTGGCACCTTCCAAATACTGCGATCTGCTTATTTGGATCCAGCGGAAGCACTCCGTTATTCTTCAGAAGCACACAGCTCTCTGCACCTGCCATTTGGATCAGCTCAGATATTCCGGGCACAATATATCTCTCACCGGATGCAGTGGTCTCTTCCTGTGACAGCTCACTTCCCAGGATATGGTCCATCCCCAGGTCCATCAGGGATCCAAATGCTCTTTTTATCCTGCTCAAATCAATCCTCCGCTCTTATCTGATAAAATGTGTGGCCTGCCATTTTTCCTTTTCAGGAAGACCATATTTTTCCTTTGCCAGAGCTATGCCCTTCATAAGAAATGACATATTTCTGGCCAGTACACGAACTGTCTGCAGTCCTTCAAGATCCTGCTCGGCCTCTCCTTGCTCTCTTCCATGAACACTGTTCCAGTACTGGCTGGAAGCAACAGGCATACTGTCCTTCAGGAAATACTTGTTCAGCTCGTCAAAAGTAGCTGAACACCCTCCTCGTCTGGCTACGACCACGCTCGCACCGACCTTCATGGTCTTGTCAAAAGATGTGCTGAAAAACAATCTGTCCAGACATGCTATCAGAGTTGCATTTGCTGAAGCGTAATATACCGGTGATGCCACTACCAGTCCATCAGCCTCTTCAAACTTTGGAGCCAGCTCATTTACAACATCGTCAAAAACACATTTTCCGTTTTTATAGCAGCTCCCACAGGCAATACAGCCACGGACATTCATCTGTCCGATCTGTACTACTTCTGTTTCCACTCCTTCTGCTTCAAATACCTTTACCATCTCGCCAAGAGCAAGAGAAGTATTGCCGTTTTTTCGAGGACTTCCGTTAATGATCAGTACCTTCATATATATCCCCCTGAATATTTTTTATAAATCATAAAAGCTCTTTTACACATGCTTCAACCTCTGCCATATCAGCAGTAGGTTCAAAGCGCGCTACAACATTTCCCTCGCGGTCAATGATGAACTTGGTGAAGTTCCATTTGATATCAGGCTTCTTATCCCATTCAGGATCAGCCTTCGCAAACATCTCCTCAAGCAGAGCCTTGAAAGGATGCTCGCCAAATCCTTCAAATCCTTTTTCAGACTTCAGATATGTGTACAGAGGCAGCTCATTTTCTCCATTTACATCTGCCTTCTTCATCTGAGGAAATGTGGTATTGAAATGCATGGTGCAGAATTCATGGATCTCTTCATCGGTTCCGGGAGCCTGCCCGCCGAACTGATTGCAGGGGATATCCAGGATCTCCAGCCCCCGATCATGATAGTCCAGATACATCTGCTCAATAGGTGCATACTGTGGTGTGAATCCACAACCGGTCGCAGTATTAACGACCATGATGACCTTGCCTTTGTAGTCTGCAAGATTCAGCTCCTGCCCTTTGCCTGTAGTAATAGTGTAATCGTAGATCATTTTGTTACCTCCATAAAACTAAGGTGTTTAAATATTTATTAATTCTTACTGCGTCTTCTGAATACCTTCGACCTGAACAGGATGATATTCATTACAATGAAGAAACCGACCAGTATGATCAGTGTGAGGATAGGCTGTCTGGGTGCCATGGTAGCCAGGAGCATCATGGGGAATCCAAAAACGATCGCAGGGAAGTTCTGATAGACCATATTGTCCGCTGCCGGAGTTTTGAACTCTCCGTCTATCTCTCTGAGAAGAATGATACCGGTGCTGGCTGTTCCGGTCAGCATGCCGTACATCATCAGGAACTGTTCCTGGCTGTATGCAGGGAACAGCTTCTTTGCGACGAAATGGTTGTACAGGAAAGTGATCACCAGTCCCACTACTGCCAGGATCAGGATCACTACCCAGTAATCTGCCAGGACTCTGAGCCTGATAGCTGCGATACCCGCAACTACCATCACATCAAAGAAGAAATTGCTGACACGTGTCATCAGGAAGTTGTTGATATAGTCTTTCTTGATGACATTCTTCTTTCTCAGCGCGCCTATGATGAGCTTGAACAGTGCTGCACACAGTACACCTATCAGGAAATTGAATCCGAAGATGACAGAGCGCATACCCGGAAGCAGTGCTCCCAGTCCCGTCATCATCAGGAATGCTGCCAGATATGCCACTGCGACCAGAGCTATCTGAATAGTGATCTTGTCCAGACTTTCCTGCCAAGGTATCTCATTTTCACCCTGGAATGTCTCTGTGCGCGCAGCCTTGTCGCCTCCAATAGTTATATCTATCTTGCCCCTTTTCTTCAGGATATTCAGATAAATAACACCGCCTATGCTGGCGCTCAGGAATCCGAGGGCTGCAATAGACAAACCAAAACTCTTGCCGCCTATGAATCCGTTATCATTTTCAAATATACCGCCGTAGTTGAGCGCCTGGCCGGTTCCCTGTCCGTATCCGAACGGAAGGAGAATGCCCGCAGCATTGAAGAATCCCGGGATGATCATGGCTGCTATTACAGTAATGCCCAGACCCAGTATGCCCTGGATCAGATAAGTGGATACAGTGGTCACACCTGTGTTGAATATCTCGCTCAGGCGTTTTTTTCCGAGTTTTCCCTGATTGGACTTGAACGTGGTCGCAATGAATCCCAGTGCCAGACAGTGATACGTGATGATCTCCAGATTGGACAGACCGTTGCCTCCAAAGAAATTGCTCTCAAACATAACATCGCCTGTTATGACTCTGTAGAGGGTCGCAAATATGAGCAATATCAGACCGCCCAGAACCGATGCGGGTATCAGCGAAGCCTGCAGAGGACGTATGACCCTCTTCAGCAGATTGGCTATGAGCAGGCTGATCAGCAGCACTGCTATCAGATTGAATCCGCCCCAAACACTAAAGTCCCAGAAATTCTCCATTGTCGTCTCCCTGTATCTGATTCCTGTATCTGTAATAGAAATTCACGTATTTCAAGGCATTGAAATGCCGGTCTCCTCTGAACTGATAGATCCTGTTGTTGTGATAAATGTTCAGCTTGTTTCTGCCCAGCACCGCGGCTGCCGTGACCTCTTCAAACGGAAGTATCCATATGCTTCCGTCACCAGTTATCTCTATACGGTCTCCAAAGAGGCTTAAGTGTGCCCCTCTGCACATTTTCTGCTTTCGCTTATATACTATAACTTCAGAAATGTCAGCGCTGTCACTGAATGCAGGACTGTTATAATACTGTGTTACATCCAGATTGCTGACAAAATCGTTTTGATATTCATACCAGTCATTTGCGAATTCAAAAGGCAGGTCATATCCAACCCCGCTTATATGCTTGTCTTCATGGTATTCCATTTTTCTGTGGCATGTCAGACATTCAGTTTCATTTCCGCTGCTTCTGAATTCTGACAGCCCGCAGTAGGGACATACGTAGACCATTCTTTCTATGTATTCCGCCTTATGGTCGGACCTGAATATCCCGTCAGCAACTGCCTCATTGACATACAATTCCCTGCAGATGACCTCATACAGCTCTTCTCTGGACATACCGTCCAGCTCCTCCAGACTGATTATCCTGGAAACGTACGCATGCATACTGCCCTTGCGTGGTTTATCGCTCCATCTGGGCTGTACACCGTATCCGCCCTCGATCCTGTAAATGATCACCGGAAGGTGTATGGCCTTGGCCAGATGCGCTATGGTCGTCTTGATGTTCTCTGTTTTACCGCTGTATGTACGGTTTCCCTCTGGAGCTATGGCTATGGTCCCGCCTTCTTTCACTATCCTCAGGATCAGCCTCATGGTAGTCAGATCCTGAGTCTGTTTTCTGATGGGTATGGGAGCCACTGTATAGCGGATGGCGGACGAGATCAGTCCGTTTGAGAATATATCCTCGGTTGCCACATGATATATGGGCTTTCTGAATGAGATCAGTGGGAAGAACTGATCCAACGGGGTCTGGTGATTGTACAGGATGAGGTATGGCTGGTCACCCTGTTCAAAGCGGTCTGCCTGCACATGGTATCTCAGCTTTGTAAAGAATCCGACAACAGGTCCGAACACATTAATGATAAACTTATGCCTCGGACGTATCCATGGTTTATTCTTTTTTGCTGTGCCGCTGTGCTCTGTCATCTTCGTCTGTCAGATCGTATCATCAAGCCAACATGCTCGTTGTGTACTATTTTAAAACAATTCATGTAGTAATAGCAATAACAAAAAAAGCCTGACTGATTAACATTCCCTTTTATGTATGATATAATGTTTGAACTCTTGAATAAAAAATCGTGAAAGGTCCCTTAAGGCATATGAAGCAGTCCAGATTCACAATGAATGCATTTCTTCTAATCGTTGTTATATTTTCAGCGATCTTTTTTGTGTCCACACTGCTTCTGTCAGGCATTGCCGACCGAACTGCGATCAATGACTTCTACAGAATTGAAGGAACCGGCTACGGCATCCTCTACTCCAACCGCAAGACCAGCGGTATCTATGAGGGCTCTGATGTATCCGGTGAACTCCGTCTGGAGGGAACATTCGGACATGACTGGGGCATAGCCCTTGAGGGCAACCAGCTCTATATCAACGAATACACATATACCGATATGCGGACTATGATGACGAGAGTAGTCCGTATCGATCTGAGTACTTTTGAAAAAGATACCCTTTATCCCAATGCTATTCTGCGTGGCAGATGTGCCTCCGGAGAACTGGTCTGCATCGGGAATTTTCTGATGCCATCCAATGCACCTGAGACCAATCCGATGTGTACTCTCTACAGTATGACTGCACCGGATCTGGACCCGGACCATAATGGTTCCCTGGTAATGATCATAGATCCAAAAGACGGAGAACTGCAATATCAGACCGAAGATATAGCCGCGCTTGTGAGCTTTGAGGATAAATATCTGAGCTGCACATTAGATGAGATAAAGAACAGATAAAACATGAAGAAAATCCATTTTGGGATCAATGACAGAAAAATAACGACAGGAGCGGATCTGTATACTCTCATATTCCAGATCTCTTCTCTGCTGCCGCTTCCCTTCATGCTGATGATCACCGGATATCCCGCTGTCATCGGTTCAGATAATGTACTCACATTTCTGGCCGGGATCGGTTTCATGGCAATTCCGCGTGCTGAGGCACTGCTCCTGTCACTGGCTTACAGACTGCTGTCCAGCGAGCTGACAGTTTATTTTGCCTTACTGATACCTGCGTTTGTTCTGGGTATAGTATTCCGAAAGATCCTGAAGGGTTCAGAGCATGGCTCCAGGCTGTTCAGAAAGGTACTGATCGTACTCATAGCATGCGATCTGGTGCTCAGAGTGCTGCCCTTCTCATTCAATCTGTCTTTTGGCCTTGCTGCAGCTATCACAGGTTTCGTGATCCGTGCATGCTGTCTGGTCCTGATCATTCTGGATCTGCGCCATAAGTAGAGATTCATGTCTGATCCGTAAACTTTCAGCAATTCCCTGTATAAACGTATTTCAGATATTCTTCTGCCACATCCTTCAGGTGATAGATAGTTT
>JAZUNG010000059.1:0-19349 GCA_045604025.1 Lachnospiraceae bacterium | reverse complement strand
TCCACATATGTGGAGCAGTTTTTTTGTATTCACCAAAGCGAACAGAAAAATGCATAGCCGATTTGTTAATTGGTTTAGTAAAAAGCTTCCGAATGATTTATTATTATTCAAAAGAATTGCTATTGGGAGGTAATACCGAATGAAGAAGTTTTCAATTGTTATATGTTTCATGTTGATGATGGTCATGATCCTGCAAGGATGTGGAGCATCAGGTCAGAGTGTGACAACGACCACTCCGGATGCTCAGACTCAATCTGAGTCTGCCCAGATAGAAACAGACGCCACAGATGATACTTCTGAAGCCACAGAAGAGACTACAGAGGCAGCCATCCAGCTGGATCCATCGCTGGATCTGGCTAATTATGCCAACAAGTGGGTTTATGTGACAGAGCAGCCGCAGTCACAGCGTGGACAGTATGTAGTTGATGATAGTGGTAATCTGATCTATCAGGACGTTCAGCCGTGCTATGTGCTGACAGATATTCCATATTGTCTGAATCCTGTTGACAGTAGTATCCAGATGATGGATATATATGTTCCGGAAGAGTATATGGATGCAAAGGACAATGGAGATGGGACATTTACATGTACTGTTAAACGTGATGGAACATTTACTAATCCTGCAGGAACTACATTTACCGGCGCAAATGCTCCTGTGATAGTTCAGAATACCATTGATGGTTATGCTCAGGGTGAACGCCTGCAGCTGACCAGTGGAAGAAAGGGAGGCGGAGTAGGTACTTATGAAAGCTACCTGCAGAGCGGATATGTACTGGTCAGTATAGGCAGCCGCGGGATCACCAGTACAGTTGACGGAACTGCACCTGCATGTGTAGTTGATCTCAAAGCCGGTATCCGTCTGCTGAAGGCAAATGCAGATCTGGTGCCTGGTGACGTGGATAAGATAGTTACTACCGGAACCAGCGCAGGAGGATCAGTTGCTTCTATTTTAGGTGCATCAGGAAATTCGCATGAATATGATCCCTATCTGGAAGAGATCGGCGCGATCATGGGAGCAAAGGATGATGTTTATTGCGCGATGGTATTCTGCCCGATCACAAACCTGGGTATCGCGGATGCTGCATTTGAGTGGCTTCATTCATCAGAGACAGCCAGCGGTGGTTTTGGCGGCATGATGGGCGATCCTATGGGCGGAGGCCCCGGTGGCATGATGGGCGGTCCTATGGGTGGAGATAATACAGGCGGAGAGGCGCAGAAGACAGAGTTTACTGAGTTTGAAGTTGCGCTTCACGATGCTTTGATCGAAGCATATAAAAATGACCTGAAAGAGATGGGTATAGATCCCGATGAGTTTTATCAGGGATTCCTGGATAAGATCAATGAATGTGTAACATACTATGCTGATAATTACGGAGGAGAACGTTACACCGTTGAATCTGTAGAAGAGTTTGTTTCTGAGAATATGGGCCGAAATAAGGGAGTCCCTTCATTTGATGGACTTGACGCAAATAAAAAAGAAAATGAATTGTTTGATACAGAGCATTTCAGTGCTGAACTTAAGAATATACTGGAAGATCTGTCAGAAACATATCCCGAAGCTGCTGAGGTCTTGAATGATTATAAAGAGCAGATCACAGACGAAAAGCAGCATGATGTAGATCTGATGACACCAAACTATTTCATCGTTAACGGGGACACAGATGTTGCGCCTTTCTGGAGGTTCAGGATTGGAACGATGGATGGCGACATAGGAGCAGTAGCAGCATGGAATATTGCCAGCCTTCTGGAGAAAGATAAGATCGCAGATGTAGATTATGCTCTGGTCTGGGGCGTAGGACATATGTCAGCTGATTACAGCTATGATGATGTCCAGACTTATATTGATTCGATCTGCAATTAAACGTTGCCATGATGGGGGGATGTTTAATATAATCAATTCAGAAACTGTTTTGAATTGAAAGAACGGAGGTTTTTATGAGTGCTGAGTTAATGTATTGTGGCGCTATGTCGTTCAGGGAATATGTAGGCGGAGTGACAGTTCTTAAGTATGAGAATGGCATTGCCGAGAAGATGGGGGTTTACGGAGAGGATATCCCTTCGCAGTCTATCCTGACCAGAGCAGGTGACTATATCGTATCAGTCAGTGAGATCCGTGGATCAGGAAGTGTAGTGAGCTACAGGATCCAGAAAGACGGATCACTCGAAAAGGTATTCGTCATGCCTACTGAGCTCGGACCGTTAAGCTACGTTTCATCCGATCCTGATGGAAAGTACGTGTTTGTAACATGCATGGGCAACGGATGTCTGCTGATGATCAGAGTAAATGAAGACGGGAGCCTGACTCTGACTCATGACCTCAGGATGACCGGACACGGATATACTCCGAGGCAGAATAACGGTAAGACTCATTCGTCGCAGATCACTCCTGACGGCAGGCTGATCGCGTGCGCGAATCTGGGTGCAGACGAGATCAATCTGTACAGGATAGACAGAGAAAATGAGCGTCTTGTTTATCTGCAGTCTGCCTGGGTAGACAGAGGGCAGTTCCCCAGACATATGGCGTTCAACGCAGAGGGAACCATGCTGTATTTGGTCACAGAGATAGGATGCAGGATCTATGCATTTGCTCTGGAAGGAGACAAACTGACAGAGAAGGCTTCATATTCCCTGCTGAATGCACCTGTGGGGCCTCTGACCATGGCATCAGACATCAGGATCAGCCCTGACGGAAAACTGATCTGCACAGCTGTTCGCGAGCATAACAAGATCATCGCATACAAGATCCTGGAGAGCGGACTGCTGGACTATGTAGGACATTTTGACTGCGGCAGCGATGAGACCAGAGGTCTGGCATTCAGCAAAGACGGCCGTGAGCTGTTCTGCGCAAATAACGAGGGTGATATCACCAGGCTGTCAGTTGACCCGGAAACCGGCAGACTCGGAGCTCCGGAAAAGATTGCCGAGGTTCCAGCTGCAGGCAGCATCATGCTCCTGTAGAAAATGGTCCGGAAAAGATAACTATTGTCAGATAATGATCTGAAAAAAAGATGTCAGAGATTGATGGATCTCTGACATCTTTTAGCATTTTATATGTGTTGTAATTCAGTTACTTCAGAGTCTTTCTGAATTCCTTCATCTCACCGCTGATACCTTTGGAAACAGATTTGGCATCTCCGAGCTGAGACTCAATGACCTTGATATCTGCATCCAGTGCAGCGATCTGAGCCTTGATCTCGGGATTCTTGCGGTCCTTCAGGAGGGCGAAAAGCAGAGAATTGCGCTGGCTCTTCAGATCCTTGAGCTGTGACTTGATCCTGTTCTTCTCTTCATCGGCAGCATTCAGTCTGTCGTTGATATCACTGGATCTGGCTACTCTGGAAGGCAGGTTGTTGAACGTATCTCTGAGATAATCTCTGATAGTGTTCAGCATCTTCTGCTGCTCTGAAGTGGCTGTGATCGGCTTGTAGACAGGAGTCTGACGGCCCTTTTTGTCTGTCTGGATACCTGCAAAATATTTCAGCTTGGTCTTCAGCGTAGTATCGATGAAAGGAATAGCCTGGTTGATCAGTTCTTCCTTGCCTTCTTCGCTGAAGATGAGCTGGACCACATTCTGCGCCAGGTTGGCTACATTTACAGCTTTGGAGAACTCGGAAATGCACTCACCCTGCTCATTGGTTGCGGGCTGTATGGGAAGTCCGTTATTGAACCAGTAGTTCATCATGGCAGATGACTGATCTTCGATGCCTTTGAAGAGCTGGTCGGAAGACTCGTTACCGGCTGATACAGCTATGGAAGTAGCCTGCTTGACAGCCTGCACGTATTCATTGGTACGGATGGCCTGCGGATCGGAATTGTATACCGCGCAGATACCCTTCATATAGACAGCCAGAACGTTGTTGGCGTTGAGCTCCAGTGTTCTGGTGTAGTACATGTACGCCTCTTCAAAATTGAGTGAATTGAAACTGGAATTGGCCAGCTGCAGGAAATTGCGTTCCTGATCGGAATTATCTATCTTCACAGAACCGGTGTGTTTGACTTCTACTGTTTCATGCAGCATGACCTTGGTTCCGCAGAACTGACAAAAACCAAAATCTCTTGAATCATCCAGACTGAGATTTGCTCCGCATTGCGGGCATACGAGTGCTTTCAATGCCATAACGAACACCTTCCTTTTTTGAAAGATTTATAGAAATGTATTTCTACTAAAAAATTATTATATACTTCGTATATGGTGATTTCAATATATGTCCTTGAACAGACTGCAGGTTTCTGTTAAAATCCAATTCAATGTACATTTATGTCTGAGAGAAATATGCAGGCACGATCAGGAGTTGTAAACAGAGCGTTTGTTAAGAGTCTTCCGGTCCTCGCAGGTTATGTTGTGCTGGGGACCGGTTTTGGTATGCTGGCGTATTCCCATGGCCTGGGGATATGGTGGCCTATCGTTATGAGCATCTTTATCTATGCGGGGTCCATGCAATATGTTGCGGTTGACCTTCTGAGCGGCGGAGCAGGATTTATCACCAGCTTTCTGACCACACTGGCTGTCAATGCCAGGCATATCCTGTACGGAATATCCATGCTGGATAAATACCGTGATGCAGGAAAGAGAAAACCATATCTGATCTTCGGCCTGACTGACGAGACATATTCCCTGCTGGTCAAGGATGACAAGGATGAGAGGAATCAAAACGCTGCATTTTATTTCTGGGTGTCCCTCTTTGATCAGATGTACTGGGTAGCAGGCAGTATCATCGGAGTGCTGGCCGGGCATTTCATCCCCATAAATACAACCGGAATAGATTTTTCTCTGACTGCGCTGTTTATTACGGTAGCAGTGGATCAGTGGTGCGAAGGCGGAAAGCACTGGCCGGCCATCTGCGGCGCTGTAAGCGCTGTAGCGTGCAGGCTGATATTCGGTGCGGACAGTTTCCTGATCCCTACGATGATAGCAATAGTGATCTGTCTGTCAGTTCCGGATATTTTTCAGAGGCTGCAGAGCAGGAAGAGGCAGTAGAGCAGATGGAACAGAACATTTATTTACTGATCAGTATAGCGATAATGGCAGTAGTCACGGCGCTCCTTCGGGGACTTCCGTTTATTCTGTTTGGAAAGAACCGGAAGGCACCTGTATTTATCACGCGCCTCAGCTCTCTGCTTCCGTACGCTGTTATAGCGATGCTGGTCGTTTATTGCCTCAAGGATATCTCATTTGCTGCCGCAGGGTCGTTTGTTCCTGAGCTGATAGCTATAGCTGTAGTCATAGGGCTGCATCTGTGGAAACATAACACCATCCTCAGTATAGTCGCAGGGACAGTATGCTATATGCTGCTCGTTCAGCTGGTGTTTGTATAGTTATAAGACTCATACAGCTGATATGTTACTTGTGGGTAAATAAGGTATCTGATAAGATAGTACCATGAATACAGGTTTTTCCATCATGTCTGTGCCGCACATTATAACGCTGCTGATCATCATAGCGTTATGTATCTGTGTGGCATTTATTTACAGACAGATATCTGAAAAAGCCAGAAATATCTTTGGACTGATCATTGGCATCATAGTGGTAGCGCTGGACCTGGTTCACTATGTTGTCTATTATCAGATGGGAGAACTGAGTGTGTTCGCGATCCCTCTGCATCTGTGCGCGTTGGCACTGTATATGTGTCTGCTGCACAGTATCTTCTGCCCGGACTGGAAGGGGCAGGGTGGTACCGAAAGCAGAGATATACCTCGAGATAGCCGGACGGGACCAGGAAGCACAGGCCGCACTGAGGGCAGAGGCATCCCGCGTGCGGACTGGATGGGGCAGGTATTGTATGACCTGTGTCTTCCCGGAGTATGGTGTGCGCTGCTGTTCCCTGACTGGGTGAGATATCCGCTGCTTTCCTATCCGTCACTTCACAGCTTCGCTACACATGCGCTTGTATCGATGTATGTGATCATGCAGCTGGCTACCAGGCGTATACAGCCCAGGCTGTCAGCTATCTGGAAACCGGTCCTGTTCCTGTGTGTGACAGTTCCGGCAGCAGCTATAGCCAATAACGTACTGGGAACAAATTTCATGTTCATAGCAGTACCTTCGCCTGGCTCGCCGCTGGAGTTCCTTTCATCTCTGGCCGGAGGCAGTCATGCGCTGTATCTGGTATTATTCGGACTGCTGGCCATCATTGTCATGACCATCATGTATATTCCATTCGCTATCTATAACAAAAACCACCGCTGATGCGGTGGCATTGCTTATTATTCAGTTTAGGCTGAAGTATTATTCAGGCCTTTTGGTTCCGCATTCCGCGCAGTATTTGCCTGTGTTGATGGTTTTGCACTCAGGGCAGACCCATTCGCCTTCAGAGAGCTGAGGCTCAGTGGTCTGGTGGTATTCAGCCCATGCATTATTCAGAATCCCTTCAATCTCTGTAAATGCAGATCTGCCGGTCTCCGGCATTTCTTCTGAAGAAACCCGCTTCAGTGTACCGTCATCCTGCAGCCATTTGACCACATATACCTTGCCGTTTAGGCCTACACCCTTGCTCCAGCTGTCCATTTTGTTATTTCTGACTGCTTCCATGCAGTCATCCAGTACAGATGCCGGGACCACGCATGCAGTCATGTGCTCTGCGCCGTCACCATATTTGCTGTAGTATGCCAGCGTTAGATACTCGTCGTCGCGGCCATAGAGGACCATCTCCTGGTATTCATCGCCGCCCACGGTTGCCACGGTTGCAGCGTAGTAGTCAAAGACGACCCTGCTTTCATCGATCTCGCCAACCTCGGGAAAGCCATTTCCACCTGAAGCAGGATCAGTTCCCAGGTTATGGGCATCTGGATCATACATCATGGAGTTGTGGGATTCGACGCTGCAATTCACATCATGAGCAGGCATTTTGAAGGTGAAGACATATCCCTTCTGACTGTCATAATCCTGTTTGACATCTTCAGCGTCGATATAAAAGCGGTAGTCTGTATCTGTAGCAATAAAACCGTAGTACACTGTGACTTGTGCACCTTCTGCATAACTGGTCCGGGCAGACTTGAAACCGGAACCGTCAAAGATCAGTTTGTACTGCGGCTTACCGCAGCCGAAGAGTCCTGACATAACGAGCACCTCCATAAGTAAAGAGCAGAGTATTCTGGTAATAAATTTGCTGCTTTTCATGTTGTTCACCATGTGATCATGTAAAGTGTATCTTGTCCTGGTGTGATTATACTATATGTGCAGAGTCACTGCAAA
This sequence comes from Lachnospiraceae bacterium, assembly GCA_045604025.1. Taxonomy (GTDB): domain Bacteria; phylum Bacillota; class Clostridia; order Lachnospirales; family Lachnospiraceae; genus RGIG5612. The sequence goes on along the minus strand of JAZUNG010000059.1, from coordinate 12,157 downwards.
AAATATGGAAACATTTTCTGTCACGGTTGAAAAATGCGAGCGAACCTTTTATAATAAACGAGCGCCTTGGCGTAAATGCTTCTGTAGCTCAGTTGGTAGAGCACTTCACTCGTAATGAAGGGGTCAGGGGTTCGAGTCCCCTCAGGAGCTGTATGGAAAGCCCGGAAGACAGATGTCCTTCGGGCTTTTGTATGTCAGAAGTTATTTTATCAAATGCGTAAAAAGTTAAGATTCACCGGAACAGCGACAGACTGCTCATGACAATACGGTTTACAAATGAGATGACCTCATCCCGGCTGTATCTGTCGTATCCATCCACCACAACATTCATCAGTCCGTTGGACAGATGGGTATAGAGCATTTCAAGCTCCGCTTCGGTCGCATGATGCAGCTGCTGCTTCCAGGAGGCGATACTGGATCCTTTGGCGAGGTCGATCATCCGGCCCAGAAGGGACGGGCTGGTGCCTGCGAAGATCAGGATACGGCAGGCGTCCTCATGCTGCTCTACCATAGCATAGATCGCCGTGATCAGCGCGCTCACGTCAAAACCGTCGATCAGATGCAGTGATCGTTCAAAGGCATCCAGAAGCTCCTGCTCGATACTCTCCAGAAGCGCAAAGCAGTCACTGTAATGAGTGTAGAAGGTCGCCCGGTTCAGCTCTGCCAGTTCACAGACCTCCTTGACAGTGATCTTATTGATAGGCTTTTTTCTGAGCAGGGACAAAAATGATTCCCTTATCACACGCTGCGTATAGCGCACTCTTGCGTCACTTTTTCTCATACTGCTTTCTCCGTACACAAAAAGTTTACATTTATTTCCAACACCACCTCGCAAGGTGTTGTTTTTCTTTCGCAGGGCCTGGCATTGTTTATTGTTGTTCTCTGGTTATTAAATTATACTGAAAATGTGAAAGATAATCAACACTTGTCTATTTTATGAAGATAGTAGGAGGTAAGAATATGTTTCAAAAGTATCTTGTGACTGGAGCAAGCGGTTTCCTCGGGCGGACTGTGATTACGGAGCTGAAAAAGGAAGATGCAGAGATCTGTGCACTGGTAATGGAAAATGACCCTCTGGCTGCCGCTCTGCCGGACGATATTTCTGTTACCTATGGAGATGTGTGTGATGATGCTTCGCTGGAGCGTTTCTTCTCAGGTACAGACGGGAGTACCTGTGTGATCCATTGCGCTGGTATGATCTCGGTGGCGTCGGATCCGGGAGACCGGATCTATCGGGTGAACGTGGGCGGTACAAATAATATCCTGAGACATTGCGAAAGGGCCGGTGTCGGCAAGCTGGTTTATGTGAGTTCAGTCCATGCGATCCCGGAAAAGCCGGAGGGAATGGAGATCACAGAGGACTACGTATTTTCACCGGATATGGTGCGTGGAGATTACGCCAGAAGCAAAGCAATTGCAACCTCTCTTGTCTTCGCTGCGGCAGGCCGGGGGCTCAATGCCAGCGTGGTATTTCCTTCTGGGATCATCGGGCCCGGCGACATCGGAAAAGGCAGCATCACCAATATGCTTCTGTCTTTCCTCGCAGGAAAGCTCCCTGTGGCGGTGAAGGGAGGTTATGATTTTGTGGACGTGCGCGATGTGGCGGCTGGTATTGTTTCCTGCACAGAGAAGGGACAGCCGGGGCATGGCTATATACTTTCAGGGTCATATGCAACCATCCGTGACATACTGAATGCGGCAAAACAAACACTCGGGATCAAACGCGCCACTTCATTCCTGCCGATCAGCCTGGCAAAACTGATCGCGCCGCTCTATGAAAAATGGAGTCTGCGGAGAAAGAGGCCTCTATATTTCACACCTTATTCTGTTGCCGTCCTCGATTCCAACAGTAGGTTCAACAGAAGTGCCGCCGCAGCCGCATTAGGCTTTGCTCCTCGCTCCCTGCAAAACAGCATCCGGGATATGGTGCTGTGGATTAAAGAGACTGCTTTGTGAGAATCTATTCAATTATACCTATTATTTACCTTCCGGAAACTGCCTGCAGCCTGGATCATTCTCCTATCTCTATCAGTCCCATATCCGCCAGTATATCTACTGCAGTTTCTTCAGCAGAAGCAGGAACTATAATATCAATCGCCTGTGTATTATTCATACCAAAAATGATCTTCATATATTGGCCCGCTCCAGCCTCGCGCTTGTATGCAGGAATATCTGCATCCTGCAGGGCAGCAATTATCCGATCAGCCTCAAATGAATCATATGTTGTAAAGATCGTAAGCTCTTCCATTATGATATATTGATAATGACCTTTCTATATTATGATGCCTGCCTGGATTATACCATTATAGCATTACTCATTGGGTCCAGATCTGTTTTTAATTATATCACTATCTTCATTGGGCCTAAATCTGGTTTTTTCTGAATGCAGCCCTGCCTGGACGGCTAAATAACAGTTCCGACAGGGCCTGATCTGAGAGAATCAGATTTTAGGCCCTTTTCTACACTGTTTATAACGGAAAATGCCGGGCTTGAATCACGATTTTCACAAATCAGGCCCAACGATGCGGGAAATAATGCAGCCGGCGGTCCATTCATTACGAGTGAAGAGACAGGGATACTCATTATTCCGTTTGGATTCCTGCTGCTCAATTAGCTCTTTTCGATCAATACTTCATTAATCCATAATTAAACATTGAACTGATCAATGATATAATCAATCTTGACAGAAACATGACAATAGCAGCTCTGAAACCGTACATGAGCAGCCTGTAAACAAACAGCAGCTCAGAAACTGAACAGGAGCAGCTTGGAAAAAACAATAGCAGCTCAGAAACTGAACCAGGAGCAGCCTGGAAACAAACAGGAGAGCATTGAAAGGAGAAAACAGAAATGATCAACAAGATACTCGGATATGTCAAGAATTCAAACTTCGTGGTTTACGATCCAGGCAGAGATGACCCGCTTCGTTCCAAAATCTGCATTCTGAAGATGTATGGAAGCACCAGATCTGCAGACAGGCTTCTGGATAATGAGATGGAAGCTTATGCAAAGATGGGTTACCGTTCCTGCAACTGCTCAGCGCAGACACTCCAGTTCATAACTCAGATGCCGGCACTTTCGCTCGTGATAGACTGGATAAAGGAGAACGTCGAGGGAGTAGAGAAGGTCATTCTCTGGGGTAACAGCCGTGGCTGCAACCTGAACTCCGCATATCAGCGTGTCGCTGAAAACGGGGCTCAGACATTCCAGACAGACAAGATGTTCAAGAAGATCCCGGATATGGTGCTGACACCTGCAGACGGAGTCATGCACTTTGACGCAAATCACGGATATATGGTCAATCTCCTTTCATCACTCGCTACCAATCTGAAGGACGACTACTGCGTTATGGATCGCGATCCGGCCATGGATCCCTGCACACCTGAAAACGGCATGGACGTAGAGACCGGAACCGCTACATATTCCGACGAGTTCATTAAAAAGCACTTCAAAGCACAGGCTCAGAGATACAATCGTTTCCTCGCCAGGGCCTTAGAGCGCCAGAAGCTCATCGACGAAGGCAAGGGAATGTACTCGGATGATGAGCCGTTCACTATCGTCATGGGATTCGGCAATGTAAATAATTACCAGATCTATCAGCATGACCGCAGGTTCTACAACACCACAAAGGGCAAGTGCAAGCTCCTTCATCCCGACGGAAGCATCACAGTAGAGGTTGTTAAGAGCCTGATGACCGAAGGAAAGAAGCCCGTGGAGAACTTCGAGGATATGTCCAGAGGCTACCAGAGCACACTTTCCGAGTTCCTGTATCTCGGCCTTCATGTTGACGAGGATGAGTTCCGTTATGATGAATATGATCTGTACGGCATTGACCGTGACAACTTCTCTCAGGCGGACGGAAATTCTGCATACATCAGCTGCCCGACACTGTGCGTAGGCAGAACAGCAGGTCATGAATTCGAAGTATCAGAGTGGATATATGAGGCGTCTATAGCAGAGAAGAAGGACCTGATCTTTATTGAAGGCATGACCCATGGCGGCGGCAATCTCGATAAAGAAAAATACGGAGATGTAAATGCCACCGAGAGAAATTATGTAGATAAATGGCTGCTGGAGAATGTCCTGTAGTTCATATACATAGTTATCACTGATCATAGCAAAAGCCCGAAAGAGCAGAGTCTTTCGGGCTTATTTGTGTTATGTAACAGTCTGGCTGTTCACGTTCCCCGTCACGGATTCTACAATTCTCCGTCACAATTTAGCCTTATTTGGTGCATACAATGACAGTGGAGTCATATATTATTGACTGCACTGTCATTCTATATTTTAGGGGTGGACAAAATGAAAAAGAATATTAAAAGGCCGGTCATACTGGCAGTTCTGGCGATTGTCATAACGGTATTTGTATCAGCCTGCGGAAGCAGCGGCGGTGCTGCAGCTCCTCATTCAGGTGCGGGAGGAAACTACATGGCTGATGCAGATCATGCAGTAAATGAGGAAGCCTACTACGAAGGAGAAGGCTCCTACAGCTCTCAGAAGGATTCGGATGGCGCGCTAATCTCTGAGAAAAACGATCAAAAGATCATCTACACCGCGTCCATGACCATGCAGAGCACCGAGTTTGACCAGACCATAAAGATTATTGATGATCAGGTAAACGCGATCGAAGGAGCATACTACGAGAAGCGCTCCGTATCAGCTGCAAGCAAAGATTTCAGATCCGCTGAGCTGATCATCAGGGTTCCTGTTAAGCAGTTCGGAGATTTCCTGAGTGTGATGCGCAACGCTGCGACTGTTACATACGAGTATCAGAATGCAGAGGATGTCAGCGATTCCTACTATGATACAGAAACCAGGCTGGCAACCGCCAGGACCAAGCTGGAGCGCCTCCAGAAGCTCCTTTCCGAGGCTACGGATATGGAAAATATCATACTGCTGGAGGAAGCAATCAGCGACACTGAATATGAGATCGACAGTCTGCAGGGCACACTGAAGCATCTGGATTCACGGATAGATTATTCAACTGTCACCATCAGCCTGTCAGAGGTTGTAGTGGTCGATGACACCGAAAAGCCCGTGACATATGGAGAAAGACTTGCTGCTTCGTTCAACAGAGGCATCAAGTCCTTCGTGACAGGCATGGGTGAGATATTCCTGTGGCTGGCAGAGAGCTGGCCTGTCCTGGTCGTTCTCTTCATCATATTCATACTGCCCGCGATCATCCTGATAGCAGTTACCAGAAAGAGAAGGAAGGCAAGGAAGAATGCAGACAGGCCTTCAGGTCCCGCAGTCTGATATTTATTCAGTAAACTGCCCCAGGAACTCCTGCAGTGCAGCGCAGACTTCATCCAGGTGGAAATGATAGTCATGGTCATCACCTGAGATGACCTTCAGAGTGCAGTTCTTATACAGGGCAGCCGTATCAATGGCGTGCTGGACGGGGACGGTTGCGTCTGCATCCCCGTGAACGATCAGCACCGGTTTTTCAAAGCGCGTGATGGCCCAGTCTGTTGGAAGCAGCTGGGCCACTCTGACATAATTGCCGCTTAAGTGACGCTCTCTTTCTGGAGTAGAGAGGTCTATATCATCTATGATATGATCCGGGTCAAAATGCATGCGCAGTATATATCCGCTTCTGGCTCCTTCCGGAATCTGCACAGCCGGTGACAGAGGCAGTATGGCATCCAGACGGTCCTGATAGATCGCGCCCAGGAGCATGGCAACCAGTGCACCCTGGGAGTGTCCGGCCAGGAACAGTCTGCCGGCAAATGGCAAAGTGGCAGCATAGTCCATCACAGCCGTCATCTGGGTGATCCACTTGAGGATAGTGTGATCCCGGAATGCGCCGTCGCTCTTTCCGTGACCGTACATATCCGGTCTCAGTACTGCGATGCCGATGTCATTGGCAGCTTTGGTAATACCGATCAGATGCTCTTCATCCATCCATCCGGTAAAGCCATGGACCAGGATGAGCAGAGGACATTTATCACCTTCTGTCAGTCTTTTGGGGAAGTCCAGCTTGCAGTGAATCTTCAGTCCATCCTGTTCGAGATAAAACTCTTTATTATTCATGATCAACTCCCGGGATATTGCCCATATACAGATTACAACATGTTATCCTTTTTGTATTAGTATTGTACATGCTGAGAACAACTAAATCAAAAGGAATATTGATCCTGCGCATCACAGATGAGCTGGGGGTTCACAGCGAAGAAATGAGTTTCATCTGACAATTGAATAATTGCAATAAAATGACTGCTGCGGTATAATATTTACCGCAGTAGTTCCCTGTTCAGGAAAGAAATCATGAATTTAATCGAGATCACCAACATCAAAAAGTTCACAACGGCACTGTTTGCAGGCGAGACCTTTGACACATTCTGTGTGACAGAGGCCAGCTTCAGCACACTCTTCAGTGTGTCTATCGACGGGCATATCAATCAGGATTTTCTGAAAGGACCCGGCCCTGCAGCATCTGAAGCAGCTAGCGGTCAGGAATCCTTACCTGGAGATGCAGAGGAAGGAATGACTCCACGCGTTGCGGAGGAGAGCACATATCAGACCGTAGCACCGGAGGGCCCCTTTGAGGAGGTTATCAAATGGGGACAGATCAGGAACCTCTGTTACAATATCGTTAAGGGAAAGAGACTTCCCATCAGATTCAGGATCATTTTCATGACCCCGCCTGAGAAGGTGGCAGGGTTCCTGGCCAGCCATGACCTGACCAATTACAGCCCGTCGGAGATCAACGCGCTGTTCATGAACGTCTACTTTGAAGGCGGCAAACTCACATGCACCACCGGTGTATCCATGAAGTCTTTCAGCATGGATAAAAGCATTGAGAGGGCATGGGATGAGAGCGTGGTCAAGTTTATTTCCAGGTTTGAGTGACGCGTTAGCACTCGCTGATGTAGAGTGCTAATTTTCTGTTGACATTTCCCTTTACAAAGCATAAAATATAGTTAAATACGAAAGCCTTTGGCATTTGCGTACGCTTTTGCAAGGGCTTTTGTTATGGAAAGAAGCAGCGTATCCGGAGGCCATGTCAGTGATGCACCGGGGGCAGGCTTCATAGATTTTCAGACAAGAGGTGACATACATTGAGTACAGAAAAAGGCAACTTATCGATCAACAGTGAAAATATATTCCCGATCATCAAGAAATGGTTGTATTCAGACCAGGATATCTTCATCCGTGAGATGATCTCCAACGGCTGCGACGCCATCACGAAGCTCCGCAAACTGGAAGTCATGGGAGAGTACCATTTCCCCGAGGACACCAAGCTGGAGATCCAGGTGGTGGCCAACCCTACAGAGAAGACTCTGAAGTTTATCGACAACGGTATCGGTATGACCGCGGATGAGGTCAGAGAATACATCAATCAGATCGCATTTTCAGGCGCGACTGATTTCATCAACAAATACAAAGACAAGGCCAGCGAGGACCAGATCATAGGCCATTTCGGTCTGGGCTTCTATTCGGCATTCATGGTTGCTGACAGGGTCACTATCGATACTCTGTCATACCAGGAAGGCGCTGAGGCAGTGCACTGGGAATGTGATGGCGGTACCGAGTTCGAGATGGGACCGTCTGACAGAGAGGTGGTAGGAACCGAGATCACTCTGCACCTGAACGAGGACTGCTATGAGTATTCGAACGAGTACCGTGTAAAGGAAGTGCTCCAGAAGTACTGCTCGTTCATGCCTGAAGAGATCTATTTTGTCAATACTGACAAGCTGATAGAGAAGGCAGAACCGGCCAAGGACGGCGAGGCCCCGAAGGAGCCTGAAGAGCCGAAGCCGATCAATGATACACATCCTCTGTGGGCAAAGCATCCCAACGAGTGTACTGACGAGGAATACAAGGACTTCTACCGCAAGGTCTTCAATGATTATAAGGACCCGCTGTTCTGGATCCATCTGAACATGGACTATCCGTTCAACCTGAAGGGTATTCTGTATTTCCCTCAGCTGAACAACCAGTATGACGCCATGGAAGGCGTGATCAAACTGTATAACAACCAGGTCTTCATCGCCGACAACATCAAGGAGGTCATCCCAGAATTCCTGTTGCTCCTTAAAGGCGTGATAGACTGTCCGGACCTGCCTCTGAACGTATCAAGGAGCGCGCTGCAGAACGACGGATTCGTAACTAAGATCTCTGATTATATCACTAAGAAGGTTGCTGACAAGCTGGTAGGCATGTACAAGACTGACAAGGAGAATTACGAGAAGTACTGGGACGACATCAATCCGTTCATCAAGTACGGCTGCATCCGTGACGAGAAATTCGCTGAAAAGATGGATGAGTATGTTCTGTATAAGAATATTTCCGACAAATACCTGACCCTGGATGAGTGCCTCGAGGAGAATAAGGAAAAGCACGAGAATACCATCTTCTATACCAGTGGAAGACATACGCAGGGTCAGTATATCAATATGTTCAGGAAGGCCAAACTGGATGCGGTTTATCTGGAACTGGTCATAGATACATCATATATCGGCCATGTAGAGAGCAAGCGTGAGGGTGTGCATTTCGTACGCGTGGACGCAGATCTTGACAAGGTGTTTACGAAGAGAACATCCAAGGCTGACCAGGAGACTCTCGATAAGCAGGCTGAGGATATCCAGGGAAGACTGCGCACGGCTCTGAAGAACGACCGTATTCAGGTCAAGGTGCAGAACCTCAAGAACGCGGGCACATCATCAGTCCTGACTGTATCTGAAGAGTCCAAGCGTATGGAAGAAATGATGCGTCAGATGGGTATGACTGATAATCTGGACCAGTTCAAAGACCCCGGCACTCTGGTACTCAACGCCAACAACGATCTGGTCAGATATGTTCTGGATCATCCTGAGGGAGAGAACGCGGAAATGGTCCTGGAGCAGCTCTATGACCTGGCCAGACTGGCAAATGCTCCGTTAACTACGGACGAAATGACGAAATTTATTGAACGCAGCAACAGTATCATGTTATTATTGACCGGCAGTAAAGAATAAAACTGAATGGTAATATGCGGGCCACACTGATAATGGCCCGGATCATAGAAAGACAGAGGTAACAAAATGGCAGAAGAAAAAGACATGCAGGAGACAACCGCATGCACAGGTTCGTGTGAGGGATGCGCCAGTGCAGGCGGATGCCCCAGCGCAAAGATGAACCCCGAGGATCTGATCGCTCCTCTGAACGCAGGCAGCCATATTAACCACGTGATCGGTATCGTGAGCGGCAAGGGTGGTGTAGGCAAGTCATTCGTAACCGGCGCTCTGGCTGTTCAGTTGGTTAAACAGGGTTATAAAGTTGGCATACTGGATGCCGATATCACCGGACCTTCTATTCAGAAGATGTTCGGCATAGCACAGGGCGCTGAAGGCGACGAGAACGGTATCTGGCCGGCAGTAAGTGCAGGCGGCATCAAGATCATGAGCATCAATATGTTTCTGGAGAGCGAGGATACTCCCGTATTGTGGAGAGGCCCCGTGATAACAGGCATCGTAAAGCAGTTCTGGACAGATGTTGTCTGGGGCGATATCGATTATCTGCTCGTTGATATGCCTCCCGGAACCAGTGATGTACCGATGACTATCTATCAGTCGATCCCGCTGGACGGTATCATCATTGTTACATCTCCTCAGAGCCTGGTAAATATGATCGTCAAGAAGGCTTATAATATGGCCGGAGCCATGAAGGTGCGTGTGCTGGGAATCGTCGAGAACTACAGTTTCTTAAGATGCCCTGACTGCGGCAAGGAGATCAGCGTATTCGGAAAGAGCCAGATCGATGAGGTCGCAGACGAGATCGGACTCAGCGTTTTGGGCAAGCTTCCGATAGATCCTGCATTTGCAGAACTGGCTGATGAAGGCAGATTCGATGAGATAGACACTCCTGAACTGGCAGCTGCGGTAGAGAAGATCTCTACACTCAGAGCCAAGGCAGGCAGCTCAAAGAAATGATCGGAAGGGTACCACAATGAAAAAGTACTATGAAATGACTATCGCAGGATGCACCAGAGCGCTTCCGCTGTGCAAGGCATCCGACACGTTGGTGATCGCTGGATTCGTTATCTTCGGTGACGTAGAACTGACATGCGCATGCGCTTCTGAGCTTCTGAAGAAGGCTCCGGAGTTCGATTACATGGTCGCACCCGAGGCCAAGGCCATTCCTCTGGTTCATGAGATGGCCAAACAGAGCGGCCGCAATGATTACTGTCTGGTCCGCAAGGCTCCGAAGCTGTACATGGAAGGTGTATTCGAGACGGAAGTGAAGTCTATTACCACTGAGGCTGTACAGCACCTGTACATGGATGGCAAGGATGCCCGCAAGATCAATGGCAAGAGAGTCCTGATCCTCGATGACGTCATCTCCACAGGCGAGTCACTGGCAGCTGTTGAGAAGCTGGTTAATGAAGCCGGCGGCGAGATCGTTGGCCGCATGGCTATTCTGGCTGAAGGCGATGCTGCAAAGAGGGATGATATCATTTTCCTCGAGCCTCTGCCGCTGTTTGACAGCGAGGGCAATCCACTTTAGATGATCTGTTCGGACGGCGGGATGGCATGTGCTGCCCCGCCGCCTGCAGTAAATGATACTATATGTTCGTAGATGCACTTCTGGACGCACTGCTGGATACTGCCAGAGCGCTTCCGTTCCTTTTCGCAGCATATCTGCTGATGGAGGCGTTGGAGAAGCACTCTGAAGTACTGGCTGGCAAGGTGTTCAGCAAAAAGAAATACTTTGGACCAATAGTTGGATCCGCACTGGGCCTTGTACCGCAGTGCGGTTTTTCTGCTGCCATGAGCAATCTGTATACGGGCGGTGTAGTGCAGATCGGTACACTGATCGCGGTTTTTCTGGCTACATCGGATGAGGCGCTGCTGATCATGCTGAGCCATCCGGAGATGTTCCCCGTGATCTGGAAACTGCTGCTGGTCAAGTTCATCGAAGGCATCCTATTTGGTTATATTCTGAATTTTATTTTCAGGAAGCATGCAAACGACAAGGTTATATCCGACATGTGTCAGGACGAGCACTGCGGATGTGAAGAGAGCAGCGGTATACTGAAGCCCGCGATCATCCATACGCTGAAGATGATCCTGTGGATCTTTATCATCTGCCTGGTGTTGAACCTGGTGATCGCTCTGATCGGAGAGGAGTGCCTGGGCAGGCTGATCGGAGGCAATTTCTTCTTCCAGCCGCTCATCACTGCGTTAGTCGGGCTGATCCCCAACTGTGCCGTGTCGGTGCTGTTTACTGAACTCTATATCGCCGGAAGCCTCAGTTTCGCTTCCTGCGTGGCCGGTCTGTCGACAGGCGCCGGCCTCGGTCTGATCGTTCTGTTCCGCATGGACAAAAATAAAAAAGAGTGCTTCAAGGTTGTAGCACTCCTTTATGCCTGCGGCGCTATCGCCGGGCTGATACTGAATCTGTTTATGTGATCGATCAGTTATATCTGTGTCTTCAGAGGCAGTGTCATTTTCTATATCTTCAACGTCATATATTCCCGAACATTTTCTGTATCTTCACCGTCATATGCCTCGGACTAATTATCGGTTTCTGGTTCGCTGGCATTCTCAGCTTCATCATCGTTATCAGTTTCGCCATCAGTCTCAGTCTCGGATTCATCACCGGTTTCGGATTCGTCACCGGTTTCGGTCGAGGTGGAGCCGTTCGTCTTCTTTGGCTCACCCTTTACACCGGGGATAGATCCGGTGCCATATCCATAATCCTTTCCCATGGCAGGCGCCATCATATTGTAAATATCCAGATTGGAGATGCCGTTCCATGTCATGAATCCGCCTGTGAGACCTGCGTCATACAGTGCCTGGCACTGCTTGCCGAAATAGTCGACGTCGCATTTGATGACAGGCTTCCACCATGGCACATTGTAGCAGGTGAGCCATGTGCGGACGATACCGGGAGTTTCGATCTCGGTCTGTCTTGCAGCTGCTGACTGCGCCCAGTCATTTACGGTAGTATAAGGGTCACTCCAGGTATCTACCGTGAATCCGAAGTGGTCGGTGTACGGCATGGCGCTGATAGCGTCAACTACATTTGAGATGGCGGGGAAGTACTGCCCGTATGCGCTGACGTATTTGCCTGCGCATTCCGCGAACACGTCGACAGATACATATACGCCGTACTGGTGGATCTGGTCGCACGCATAGTAGAGGAAGTTCTGGATGGCTTCAGCCTTTTCCTC
>JAZUNG010000058.1:0-5749 GCA_045604025.1 Lachnospiraceae bacterium | reverse complement strand
AAGTGCAAAAACATAAAGGTCACTTTATGCATTATCTGCTTAAAGTGACCTTTAAAGATCTGATATATATGGGATCTGCATAAACTGAAGCCTCTCTGGTATCTGCCGGATCAGCCTGTGATCAGGAGTTCCGGATCAGTCATACAGATGACATACAACAAAATGGCCCGGCTCAAGCTCTTTCTGCTCAGGCACCTCTACCTTGCACTTGTCCATGCAATACTTGCATCTGGTATGGAACTTGCAGCCCTCCGGAGGATTGGCAGGTGAAGGAATAGAGCCTTCCAGAACTATACGGTTCATCTTGGCCTGCGGATCCGGAACAGGGATAGCTGAGAACAGCGCCTGTGTATATGGATGCAGTGGATTCCTGAATATGTCTGCCTTCTCACCATACTCTACCAGATTTCCGAGGTACATAACACCAACGGAATCTGAGATATGCTCTACAACTGACAGGTCATGTGAGATGAAGAGATATGTCAGTTTTCTCTGCTCCTGGAGCTCATTCAACAGATTGATGATCTGCGCCTGAATAGAAACGTCCAGAGCTGATACAGGCTCGTCACACACTACAAACTCAGGATTGAGTGCCAGTGCACGGGCGATACATATCCTCTGCCTCTGTCCACCTGAGAACTCATGCGGATAACGGTCCTTATGGAAAGGCTGCAGTCCGCAGTCATCCATGACCTTGTCAACATAGTCATCGAACTCTGCTTTGGAAACGAGGTTGTGCTCTCTGACGCCTTCTCCAATGATCTCTCCTACAGGAAGTCTGGGTGACAGACTGGAGAACGGATCCTGGAAAATGATCTGCATCTCAGTACGGGCGTCTCTCATTTCCTTCTTGCTGAAATCATAGACCTCGCGGCCGTTAAAGAGAACATCGCCACCGGTCTTGGTATCATTCAGTCTGAGGATAGTACGGCCTGCTGTAGTCTTGCCGCATCCAGACTCTCCAACCAGACCCATGGTCGTACCACGCTTCAGGTTGAATGTTACACCGTCAACTGCCTTGACCTGTCCGACCACTCGATTGAACAGACCACCCTTGATAGGGAAATACTTCTTCAGGTCACGGACCATCAGAATATACTGGTCGTCATAAACAAGCGGAGACTTTGCGCCATCCTTCTGTGCATCTTTTTCAGATGCACTGCTCATTTCTATATTAACGTCCTGAGCTAAGGTATTGAATTTATCTTCGGGAGTTTCAGGCTGTCTGCCTTTGTTTGCCCAACTGCTCATTATTCAACACCTCCTTTCTCAGTTTCTGAGACATTTTCCTGGATCTCTTCACGGATCTCATCTGCAGCTTCGGCGCGGGCGAGGATCTCATCCTGTGCATCTGCAGCGGCAGCTATATCCGCGCCTGTAAATGCAGCGGCAGAACCGATAATTCCTACACGCTCGGCCTCTTCCTTGTGCTCCTCATAGTAGCGGTAGCAGCTGACCTTGTGAGTATCCGAAAGGCTGATCTCGCAAGGATACTCTCCATCGCAGCAGCCCAGCTTCATTTCACAGCGGTCTCTGAAGTAACAGTAGTCCGGCATATTTACAGGATTCGGAACCTTGCCCGGGATCGAGTACAGCTCGTCAACCTGCTTGCCTACTACAGGCTTGGATGCCATCAGACCGATAGTATACGGATGACTGGGATGATAGAAGATATCCTCAGCAGTACCCTTCTCTACGATACGTCCGGCATACATTACTACTACATAATCAGCCATCTCAGCTATAACTCCCAGGTCATGGGTGATCAGCATGATGGATGAATTGATCTTGTCTTTCAGGTTGCGCAGCAGGTCGAGGATCTGTGCCTGGATGGTAACATCCAGCGCGGTAGTCGGCTCGTCAGCGATGATAACTCTGGGGTTGCAGGCCAGCGCCATAGCGATCATGACACGCTGTCTCATACCGCCTGAGAGCTCATGAGGATACATTCTGTATACACCCTCGCTGTTTGCAATTCCGACCATCTCAAGTGCTTCTATAGAACGCTTCTTGATATCTTCCTTGCTCTTGCCCTCACCGTCGTGAAGCTCGATAACCTCATCCAGCTGAGCGCCTATCCTGAATACAGGATTAAGACTGGTCATAGGCTCCTGGAAGATCATGGATACAACATTTCCACGGATATGCTGCATTTTCTCCTGAGGAACCTTTGAGATCTCATAAGCCTTGTCGCCCAGGTTCAGTCTGACTTCACCTGAAACGATCTGGCCCTGAGGTCTCTGGAGCAGCTGCATAAGTGACAGACTGGTTACGGATTTTCCGCATCCTGACTCACCTACGACACCTACTGTCTTGCCGATGGGAACATTAAATGTAACACCATCAACACTCTTTACAGTTCCTGCATCTGTAAAGAAATATGTATGCAGATCGTCAAACTCAACTGCATTTGCAGGGTCGTGCATCTGTGTCAGGAATTCTGACTCTGGCACATTCTTTCTTTTTCTCTGTTTTTCAAGTTCGTTTGTTATCTTGCGGTTGGATTTCGAAATAGCTCTAGCTTCTTTCGCTGACAGGTAGCCTTCCGCTTTTTTCTTTTTTGCCATGATACTACCTCCCTCCTACCGCTTCATCTTCGGATCAAATGCATCTCTCAGGCCATCGCCGACCAGGTTGAACGCCAGAACTGTCGCAACAAGGCAGACACCTGCAGGGATCCAGATAAACAGATAATTTGTAAGTACATGTGTGTCATTAACATCATTGATGATATTTCCCCAGGAAGCAAACGGGAACTTAACGCCCAATCCCAGGAATGACAGCGTTGCCTCGATAAGGATGGTAGAACCCAGGCTCATGGTCATGGTAACTATCAGCTGAGGTATTACGTTCGGGATCAGATGTTTGAAGATTCTTCTTGAAACTCTGATACCTGTTGCCTCTGTTGCTGTCATGAACTCCTGCTCTCTTAAGGACAGGATCTGACCTCTGACCAGACGGGCAATACCTGCCCAGCCCAGGAATCCGAGGATCAGCATCAGCCATACCATTCTCAGCTGAGGATCCATTCTCATGGCATCCATGGCTGCACCAAGGATAATGATGATAGGCATGGAAGGTATGCAGTAGAAGATATCAACCAGACGCATGATCAGGTTGTCTACCCAGCCTCCGAAATAACCGGAGATACCACCGAGTACAACACCGATAACAGTCTCAATGATAACTACGATAAATCCGATATACAGTGATACACGACCACCGTACATCAGACGGGTCAGCATATCCATACCGTTTCTGTCAGTACCCAGCCAGTGCTCACTGCTCGGAGGTGAATATGTATCAAATACTCTTGTTTCCACACTCTGCAGAACAGAATATGACTTGGTTGCAGCATCATAAGTGATGGAATACTCTGCTGTCAGTCCGTCCGCATCAGTGAAAACAAACTCCTTGCTGCCAGAATCGATAGTCTCGATCAGCTCTTCCTTGAATGTTCTTGTCAGAACAACGTCGCCCATGATAGCCTGAACGATGTATTCGCTGGCATAAGCGATCTCCTCACCATCTTTGGATACGGTGCCGTCTTCATCGACCTGATAAGTGGAACCATCCAGTTCAAATGAACCGGAACCATTTTCCAGAACTTTCAGCGCATTGTACTGAATATTGAAATCGATCTTTTCATTGCTGTGGCTGGACGTTACCAGCTTCTTGGAAGCAAATGCAACGATCTTCTGTCCATTGTCAGTATACAGGGAATAGAAGTCTTCACCTTCCTGCTTGAATGAATACTCTACACCGTTCAGTGTGAATGTATCCTTGCCCTGCGCCTGTGCCAGATAGAACTGTGCCTGCGCCAGTGAAGGAAAGCTGCCGCTCTCTGCCTCGATATAACGCAGCTCCGTGTTCTCTGTTACACCGGCATACTGTTTGTTCTGAGAATCATTTCTGTAGAACAGCTGGTCCTCTTTGTAAGGGGAGATTGCTCCGCCCAGGAATGAAAATACAAACATAAATGCCAGAATGACCAGACCGGTTACCGCTACTCTGTTACGGAAGAATCGTTTTGCAACCAGTCTTCCTGGAGACAGAGTCTTGACACGACGGTCATCATTTAAGGAATACTCTTCGTTTTCAGGAGTATTGTTCAGGGGTTCCTGAGTGTTTTTGATCTCTTCGCTCATATTAACCCCCTTTCTACGCTATGCGGACACGAGGGTCCACAACTGCGTATAATATATCCGAGATCAGATTGCCCAGCAGTGTCAGTATTGCCAGGAATACCAGGTAGAACATGGAGAAAGGAATATCTCCGGAAACCATCGACTGGTATGATACATATCCTATGCCCGGGATTGAATACAGTGTCTCAGTGATCAGCGCTCCGGAGAACAGTCCAGGAAGTGAGCCGCCCACTATTGTCACTATAGGAATAAGCGTATTTCTGAAAGCGTGATGATAGATTACACGCCGCTCTGACAGACCCTTGGCTCTGGCAGTTCTGATATAGTCAGCACTCAGGACCTCCAGCATATTGGTTCTGGTATAACGCATCAGTGAACCTATACTGATGACTACCAGAGTTATGATGGGCAAGACGAGATGGTCCGCCCTGTCCCAGAACTGGCCCCAGCTGGACAGATGGTCATAGTTTCGACCTATCAGTCCTCCCAGGTCAAACCATCCCAGCTTAACTGAAAATACCAGTTTCATCAGCGACGCAAAGAAGAACGTGGGCAGCGAATAACACGTCAGCGCCACGATCGTGATCGTATAGTCTGCTTTGCTGTACTGTTTGGTAGCTGAAATGACACCCAGAGGGATAGCTATGATCAGCTCAAGGATAAATGAAATGGCTCCCATGATAAATGAGATCCATACGCAGTCTTTGAATTTCTCAACAACCGGTACAGTCCATTTCCAGCTGTCACCGAAGTTGCCTGTAATGGCCTTGCCGCACCATGCGAGGAATCCCGGTATGATACCCTTGTCCATACCATAGGTCGCACTCAGCTGAGCCATCCACTCTTCAAAGCTCTTTGAACCAGGCTGCATGGATTTACTACGTGCAACCTGCTCCAGATAAGACGTCGGAAGACATCTCATCAGTACGTATATGATAAACGCAACGAAAATGAGAATTACGATAGAGATAAGTATTCTCTTGATAATAAACTTACTCACTTTAACACCACCTATGTAAATATGCTAAAGGGGCCGTCCCGCGACCTTATGTCTTGTGGGACGGCCCCGAATGATCAAATCGACCGCCTGATTCAGTCAGGCCACTGTTCTTATATTACTTAAGAACGGTGTTCTCGATCTCACTCATCCAGCCATAGAATGTGGTGATATCAGGAGTAACTGTGCTGATGTCTACACGCTCAGTACTGAAGATAATAGCATTCTGTCTCTGATATACAGGAACTTCGCAAGCCCAGTCAATGATAGTATCAAGGCAGCTCTTGTAAACTGCTTTACGATAAGCCTGGTCTGTTGAAGCACGTGCTGCCATGATCATGTCATCAAGTTCAGCATCCTCGATCTGATACATGTAGTTAGATCCGCCGGCCTCTGCTCCGCCGTTCTTGATATCTGAGTAGTAGATCTGATACATATCAGGATCTACAGTTGCACCCCATGCTGCGCACCAGATCTCGCCCTGGCCAGCCTCAAGTGCTGTCCACAGGTCTGAAGAGTTGGAAAGGTCAGTAACGATCAGGTTAATGCCCAGCTCTGCCAGTGCGTCATGTGCAAGAGTAAGGATCATGAATGAAGGATGGTC